>DATLCV010000042.1:0-14455 GCA_035526225.1 Mycobacteriales bacterium
CATGTAGCGCAGGTGTACGAGGGCGCCGTACAGGATCTGATCGACGAACTGGGGCGACTGCCGGGCGTCGGTCCCAAGAGTGCGCAGCGGATCGCGTTCCACCTGCTCGCCGCCGATCCCGCCGACGTCAAGCGGCTCGTGACGGCGTTGACCGAGGTGAAGGACAAGGTGAGGTTTTGTCGCATTTGCGGAAACGTCACCGAGCAGGACGAGTGCCGGGTGTGCCGCGACCCTCGTCGGGACCTCACGGTCATCTGCGTGGTCGAGGAGAGCAAGGACGTCGTCGCGGTCGAGAAGACCCGTGAGTTCCACGGTCGCTATCACGTGCTGGGTGGTGCCATCTCCCCTATCGAGGGCATCGGTCCCGACGACCTGCGCGTGCGGGAGCTCATGACGCGGCTCGCCGACGGCACCGTCACAGAGCTCATCTTGGCCACCGACCCCAATCTGGAAGGGGAGGCCACCGCGTCCTACCTCGCAAGGCTGGTGAAGCCCATGGGACTCGTCGTCACCCGACTCGCCAGCGGCCTGCCCGTGGGCGGCGACCTCGAGTACGCCGACGAGGTCACCCTGGGTCGGGCCTTCGAGGGCCGGCGCACCCTCGACGTCTGAGGCCTGCGTAGGCCATGGTGGGCGGCGTGATCAGACCTCTCACGACGGACGACGTGGCGCGCGGGCAGGAGATCACCTACTCCGCGCTGTCCGGGCTCGACGCCCGCATGGCCCGGCCGGTGCAGGACCTGACCGACGAGATCGTGGTGCGCAGCCGGGCACGGATCTCGCACCTGCTGCGCACCGACCCCGAGAGCGCCTGGGCCGCGGAGGTCGACGGCGTCGTGGCCGGGCTGGCCCTGGCCCTGGTCCGTGAGGGCATGTGGTTCCTGTCCCTGCTCATGGTCGACCCGCGGTTCCAGGGGCAGAACGTCGGTCGCGACCTGCTCGAGGCGGCGCTCAGCACGGCCACCGACCGCTCCTGGATCATGTCGACCGACGACGCCAGGGCCGTACGGCGGTACCAGCGGGCCGGGTTCGCCCTGCACCCGAGCTACACCGCGGCGGGCACCCCTGACCGCACCCGCCTCCCCGCCGTCACCGGTGTCCGCGACTACGACGACGACCGCGAGACGCTCGACCACGTGACGCGCGCCGTGCGCGGCGCCGCCATGGGTCCGGAGGTCGACTACTTCCTGCAGCTGGGCAACCGGATCGTCGTCGTGCCCGGAAAGGGGTTCGCGGTCCTGCGGCCGATCGGGACCACGTGGCTGGCGGCGACCGACGAGCAGACCGCGCGCGACCTCCTCTGGACCGCCCTGGCGGAGGCCTCCGAGCCGGTGGAGGTCGACTGGCTCACGGCCGACCAGCAGTGGGCGATCGACGTGACACTCGACGCGGGGTTGCGCCTGAAGGCGGGGGCGTCGCTCGCCCTGCGGGGCCAGCCGACGATGTCGCCGTACCTGCCCTGCGGTGCCTTCGGCTGACCCCTACGCGACGCGCTGGCCCTTGGGCAGCGTGCGCGACGGCGCGTGCAGCCGGCGCGCGGTGAGCCACACCGCCCCGGTCCCGAGCAGCAGGTCGAAGGCGAGCCCGAACGGCCAGACGGGCTTGCGGCTGCTGTCGGAGCCCGGGGCCTTGCGCAGGTCGCGCACCCCGCGGCCGATGGCGCCCAGCGGGTCGTTCTGGCGCAGGTCCTCGTGGTAACGACCGCTCTGCTCGTCCGCCAGCCGCGTCCGTCGCTCCGCCGCTGTCTCCTTCGGCAGCTGCGGTGCAGCGTCGGCCACGATGACGAACGGGTTCGGTGCGAGCAGCCACCACACGCGATCGGTCCGCGCCCGCGTCCCCTCGTACGACGATCCGGTGCAGTCGGCGAGCGCGCGGTCGAGCGCCTCCGGCGGGAAGCCCTGCTCGACGAGCTCGGCGCGGGTGGGGCAGGTCGTCTGCTCCGTGAAGTGCTCGGTGCTCAGAGCCGCTCCGATGCCGAACAGGATGAGCGTGCCGATGGTGAGCGTGAAGACGGCCAGGTAGGACAGCACACCCGACGTCGTGCTCCGGGCGAGCAGTGAGGACAGGCACAGCGCGAGCGCGGCGACGACCCCGAGCAGCAGGGCCACCACGATCGTCACGACCAGCAGCCGGTCCACCGGGATCCCGCCGAGCGCGACGCTGTAGACGACGGCCGGCAGCGCCAGGGCCAGGAACGCGAGCGAGGTGCCCCAGGCCGCGACGAGCTTGCCGACGGCGATCTCCAGCGAGGACAGTCGCGTCACCTGCAGGGTCGCAAGCGTGCCGCGCTCGCGGTCGCCGTTCACGGACTGCCCCGTGAGGGAGGGGACGACGAGCAGCGCGAGGGCCAGCACGAAGAGCACAAGGGCGCCGTAGACCACGACCCCCTTGTTGCGGGCGTCGTGGTAGCTCGCCCGCACCGACAGGTGCACGAGCACGGTGAAGCCCGTGACGAGCAGGAACCAGATGCTGAGCAACCAGCGCCACCGCCCTGCGCGGATGCGCAGCGTGAACTCCTGCCGTGCCACGGTCAGCACCCCGTCCAGCCTCACTGCGTCAGCTCCAGGTACGCCGCTTCGAGATGGCCGCCCACGGGTTGGCAGGACACCAGGGGGACCTTCGCGCGGAACAGCCGGGCGAGCAGGTCCGCCGCCGCCTCGTCACCGGCGAGCTGCACGTCCACCCCCGCCGGAGTCGGGTCGCCGTGGGGCACGGCGAGCTTGTCGAGCGCCGCCACCAGCGTGTCGGGGTCGAGTGCCCGCAGCCGCCAGGGGTGCGCGGCGGTGTTCGCGGGCAGCGCGTCGATCGCGTGCTCGCCCACAGTGCGGCCGCCGTCGACGAACACCACCCGGTCCGACAGCTCCTCCAGGTCGCCGAGCAGGTGGCTCGAGACGAGCACCGACTTGCCCTCACCGGCCAGCAGGCGCAGCAGCGCGCGCAGCTCCACCCGGCTGCGGGGGTCCAGCCCCGAGGCGGGCTCGTCGAGCAGCAGCACCGAGGGGTCGTGCACCAGCGCCCGCATCAGCCCGAGCCGCTGCTTCTGCCCGCGCGAGAGGGTGTGGACCGGCAGGTCGGCCTTGTCCTCCAGGCGCGACAGCGCCAGCAGCTCGCGCGAACGGGCCTCACCGGCAGGCCGGGGGAGGCGCATCGCCGCGGCGACGAAGACCAGGTACTCGCGGCACGTCAGGTTGTCGTACAGGCCGAACACGTCGGGGCTCCAACCCATCCGCGCCCGGACCTCGTCCGACTGCGTGACCGGGTCGAAACCGGCCACCGTGACGGTCCCGGCGTCCGGCACGAGCAAGGTCGCGAGCACCAGCAGCAGCGTGGTCTTCCCGGCGCCGTTGGGGCCGACGAGGGCGGTGACCTCCCCTGGCCTCGCGGTGAGGTCGATGCCGCGGACGGCCTCCACCGTGCCGAAGGACCGTCGTACCCCGGTCGCGACCACGCCTGCGTCTGCCATGGCCAGAACCTAACCGCCTCGCCTCTTCTCGGTACGCTGGAGCGCATGGGCCTCGTCGTGCAGAAGTACGGCGGGTCGTCGGTGTCGGACGCTGAGCGCATCAAGCGGGTGGCCGAGCGCATCGTCGCGACCCGCAAGTCGGGCAAGGACGTGGTCGTTGTTGTTTCAGCAATGGGCGACACCACCGACGAGCTCCTCGACCTCGCGCAGCAGGTCTCACCGCTCCCACCCGGGCGCGAGCTCGACATGCTCCTCACCGCCGGCGAGCGCATCTCCATGGCCCTGCTCGCGATGGCGATCCAGTCGCTCGGGCTCAGTGCCCGCAGCTTCACGGGCAGCCAGGCGGGCGTGATCACGGACTCCACCCACGGCAAGGCCCGGATCATCGACGTCACCCCGGGCCGCATCCAGGAGGCTGTGGCGCAGGGCCATGTGGCCATCGTCGCCGGGTTCCAGGGCGTCAGCCAGGACACCAAGGACGTCACCACGCTCGGTCGCGGTGGCTCGGACACCACCGCCGTCGCCCTGGCCGCGGCGCTGCAGGCCGAGGTGTGCGAGATCTACAGCGACGTCGACGGTGTCTACTCCGCTGACCCGCGGATCGTGCCCAACGCGCGTCAGCTCCCCACGCTGACCTACGAGGAGATGCTCGAGCTCGCCGCCTCGGGCGCGAAGATCCTGCACCTGCGCTGCGTGGAGTACGCCCGGCGCTACGACGTCCCCCTTGTCGTCCGCTCCTCCTTCTCGACCAAGCCCGGCACCTCGATCACAGGGACTGAACCAGTGGAAGCAGCCATCATCAGCGGCGTCGCGCACGACCTCTCCGAGGCACGCGTCACGGTGGTCGGCGTCCCCGACAAGCCCGGCGAGGCCGCCGCGATCTTCCGCGCCCTCGCGGACGCCGAGGTCAACATCGACATGATCGTGCAGAACGTCTCGGGCGCGACCGACCGCACCGACGTCTCCTTCACCCTCCCCACGTCCGACCTCACGACCGCCGTCACCGCGCTGTCCAAGCTGCAGGCCAAGGTCGGTTTCGAGACGCTGCTGTCCGACGAGCACATCGGCAAGGTCTCCCTCGTCGGCGCAGGCATGCGCAGCCACCCCGGCGTCAGCGCGACCTTCTTCGAGGCCCTCGCGGCGGTCGGCGTCAACGCCGAGGCCATCAGCACCAGCGAGATCCGCATCTCCGTCGTCTGCCGCGACACCGACGTCCCCGCCGCCGTGAAGGCGGTGCACGACGCGTTCGACCTGGGCAGCGACGAGACCGCGACCGTGTACGGCGGGACCGGCCGGTGACGCGGGTCGGCGTCGTCGGCGCCACCGGTCAGGTCGGCGCGGTCATGCTCCGGCTGCTGGCCGAGCGCGACTTCCCGCTCTCGGAGCTGCGCGTCTTCGCCAGCGCCCGCAGTGCAGGTACGACGGTCCGCTACCGCGACCGCGAGCTCACCGTGGAGGATGCCTCCCTCGCGGATCCGAGCGGCCTGGACATCGCGCTGTTCTCCGCGGGCGGTGCCACCAGCAAGGAGCTCGCCCCGCGGTACGCCGCGGCCGGCGCGACCGTCATCGACAACAGCAGCGCGTGGCGGATGGACCCTGACGTGCCACTGGTCGTGAGCGAGGTCAACCCCGGCGCGGTGTCCGAGGCCCGCAAGGGGATCATCGCCAACCCGAACTGCACGACGATGGCGGCGATGCCGGTGCTCAAGCCGCTGCACGACGAGGCGGGCCTGGTCCGCCTTGTCGCCAGCACCTACCAGGCGGTGAGCGGCTCCGGGCTAGCCGGTGTCGAGGAGCTCGACGAGCAGGTGCGCAAGGTCGCCGAGCACGCCACCGACCTCGTCCACGACGGCGGCGCCGTGGCGTTCCCGGAGCCGCGCGCGTACGCCCGGCCGATCGCCTTCAACGTGCTGCCGCTGGCCGGTTCGGTCGTCGACGACGGAGAGTTCGAGACCGACGAGGAGAAGAAGCTGCGCAACGAGAGCCGCAAGATCCTGGGGATCCCCGGCCTGCGGGTGAGCGGCACCTGCGTGCGCGTCCCGGTCTTCACCGGGCACTCGCTGAGCCTCAACGCCGAGTTCGCCCGGCCGCTCAGCGTCGCCCGCGCCCTCGAGCTGCTTGCCGCCGCACCCGGCGTCGAGGTCAACGACGTGCCGACGCCGCTGCTCGCCGCCGGTCAGGACCCCTCGTACGTCGGGCGGGTCCGTCAGGACGGACCGAACGGCCTGGCGCTGTTCGTCTCCAACGACAACCTGCGCAAGGGCGCTGCCCTGAACGCGGTCCAGATCGCCGAGCTGCTGGTACGTCGTTGACCGAGCCCGACGAGCCCACCCGGGCGGTGCCCGCTGCGGCGGTCATCGCCGGCCGCTACCGCCTGGACCTGCTGGTCGGCCGCGGCGGCACCGCGGAGGTCTGGCGCTCGACCGACACGTCCCTGGACCGGGTCGTGGCGCTGAAGCTCGTGACGGCGCCGCACGACGAGTCCGCGGTGCGCGCCGCCGACGAGGCGAAGACGCTCGCGCAGCTCTCGCACCCGTCGCTGGTGCAGGTGTACGACGCCGGCACCGACAACGCCGGCCGCCCCTGGGTGGTCATGGAGTACGTCGAGGGCCAGACGCTGTCGGAGGCGATCCGCACGCGCCCGCTCCCGGTGCAGCGCGTCGCCGCCATCGGTGCCGGTCTCGCCGACGCGCTCGGGCACGTGCACGCGCGCGGCATGGTCCACCGCGACGTCAAGCCCGGCAACGTGCTGCTGGGTGGTGACGGCACCGTGAAGCTGACCGACTTCGGCATCGCGCGTCTCGTCGACGCCGCCAAGGTGACGAGCACCGGCCTCATGGTCGGCACCGCCTCCTACCTCGCGCCCGAGCAGGTTGCCGGCGAGCAGGTCGGCCCGCCCAGCGACGTCTACGCGCTCGGGCTCCTCCTGCTCGAGGCCCTGACCGGCACCCGCGAGTACGACGGCCCGCCGATGGAGGCCGCGATGGCGCGGCTGCACCGGTCTCCGGTCATGCCGCCGTCGCTCGAGGAGGGCTGGTCCGGCGTGCTCTCGGCGATGACCGCGCGCGATCCCCAGTCCCGGCCGTCGGCCGTGGAGTGCGGCGACGCGCTCCGCTCCCTCATGGCGGGAGAGATCATCGCCCTCGTGGCACCGGTGACCACGGCGCTGCGCACCGACGATCCTCGTACGACCCTGTTGTCGCGCACGTCCGCCGTCCCCGCGGTGGGCCCCGCCGCGCGACCGAGCCGGACGCCCTGGGTCGTGACCGGCGTCCTCGCGGTGGTTGCCGCGGTCGCGGCTGGTGTCGCGATCTCGAAGGCGGACACGGCGACGCCGCGTCCGGTCCCGGCTGTGCGCACCGACCTCCCGAACCAGCTCGAGAGAGAGCTGCAGGACTTCAGCGACCAGGTGGCGCGCTCATGAGGCGGCTCGCTGGGCTGCTCCTGAGCGGCGCCCTCCTCGCGGGCTGCAGCGGTGCCGAACTGACCCCGCACGGTCGGCTGCAGGACCTGACCGCCGAGCTGGTCGAGGACGCGAACGCCAAGGACCTGCCAGGCGCGCGCGGTGCCGCCGCCGACCTGCGGCAGGAGATCGAGGACCAGGTGCGGGCCGGCGACCTGACCCGGGCGCGTGCCCAGCTGCTGCTGCAGCTGCTCGCCGCGATCGAGCGCGACCTGGCCCTCCTGAACGAGCCCTCGCCGAGCCCGACGCCCTCGGCCACCCCGAGCCCGACGCCTTCGCCGACCCCGAGCCCGACGCCCTCGCCGACCCCCTCGCCGACGCCCAGCCCCACGCCGTCCCCGACGCCGAGCCCGACCCCCATCCAGACGCTGCCGACACTGGTGCCGTCCTCGCCGACGGCCTCGCCCGGACCGTCGACCTCGCCCTGAGGCTGTCGCCCTGAGCCTGCGGCCCGCGCCGTACGGCGCAGACCGCCGTACGGCGGGGGCGGGGTGTCAGCAGCCGTCGTAGGCGCGCGCGAGCACCTGCTGGATCTGCTGGCTCTCCTGCGCCGTCGGCTGCTCCTCGTCCAGCTGGCCGAAGCGGTCAGGCCCGAGGGCCGTGATGAGGGTGTCGGTCATGCAGCGCGCCGTCGCGAACCCGAGCTGGCTCTGCCGCATCAACGCGTGCACCACCTGAGCACGGCCTGACAGCACGGCGAACGCCGACGGCTCGTGGGCCGTGGGTCGGGCGGCCTCACCCGGGTCGCAGGCGACGAAGTGCACGCGGCGGTCGGCGGGAGCGCTGACGGACGTCGCGCCCCAGGCCTTGACGGCGTCGTGGAACCGGGTGGCGCCGGCATCGTCGGCCAGCGCGACGGTCGCGGACACGCACGTGCGGTCATCGAGCCGGTAGGGCCGCAGGGCGTCGCCCGCCCAGCCCTGCACGGCCGCCCAGGCCTGCGCGTACCCGAGCCGCGTCCCCAGGACCTCCACGAGCGAGACCTGGCCGAACGGCGTGCTGCCGTCGAGCTCCTCCGCCTTCTTCGGCAGCTCCGGGTCGGCGATCTTCACCGGTGTGAAGCCCGTCGGGTAGCGCTGCGGGTCGACGACCTGCGCCTCGGCATACGGCGGCTTGCGGAAGGCGGCGTCGACGGCCTTGTTGCCGCCCTCGGCGATCAGCGTGTCCAGCAGGGTGGGGCCGAACACGTAGGGCAGCGCGAACCGGTCCTGCAGCACCTGCGGGATGTCGTCGTGCGTGTCCTGCGCGGCCTCCTGCAGCTCGCTCTCCTCGGCGGAGTAGGCCTGCCGGTCGGCCGGGCTCAGGCCCTGCAGGTAGGCGTCCTCGATCCGCACGGCGTCGCCCTCGATGAGCGCGGTGACGGCCGTGTCGTCGTCGCCTGGCGCGTCGTCCTTCAGCTGCTGCAGGTCGAAGTGCTGGTCCTGGAGCGCGTGGGTCAGCTCGTGGACGGCGGTCGCGCGCACGTACGGCGTGAGCTCGGTCCCGCGGACGTAGAGCTTCTCCTCCTCGGGCACGTAGAGGCCGACCACGTCGCTGCCGACGAGGGCGTTGTGCGCCGCGAACAGGTCCGGGTGGCCGGTCACGAGCCCGAGCGCCCGCAGCACCTCGACGAAGTCCTCGACCTCCTTGCGCTCCTCGGCCGTCGGGTCGGGCTCGGTGACCTCCTTGACGAATTCCTCCTCCGCCAGGAACGCCACCTCGATGGGGTGCTCGAACCGCAGGGCCCGCTCCCGCTCCACGAACGCCGCCAGCTCGGTCACCCGGCTGTCCCACTTCTCCGGGTACGACGGGCCGTGCGAGGGCGCGAAGTACACCCCGACCGGGGCAGCCGCGACGAGCAGCACGACACCGAGGCGTGCGAGGAGGGGAGGCATGCGGGTCCTTCCAGACCGAGGGTGGGGGGCCACGAGCTCGGGCCGAGCCACCAGGCTAGAGGCCCGGCGGACATCCGTGGCGAAAGGTGACCGCCCGGGCTGAACTCCGAGGCTCCAACGGCCGATGATGCTGGGGTGAACCCCTTCGAAGAGCTCGCGGCCGCCGTCTACGAGGACGTCGCCGTCACCGAGGTGATCCGCCCCTCTGCCGTGCTGCCGGAGAGCGCAGCCCGGGCGGTGCTCGTGGAGCTCGCGATGCGCGATGTCCGGCAGGACGGCCTGTGGGCCAGCAGCCCCACCCTGTGGCAGCGCTTCGACCGCCCCTGGGACGACCACGACGAGGCGGGCTCGGCCCAGCTCGTCGGCAGCCTGCACGTCGCCTACGGCACGCCGACCAAGTACGCGATCACCATCTACCGCGCCACCGTCACCAAGGTCGGCGCGCTCGAGGGCTGGACCGTCGAGTCGCTGTGCGACGAGGCCCTCGGGTACGGCGGGTACACCCTCGCGGACTGCCCCCGGGCGGACCTCGCCCCGCCCCCGCCCGTCTTCAGGATGTGAAGCAGCCGGCTCGAGGAGCCGGCTGCCGTGGTCGGGGTGACAGGATTTGAACCTGCGGCCTCTACGTCCCGAACGTAGCGCGCTACCAAGCTGCGCCACACCCCGAGGGAACGGGCACGAGCCTACCGGACTCGGCCCCTGGGCCGGCCGTCGCTAGCCTCCACCCCATGGGAGCGCTGAAGGACCGACTGCAGGCCGACCTCACCACCGCGATGAAGGCGCAGGACGAGCTGACGCGGGCCACCCTGCGGATGGTCCTGACGGCGATCGGCAACGAGGAGGTCGCCGGCAAGGAGGCGCGCGCGCTGTCGGAGGACGAGGAGCTCAAGGTGCTCGCCCGCGAGGGCAAGAAGCGCCGTGAGGCGGCCGAGGCCTACCACGCCGGCGGTGCGCAGGAGCGGGCCGAGCGCGAGCTCGCCGAGGAGGCGGTGATCGCCCGGTACCTCCCCGTGCAGCTGAGCGACGACGCCCTGGACGCACTGGTGGCCGAGGCCCTGAGCGAGTCCGGGGCGACCGGGCCGCAGGCCATGGGCCAGGTCATGAAGGCGGTCGGTCCCAAGGTCGCCGGCCGCGCGGACGGCGGGCGGGTCGCCGCGGCGGTGCGGGCGGCTCTGGGCGGCTGAGCTACCCGGGCCCGCGCTTCTTGGTCGGGCTCGGT
This sequence comes from Mycobacteriales bacterium, assembly GCA_035526225.1. GTDB lineage: Bacteria > Actinomycetota > Actinomycetes > Mycobacteriales > SCTD01 > RYN-111. The sequence continues at coordinate 10,020 of DATLCV010000042.1, forward strand.
GTGGGGGAGGCGGTGCTCGGCGGCGGCGGAGGCGGACCGTTGCCCGGTGGGGATGGCGTGGGGCTCGGCGTCAGCGTGGGTGCCGGGGGCGCGACCGGCTCCCGTCCGTTGGACGGGTGGACGGTGACGCTGGAGCCGGCCGGCACCTGGGTGCCCGCGGCCGGGCGGGTGAACGCCACCGCCCCGACAGGCACAGGAGCACCGTTGACGGCCGCGCCGACGACCACCCCGAAGCCCGCCGCGCGCAGCTGCTCGTTCGCTGCCTCGACCGACAGCCCGCGTACGTCGGGAACGCCGACCTTGGTCCCGGTGCTCGCCTTCGGGGGTGCCACGAAGTCGACGGGCGCGACGCCCTTCAACGCGTTGATCATCACCTGGCGCCAGATCGGCGCCGGGAGCGACCCCCCGTACACGGCCTTGTAGTGGCGCCCGTTGATGCGCACGCCGCGCATCGGGGTGGGCGTGGGCTTGCCCACCCACACCGCGGTCGCGAGCTGCGGCGTGTAGCCCACGAACCACGCCGCCTTGCTCTCGTCGGTGGTGCCGGTCTTGCCCGCTGCCGGTCGCCCGATCGACGCACCCTTGCCGGTCCGGCCGGGCGCCGGGCCGTCGATGACGCCGCGCAGGATCGACGTCACGGTGTCGGCGTTCTCCGGTTCCAGCACCTGGGTGCACGGCGTGCTCGGCAGCGACAGGGGCTTGTTCTCGTTGTCGGTGATGGCGGTGATCGGGTTGGGCGGGCAGTACTGGCCCCGTGCGGCGATGGACGCGTAGGCGCCCGCCATCGCCAGCGGGCTCACACCGTCGGCGCCGCCGATGATGGACGACGGGTAGTGCTGCAAGGGGTCGCCGCTGAAGCTCTTGCCGACGCGGCGGACGCCCATGGCCTCAGCCAGCCCGAGGGGGGCGTCGATGCCGGTGCGCTCGGCCAGCTGCAGGTAGTAGGTGTTCACCGACTCCCACGTCGCCTTGGCCATCGTGAACGTGCCCGACTCGGAGTCTCCGGCGTTGCTGGGGCAGCTGCCGTCGGCCAGCACGTAGGTGAACGCCTTGGGGCAGTAGCTCTGCGGCGCGCGCAGCGTCAACCGCGGGGAGATGCCCATCTGGATCGCCCGCGCCAGCGTGAACACCTTGAAGGTGGAGCCTGGGAAGAAGCCCAGCGAGCCGCCGAGAGCGAGGTTGACCTTCGTCTGCCCCTTGCCGCTGCCGAAGCCGCGGTCGACGGCCATCGCGCGCACGGCGCCGGTCCCGGGCTCGACGACGTCGGCCACCGCAGCGGCGCCGAACGGGTCGTTGCGCGGCACCTGCTTGTCCACCGCGCCCTGCGCAGCCTGCTGGACCTTGGGGTCGAGGGTGGTGCGGATCGTGAGCCCGCCCGCGAGCAGCACGGCCTGCCGCTCCTGCCGCGTGGCGCCGAGCGCGCTGCCTGCGGGGCCGTCCTCCAGGTAGCGCCGCACGTAGTCGCAGAAGAAGGGGGCGGTCACGCCCGGCGCCTCGCAGCCGCTGCGCACCGTCCTGATGCGCAGGCCGAGTCCCGCCCGGGACGCCGCGAAGGCCTGCTCGGCGCTGATGTAGCCCAGCTCGCGCATGCGGTTGAGCACGACGTTGCGGCGCGCGACCGAGGCCTTCGGGTTGTCCTGCGGGTCGTAGCGCTTGGGGTTCTGCACCATGCCCGCCAGCAGCGCGCCCTGGGCCAGGGTCAGCTTCCCCACCGACACACCCCAGTAGTGCGCCGCCGCCGTCCCGATGCCGTAGACCCCGTTGCCGAAGTACGCGATGTTGAGGTAGCCCTCGAGGATCTGGTCCTTGGTCATCGTCTCCTCCAGGGCCAGCGCGTAGCGGGCCTCCTGGAGCTTGCGGTGCACCGACTTCTCCCGGGCCGCGCGCCGGCCGGCCTCGGTGAGCGCGCTCTCGATGAGCACGTTCTTCACGTACTGCTGGGTCAGCGTCGAGCCGCCCTGCTGCACCTCGCCGGAGCTGGAGTTGCGGGCCAGGGCGCGCACCGTGCCCTTGACGTCGATGCCGCGGTGCTCGCGGAAGCGGCTGTCCTCGATCGCGATGAGCGCGTCCTGCGCGGCCTGCGGCACCTGGCCCAGCGTGACCCGCAAGCGGTTCTCGGTGAACAGGGTGGCCAGCACCTTGCCGTTGCGGTCCAGGATCCGACTGCGCTGGGCCAGCGCGGGCGTGTCCAGCTTCGCGGGCAGGGCGAGGAAGTCGTCGGCGCCGCGCTTGCCCACCATGCCGACCGTGCCGACCAGCGGGAAGAGCAGCCCCGCCAGGCAGATCCCGGCAAGCACGGACAGCACGAGCGCTGCCGCGATGCGTGCGAGGACCGGGGACGTCGTCACCGGTCGAGCCTATGCGCGAACCCCAGGAGGTTCGTGCCTATAGCCCTCTTGGACTACGCACAAAAGTCCGTTCGGACACTGCCGCACGTTCGTCCCTGTCTCGTACGTTTCGGTCACTGCCGCCTGATCCCTGGCAGCCGAGAGCAAGGAACCGCACCGTGACGGTGACGACCGAGACCCTGACCCGCGACTGGACCGCGCAGGCGCTCTGCAACGCAGGCGATCCCGACCTGCTCTTCGCGCGCGGGGCGGCGCAGAACCTGGCCAAGCTCGTCTGCCGTCGGTGCCCGGTCCGCACCGCGTGCCTCGCCGACGCCCTCGACCACCGCGTGGAGTACGGCGTGTGGGGCGGCATGACCGAGCGCGAGCGGCGGGCGCTGCTGCGCCGCCGGCCCGACGTCACGTCCTGGGCGCGGCTGTTCTCGGACGCTCAGGCGTCGATCGTCCGCCAGCGCTGAGGTCGGCGCCGACCCGGCGCAGCCCCTCGAGGTCGTGCACGTCGCCCGGCTGCGCGGTGACCTCCACCACCGGCACCCCGGGGTGCGCCCCCGTGAACCGCTCCGTGACGTGCTGCTCCCGCCGTACGAGGGCGACCCGGTCGGCGTGCAGCCGCAGCACCCCTGCGGTGAGCGACGTCGGTTCCAGCCCGTCGGCCACCGACAGCGCGCGCCCGGAGGTCAGGCCGGTGCCCACCACGCGGTGCACCCGGTTGAGGACGAGGCCCGCGAGCGGCATCTGCTCCTTGCGCAGCCGGTCGACGAAGTACGACGCCTCGCGCAGCGCATCGCGTTCCGGGGTGGCGACGACGACGAAGGCGGTCGCGGGGTCCTTCAGCAGGTCGTAGGTGACTTGGGCCCGCTCGCGGAAGCCGCCGAACATCGTCTCCATCGCGCCGATGAACTGCGAGACGTCCTGCAGGAACGCCGCGCCGATGATGCGGCTGATCGCGTTGGTGAAGACCCCGAAGACCTTCAGGTACGCGCGACCTCCTGCCTTCGCGGGAGCGAGCAGCACCTTGACGAGGCGGCCGTCCAGGAAGGTGCTCAGGTGCTCCGGGGCGTCCAGGAAGTCCAGCGCGGAGCGGGTCGGGGGGGTGTCGACGACGACGAGGTCGTAGGAGCCGGTGGCCTTGAGCTGGCCCAGCTTCTCCATCGCCATGTACTCCTGCGTCCCGGCGAAGGAGGACGACAGCGCTTGGTAGAAGGGGTTGGCGAGGATCTGCTCGGCCTTTTCCGGCTCCGAGTGCTCGAGGACGATCTCGTCGAACGTCCGCTTCATGTCGAGCATCATCGCGTCGAGCGAGCCGTCGACCCCCTTGACCTCGCGGGGGGTGTTGTCGAGCTCGGTGAGACCCATCGACTGCGCCAGCCGGCGGGCCGGGTCGATGGTGAGCACCACCGTCCTGCGCCCGCGCTCGGCCGCACGCAGCGCCAGCGCCGCGGCCGTGGTCGTCTTGCCCACCCCGCCCGAGCCGCAGCAGACGATGATCTCCGCCGTGTCGAGCAGCTCGTCGACGTTCACGGCGCCATCCCCTGGTCGCGCAGCAGCTCGGCGACCGCGTAGAGCGAGCCCAGGTCGACCTCCGGCAGCAGCGGCACCTCGTACGTCGGGCGCTCGACCTCGTGCAGCGCGTCCCGTCCCCGCTCCTCGAGCGCGACGCGGGCCGCGTGCTCGCCCGCCTCGACGGCCAGCGCCGGGGCGAGGCCCGGGTCGATGCCGGCGGCCGCAAGCCCGTCGGCCAGCTCCGTGACGTCGAGCTCGCCGCGGTCTGCGGCCAGCAGCTGCGCGGGCTCCAGCGCGGGCGGGCGCACCATGTTCACGACGATGCCGCCGACCGGCAGGCCCAGCGATCGCAGCTCCTCCACCGCGTCCAGGGTCTCCTGCACCGGCATCTCCTCCAGCAGCGTCACCAGGTGCACCGCGGTGACCTTGCTCTGCAGCACCGCCATGACCCCGTCGCTCTGCGCCTTCAGCGGCCCGACCTTGGCGATCCCGCCGACCTGGTGGGTGATGTTGAGGAAGCGCCCTATCCGGCCGGTCGGTGGCGCGTCGACGACGACGGCGTCGTACCAGGGCCGGGTGCCGTCC
>DATLCV010000048.1:0-14932 GCA_035526225.1 Mycobacteriales bacterium
AAGCGGGTCGAGTCCTCGCGCATGTTCTACCCCGGCTACGTGCTGGTGCAGATCGAATGCGACGAGCGCGGGCATATTCCCGACAACGTCTTTCATCTAATCAAGTCGACGCCGAAGGTGACCGGCTTCGTCGGCGGGCAGAACCCGACGCCGCTGACGCCCGAAGAGGTCAACCAGATCGTCCATAACGTGACGGAGGCGGCCGAGAAGCCGAAGCCGAAATTCACATACACGTCGGGCGAGACGGTGCGCATCAAGTCGGGGCCGTTCGCGAGTTTCACGGGCAAGGTCGAGGAGGTCAACGCCGACAAGTCGACATTGAAGGTGGTCGTCACCATCTTCGGGCGCTCGACGCCGGTTGAGCTGAACTTTCTGGATGTCGAGAAAGTCACTTTTACGGAAGAAGAATAATGGCAAAGAAGATTACAGGTTATATCAAGCTGCAAGTTCCGGCCGGCAAAGCCAATCCGGCGCCGCCGATTGGTCCGGCGCTGGGTCAGCACGGCGTCAACATCATGGAGTTCTGCAAGGCTTTTAACTCCAAGACCGCGCAGATGGATCCTGACCTAAAGATCCCCGTAGTGATCACGGTCTACGAGGACCGCTCCTTCACCTTCATCACCAAGACGCCGCCGGCCGCTCGCATGATCCTCAAGGCCGCCGGCCTGGACAAGGGCTCGTCGACCCCGCACAAGGTCAAGGCCGGCAGCATCACCGCCGCCCAGGTCCGCGAGATCGCGACGACCAAGATGCCCGACCTCAACGCGAACGACCTCGAGGCCGCCGCGAAGATCATCGAGGGCACTGCCCGCCAGATGGGCATCACCGTCTCCGGCTGACCGGGACCGCACGCAGCACCACCCCCCGTGGGAGGGGTCCGGACCGTCCGGCTCCGCGAGCACCACGACCCCGCCGTACGGCGGAGAGGAAGGCACCACCATGAAGCGCAGCAAGGCGTACAACGCCGCCGCAGCCAAGATCGACGCCGACAAGGTCTACAGCCCGCTCGAGGCCGCCCGGTTGGCCAAGGAGACGAGCACCACCAAGTACGACGCCACCGTCGAGGTCGCGATGTGCCTGGGTGTCGACCCCCGCAAGGCCGACCAGATGGTGCGCGGCACGGTCAACCTGCCGCACGGCACGGGCAAGACCGCCCGGGTCATCGTCTTCGCCCAGGGCGACAAGGCCGCTGAGGCCCTCGCTGCCGGCGCCGACGAGGTCGGAGCGGACGAGCTCATCGACAAGGTGGCCGCGGGTTACGTCGACTTCGACGCGGCCGTCGCGACCCCCGACATGATGGGCAAGGTCGGCAAGGTGGCCCGTGTGCTGGGGCCGCGCGGCCTGATGCCGAACCCGAAGACGGGCACCGTGACCGCCGACGTGACGAAGGCCATCAACGACATCAAGGGCGGCAAGGTCAACTTCCGCGTCGACAAGCAGGCCAACCTGCACCTGGTGATCGGCAAGGCGTCGTTCGACGACACCAAGCTGGTGGAGAACTACGCCGCGGCGCTCGACGAGATCAGCCGCGCGAAGCCGGCCACCGCCAAGGGCAAGTACCTCAAGAAGATCGTCTTCACGACGACGATGGGCCCTGGCATCCAGGTGGACCCGAACAAGACCCGCAACCTGCTCGACGACAACGCCGAGGCCTGAGCCACGGTCGCCCGGGGGCGCCGCGCCCCCGGGCTGCTAGCCTGTACGAAGCCCAAGACCGCTGGTCGCTCCCGTCCGCCCTCACCGGCAGGCAGGAGCAGAAGGCCCCGCTCCGGCGGGCGACCCGCGCAGGTGTGCACCACCGCCAGACCCGAGCTCGCTCGGTCCCTCTGACGCCCCGTGCCGCAGCTGCGCCGGGGCGTCTCGTCGTTCCGGGTCCCGTCCGGCGCCGCAGAGAGGAACCACATGACCGAGACGGTCACCCACAAGCGGGCGACGGTCCGCCCCGACAAGGGCGACACCGTTGCCGAGCTGACCGAGAGCTTCTCGTCCTCGACGGCTGCCGTGCTGACGGAGTACCGCGGCCTGACGGTCAAGCAGCTCAAGGAGCTCCGTCGCGCGCTCGGCGCCGACACGACCTACGCCGTCGTCAAGAACACCCTGACCACGATCGCCGCGCGCAACGCCGGTCTCGCCGGCCTCGACGAGCTGCTCGCCGGGCCGACCGCGGTCGCGTTCGTCAAGGGCGACCCGGTCACCGCCGCCAAGGGCCTGCGCGACTTCGCGAAGGCCAACCCGGCCCTCGTGGTCAAGGGCGGCGTCATGGACGGCAAGGCGCTGACCGCCGACGAGGTGAAGAAGCTCGCGGACCTCGAGTCCCGCGAGGTGCTGCTGGCCAAGCTGGCGGGCGCCATGAAGGCCTCGCTCACGCAAGCCGTCTACCTGTTCGCCGCCCCGCTCTCGCAGGCCGCCCGCGCGCTGGGTGCCCTCGAGGCGAAGGCGCAGCAGGACCCCTCCGTCCTCGCTGGCGGTGCCGGTGCAGCTCCTGCTGCCGAGGTGCCCGACGAGGACACGGCCGAGGCCGGTGCCACGGAGACCGACAGCCAGACCGACAGCCAGACCGACAGCCAGACCGACAGCGAGACCACTGAGTAACCGGCTCCGGCCGACACCCACGCCCTCGGGCACCAGTACGCCGGACGCCGGCAACAACAAGAAGGAGACGCCATCATGGCGAAGCTCAGCACCGACGAACTGCTCGAGCAGTTCAAGGAGATGACGCTCATCGAGCTCTCGGAGTTCGTGAAGCAGTTCGAGGAGACCTTCGGCGTCACCGCCGCCGCTCCTGTCGCCGTGGCTGCCGCCCCGGCCGCCGGTGGTGGCGCTGCCGCTGCCGAGGAGAGCGCCGAGCAGGACGAGTTCGACGTCATCCTCGAAGACGCCGGGGACAAGAAGATCCAGGTCATCAAGGAGGTGCGCACGCTCACGAACCTCGGTCTGAAGGAGGCCAAGGACCTCGTCGACGGCGCGCCCAAGCCGGTCCTGGAGAAGGCCAACAAGGAGACCGCCGAGAAGGCGAAGGCGGCCCTTGAGGGCGCCGGCGCCAAGGTCACCGTCAAGTAGCTCTTCCTGCACGCCCGGACGGGGCGGTCCTCCAGCGATGGGGGCCCGCCCCGTCTGCGTGCCAGCACCGCTGCGACCCGGATGCCGCTTTGTTACCGGCCGGTCAACACCTGAGGGGCGAACCCCCGTATCCTCGGCACGCGTCGTGTGGGTACGGTCACACGGCAGCGGTTCGGCCCGAGCGGAGCCACACAGGAGCGGAGCAGCCAGTGGGTGTCGAGATCCGCGTGGAGCACCTCACCAAGCGGTTCGGTCGCCAGACCATCTGGGAGGACGTCTCCCTCACCCTGCCGGCCGGCGAGATCTCGGTCCTGCTCGGCCCCTCCGGCACCGGGAAGTCGGTCTTCCTCAAGACGCTCATCGGCCTGCTCAAGCCCGAGGCCGGCAGCATCGTGATCAACGGTGCCGACATCACCAAGGTCAAGGAGCGTGAGCTCTACGAGATCCGCAAGCTCTTCGGGGTCCTCTTCCAGGACGGCGCGCTCTTCGGGTCGCAGAACCTCTACGACAACATCGCCTTCCCCCTGCGCGAGCACACGAAGAAGTCCGAGCGCGAGATCCGCGACATCGTGCTCGACAAGATGGAGATCGTCGGCCTGTCCGGAGCGGAGAAGAAGCTGCCAGGTGAGATCTCCGGCGGCATGCGCAAGCGCGCGGGGTTGGCGCGTGCGCTCGTCCTCGACCCGGAGATCCTGCTCTTCGACGAGCCCGACTCGGGGCTGGACCCCGTGCGCACCGCCTATCTCAACCAGCTCATCGTCGACCTGAACGCGCAGATCCAGGCGACGTTCCTCATCGTCACCCACGACGTCAACACCGCGCGCACCGTGCCGGACAACATCGGCCTGCTCTACCGTCGGCACCTGGCCATGTTCGGCCCCCGCGAGATGCTGCTGAGCAGCAACGAGCCCGTGGTGCGCCAGTTCATCAACGCGCAGCGCCAGGGGCCGATCGGCATGGCCGAGGAGAAGGACGCCAACGAGCTCGAGGCGGAGAAGGACATCGCCATCGGCGAGCTCCCCCCGATCCCGGTGCAGCTGCCGACCAGCAGCGGCCAGCTCAGGCAGACCCAGCGCGAGCCTGGAGCCTGGCTCAAGGAGAACGGCGTCGAGCCCCCGCCTGGCTCCTTCCCCGGCCTGGGGATCGAGTTCGGCAACGGCTCTGCGGCGAGGACGAGCACCCGCAGGGCCCCCTCCGCACCCCGCGGCAACGTCGCGGTGGTCGAGGAGCCTGCGCGCCCCCGCGCCGCCGCGAAGAAGACGACGGCCAAGAAGGCGCCCGCGAAGAAGGCGGCGTCCCGGAAGAAGACCGACGGCGCCTGATGGCCGTCACCCCGCTCGCACCGGTCCGCGTCGCCGGTGACTTCTTCGCCCTCTCGCTCGACGTGCTGCGAGGGCTGTTCAAGCGGCCGTTCCAGTGGCAGGAGTTCATCCAGCAGTCCTGGTTCATCGCGAGCGTCACGATCTTCCCGACCGCCCTGGTCTCCATCCCGTTCGGCGCGGTGCTCGCGCTGCAGATCGGCAACCTGACCAAGCAGATCGGCGCGCAGTCCTTCACCGGCGCCGTGGCCGTGCTCGGGGTCGTCCGCGAGGCGAGCCCCATCGTCACCGCCCTGCTCATCGCCGGCGCGGGTGGCTCCGCGATCTGCGCCGATCTCGGCTCCCGCAAGATCCGCGAGGAGATCGACGCCATGGAGGTGCTGGGCGTCTCGCCCCTCGCGCGCCTGGTCGTCCCCCGCGTGCTCGCCTGCATGCTCGTCGCGTTCTTCCTCAACGGCATGGTGGCCGTCGTCGGCGTCATGGGCGGCTACTTCTTCAACGTCATCCTCCAGGGCGGCACACCGGGTGCCTACCTCGCGTCGTTCACCGCGCTCGCCCAGCTCCCCGACCTGTACGTAGGGGAGATAAAGGCGCTCATCTTCGGGATGCTCGCCGCCCTGGTGGCCGCGTACAAGGGGCTGAACGCCAAGGGCGGGCCGAAGGGCGTCGGCGACGCGGTGAACCAGAGCGTGGTCATCAGCTTCATGCTGCTGTTCCTCACCAACTTCATCATCACGGCGATCTACTTCCAGGTCGTCCCGCAGAAGGGCGGCTGAGGTGGCCGTCAGCTCGGGCACGCCGCTGCCGCCCGTGATCGCGGGCCCCTACCGCGTGGTGCGGCGCGTCCTCGACGGGCTGCTCGGCATGCTCGACGACCTGGGTGCGCAGCTGTCCTTCTACGCACGGTCGTTCGGCTGGACCTGGCGCGTGCTGCTCCGCTACAAGCGCGAGGTCGTGCGCCTGCTCGCAGAGGTCGCTCTCGGCTCCGGCGCCCTCGCTCTGGTCGGCGGCACCATCGGCGTCATCGCCTTCCTCACCTTCTTCACCGGCACCGAGGTCGGCCTGCAGGGCTATGCCGCGCTGAACCAGCTCGGCACCGCCAACTTCACCGCCTTCCTCAGCGCCTACTTCAACACGCGGGAGATCGCGCCTCTGGTCGCGGGCCTCGCGCTGTCGGCGACGGTCGGCTGCGGCTTCACCGCCCAGCTCGGCGCGATGCGGATCTCCGAGGAGGTCGACGCCCTTGAGGTCATGGGCGTTCCGTCGCTGCCCTTCCTGGTGACCACGCGCATGATCGCCGGGTTCATCGCGGTCGTGCCGCTGTACGTCGTGGGCCTGCTGTCGTCGTACTTCGCGGCCCGCACCATCACGACGGGTTTCTACGGCCAGTCGACGGGCACCTACGACCAGTACTTCCAGCAGTACCTGCCGCCCATCGACGTGGTCTACAGCTTCGTGAAGGTGCTGATCTTCGCCCTGATCATCATCCTCATCCACTGCTACTACGGCTACTACGCCTCCGGCGGCCCCGCGGGCGTGGGCGTGGCCGTCGGTCGTGCGGTCCGCACCGCCATCGTCGCCATCAACCTGGTGGACTTCTTCCTCAGCCTCGCCCTCTGGGGTGCCACGACCACGGTGCGGATCGCAGGCTGATGTCCGGACCCCCTCCTGTCACCGGTGTGGCGCTCGTGCGTCGCCGTGTCGCCGGCATCGCCTTCCTGGGTGTTCTGGTGGCCCTCGTCGGGCTGAGCGTGGCGCTGTACCAGAAGGCCTTCACACCGGTCGTCCGCGTCACCCTGCTCACCGATCGCATCGGCAACCAGCTCTCGGCCCAGGCGGACGTCAAGGTCCGTGGCCTCGTCGTCGGCTCCGTTCGCGATGTCCACGCCCTGCCGGGTGGGGCGAGCATCGACCTCGCTCTCGACCCGGACCAGGTGCGCCTGCTCCCCGAGAACGTGTCGGCCCAGCTCATCCCCAAGACCCTCTTCGGAGAGAAGTACGTCGAGCTGGTGCTCCCCGCCGCACCCGTGCAGGCCCGCCTCAGCTCCGGTGACGTCATCCCGCAGGACCGCTCGACCACTGCGCTTGAGACCGAGCGCGTCCTCAACGACCTGCTGCCGCTGCTCAAGAGCCTGCGGCCCCAAGAGCTGTCGATCACGCTCAACGCGCTGTCGGCGGCACTGCGCGACCGGGGGGAGCGGCTCGGCGGCACTCTGGTGCTGGCCGGGTCGTACTTCGGCAAGCTCAACCCCGCGCTGCCGCAGGCGGGCGCCGACCTGCAGGGCCTGGCCGACCTCGCCAACAACGTGTCGGTGGCCACGCCCGACCTGCTGCGGGTGCTCGACAACCTGTCGTCGGGCAGTCGCATGCTCGTCGCGGAGCGCACCCGGCTCGAGGAGTTCCTCACGTCGACGGAGGGGTTCGCGGCGACCGCCCGCACGATCGTTGCGGAGAACGAGCAGCGCCTGGTGAGCCTGTCGCGCGACTCCGTGGCCCCGCTCCGCCTCTTCGCGAGGTACTCGCCTGAGCTCCCGTGCTTCCTGGCCGGTCTCGCGCGCTACGAGCCCATCGTCGCCCGTACCTTCGGGGGCGACCAGGCCGGCCTCCACATCACGCTGGAGGTCACCGAGGACAACGGGGCGTACGCGCCAGGCCAGGAGCCGAAGTACCGCGACACGCGCGGGCCCGCGTGCTGGAAGCTGCCGCACCCGCAGGTGCCGGAGCCGGACGACTACTTCGATGACGGCTACCGCACGAGGACGACCCCCTCGACCGACCCGCGGCGCCTGGCGGGTGAGCCGTGAAGACGACCGGTGCTCTCATCAAGCTCGTGATCTTCATGGTGGTCACGTCGATGCTCACGTTCGTCCTCGCGGCGACCATCGGGAACTTCGGGGCGGGCAACACCGCCAGCTACCACGTCCGCTTCACCGACGTCACCGGCCTGCTCCCCGGCAACGAGGTACGCATCGCCGGGGTCAAGGTCGGCAGCGTCAAGGGCATGTCCCTGAAGGGTGACCAGGCCGACGTCGTCATCAACATGCAGGGCGGCCACCGGCTCACCGAGGGCAACACGGTCCAGGTGCGCTACCGCAACCTCGTGGGGGAGCGCTACCTCGCCGTGCAGGAGGGCGCAGGTTCGAGCACCCCCCTGAAGCCGAACGCCACGGTCCCGGTCGAGCGCACGCAGCCGGCCCTTGACCTCACGTTGCTCTTCAACGGGTTCCGCCCGCTGTTCCAGGCGCTGGACCCCAAGACCATCAACGAGGTCTCGTTCGAGATCATCAAGACGCTGCAGGGCGAGGGCGGCACGATCGACGCCCTGCTGGCACGCACCGCCTCGCTGACGAACAGCCTTGCCGACAAGGACGCGGTCATCGGCCGCGTCGTCGACAACCTCACTGCCGTCCTCACGACGGTGGACCAGCGCGACACCGAGCTGTCCGACCTGATCGTGCAGCTCCGCAGGCTGGCAGAGGGCTTCGCGCAGGACCGTCAGGACATCGGCGCCTCCATCGAGGGCATCGGGGAGCTGACGGACGCCACCGCCGGACTGCTGGCCGGGATCCGCCCGTCGCTGCGCAGCGACATCGAGAGCCTCGGTGACCTCGCGGCGAACCTCGACAAGGGCAAGGGGCAGATCGACGGGGTCCTGCAGCGCCTCCCGGAGAAGCTCAACCGCATCGTCGCGACCGCGTCGTACGGCGGGTGGTTCAACTTCTACCTCTGCGGTGTGAGGGTGAACGGCGTGGATACCGTCAACCGCGCGGAGCGGTGCAAGCGATGACCCCGTTCCGCGAGCGCAACAAGACGGTGATCGGCCTGGCCGGCATCGGCACGATCCTGACGTTGGTCGTGGGCTCCTTCAAGACGGACGCCCTGCCGCTCATCGGCTGCGGCACCCACTACAAGGCCGACTTCACCGAGGCCGCGGGGCTGCAGAAGATGGACGAGGTCCGGGTCGCCGGGGTCAAGGTCGGGAAGGTGACGGACTTCAAGCTCGCGGGCGACCACATCGTGGTGACGATGTGCGTGAAGGACGTCGACCTCGGTGCGCTGACCCGGGCCGACATCAAGATCAAGACGGTGCTGGGTCGCAAGTACATGGCGCTGACCTCCGACGGCGACGGCAGCCTCGACCCGGACCGCACCATCCCCACGTCACGGACCTCGTCGCCCTTCGACGTCTCGCCGGCGTTCCAGCAGCTCGCCCGCACCGTCGGCGGCATCGACACGGAGAAGCTGGCGCAGTCCTTCACCGTGCTCGCCGACGACTTCCGCAACTCCTCCTCGCAGGTGCGCGCCTCCCTCGACGGGCTCTCCCGGCTGTCGGCCACGATCGCCTCGCGCGATGACAAGCTCAGGCAGCTGCTGATCCGGGCCCAGGGCGTCACGGACGTCCTGGCCAGCCGTGACGAGGACCTCGTGGCCTTCCTGCAGCAGGCCGACCTGGTCCTGCAAGAGGTCAAGGCCCGCCGGGCGGCGATCCACCGGCTCCTGGTGACGACGACCGAGCTGTCCGAGCAGCTCACGGCCCTGGTGCGCGAGAACCGCGCGGCCCTCGCCCCGGCACTGCGCCACCTACGGGCGGTCGCGGCCGTGCTGAAGAAGAACGAGCAGAACCTCGACGTGGCGCTGCCCCGGATGGCCGCGTTCGTGCGCCTGTTCGCCAACAACCTCGGCAACGGCCGCTGGTTCGACACCTACGTCTACAACCTGACCAACCCGTCGGGCTTCGGACCGGGGAGCTTCTGATGAGCAAGCGCTCGCGCCTCGCCGCGCTCCTCGCCCTGGTCGCCATGGTGGCCGCGTCCGGCTGCGGTGTCCTCAGCAACGACAAGACCAAGCGGCTGTCTGCCGACTTCGACCGCGCCATCGGCGTCTACGTCCACAGCGACGTGCGGATCCTGGGCGTCAAGGTCGGCGAGGTCACCAAGATCGTGCCGAAGGGCACCCGGGTCCGCCTCGAGATGACCTACGACGCGTCGTACAAGGTGCCGTCGGACGCGAAGGCCGTTCTGGTCGCCCCGTCGATCGTCAGTGACCGCTACGTCCAGCTCACGCCGGTCTGGACGCAGGGCCCGGTGCTCGCCGACGGTGTGCACCTCGGCCTCGACCGCACCGGTGCGCCCATCGAGCTGGACCAGATCTACGAGAACCTCGACACCCTCAACCAGGCCCTCGGCCCGAAGGGCGCCAACAAGGACGGCGCGCTCTCAGACCTGCTGGCGGTCGGTGCGGCCAACCTCAAGGGCAACGGTGCGCGCCTGAACACCACCCTCACCGGGCTGTCCACGGCCGTGTCGACGCTGGCGAACAACCGCAACGACCTGTTCGCCACCATCGACAACCTGCAGAAGCTGACCTCGACGCTGGCCCGCAACGACGCCATCGTGCGGGCGTTCACCAACGACCTCGCCATCGTCGCGGACCAGCTCAACGGTGAGCGCACCGAGCTCGCGCTCGCAGTCAAGCAGCTCGCCTCGGCCCTGGGCGAGGTCGCCTCCTTCGTCAAGGAGAACCGCGACGACCTCACGGCCAACATCACCGACCTCGCGTCCGTGACGAGCGTGCTCGTGAAGCAGCGCCGGGCGTTGCGCGAGATCCTCGACGTGTCGCCCACCTCGTTGTCGAACCTGCAGCTGGCCTACAACTCCAAGTCGGGCACGCTCGACACGCGGGACAACAGCGGTAGCCAGGGCGGGCCGGTCGGGGTGCTGTGCAACCTGCTCGCCATCGCCGACCAGTCGCCGACGGCATGCGCGGAGATGCTCGGGGGCGGCCTGCCCCAGCTGCCGGGTGCGACGCCGGGGGTCAGCTCCCCCCGACGCGACCTGACGCTCGGCGGCATCCTGGTGGGGTCACGATGAGCCGCCTCCGCACCCCCGCGCTGGTGCTCGCCGGAGCCCTCGCGCTCAGTGGGTGCCAGTTCCGTGGCGCCGCGAGCTTCCCCCTCCCCGGCGGCGTCGGTGGCGGGTACGACGTGAAGGTCGAGTTCACCGACGTCCTCGACCTCGTCCCCCAGTCCGCCGTCAAGGTCAACGACGTGACGGTCGGCTCCGTGAAGAAGATCGAGCTGAGCCCGGGCGGCTACACCGCGGTCGTCACCGTCAGCCTGCGCAAGGACGTCGTGCTCCCCGAGAACGCCACGGCGGCGCTGCGCCAGACGTCGCTGCTGGGCGAGAAGTTCGTGAGCCTGGACGAGCCGCCGCAGCCGACCGGGCGGCTGCGCGACGGGATGTACATCCCGCTCAGCCGCACCGAGCGCAACGCCGACATCGAGGAGGTCCTCGGTGCGCTCTCGCTGGTGCTCAACGGCGGCAGCCTCGAGCAGCTGCAGGTCATCAACTCCGAGCTCACCAAGGCCCTCTCGGGGCGCGAGGTGGAGGTCAGGGCGTTCCTCAGGCAGCTCAGCGGCTTCATGGGGGGCCTCGACGCGCAGAAGGACCACATCATCAACGCGCTGGACGGGCTCGACCGGCTCAGCGGGAAGCTCGCTGCGAACCGCGAGACGCTCGACGTCGCCCTGCGCGATCTGCCCAGGGGCGCCTCGGTCCTGGCCGACGAGCGGGCCCAGCTCACCAAGCTCCTCAAAGGTCTGAACAACCTCGGCACCGTGGCGACCCGGGTCATCGAGGCGACGCAGCAGAGCACGATCGCCGACCTGCGCGCCCTGCAACCCATCCTCGGCTCGCTCGCCGCCGCGGGGCAGGACCTGCCAGAGGCGCTGGAGCTGCTGACGACCTTCCCGTTCCCCAAGACCGTCGCCTCGCCGACCGGGCGCGGCGGCATGCGAGGGGACTACGCGAACCTGTTCGTGACGGTCGACACCAGCGCCCAGGACCTCATCGACAACCTCACGGGGGGCGGCCTGCCGATCCCGCTGCCCTCCCTCGCGCCGCAAACGGCACCTCGGAAGGCCTCGACGGCCCCCTCAGCGCCCGCCCTGCCGCTGGCGACGCCGTCGCTGCCGCCCGTCCAGCTGCCTGACCTGAGCCAGCTCCCGGCCGGGTCCGCGGACCTGATCACGATGCTCCTCGGAGGCCTGCGGTGATCGCGCGCTCCACGAAGGTGCAGCTGCTGGTCTTCGCCGTCATCGCGGTGCTGGGGCTGAGCTACACCGGCCTGCACTACGCGAACCTCGGCCGGTTCTTCCCCGGTTACGACAAGGGCTACCTCGTCAACGCCGACTTCCGTGACTCGGGCGGCGTGTTCGTCGGCTCCCAGGTCACGAACCGCGGGGTGTCGGTGGGCACGGTGGAGGAGCTGTCGCTGCTGCCAGACGGCGTCCGCGTCTCGATGCGACTCAAGCCCGGGACCACGGTGCACTCGCCGGTCAAGGCATCGGTCGGCAACCGGTCCGCCATCGGGGAGCAGTACGTCGACCTGCTGCCCCAGAGCGACGGGCCCGCCGTCCTGAAGCCGGGCGACGTCATCCCGATGAGCCAGACGTCCATCCCGATCCAACCCACCCAGCTCGTGGTCAACCTCGATCGCCTGGTTCGCAGCGTGGACCTCGCGGACGTCGCCATCGTGCTCGACGAGCTGGGCAAGGCCTTCACAGGCTCGGGCGACGACCTGCAGCGGCTCATCGACGCGAGCGACCTGCTCACGCGCGCGGCGACCGACCACCTCCCGCAGACGCTCGCGCTCATCCGCGACTCCGGGCCGGTCCTGGACACCCAGCGGGACGTCGCCGGCGCGTTCCGCTCCTACAACGCCGACCTCGCCGAGCTGAGCGCACAGCTGCGGGCGAGCGACCCCGACTTCCGCAAGCTGTTCCGGACCGGCACGGACGCGGCGCGGACGACGACGTCCTTCCTGCAGGCCAACCGGGCTCAGCTGCCCGTGCTGCTCGGCAACCTCGCCTTCGTCGCCCAGGTGCAGAAGGTGCGCATCCCCGCGCTGCGGATGATCCTCGTGCTGTACCCCAACGTCGTGGCAGGCGGCTTCACCGTCACCCCTGGCGACGGCACGGCGCACTTCGGCCTGGTCACGACGCAGGAGCCGCCCCCCTGCCCGTCGACAGACCCCGGCTACGCCACGACGAAGAAGCGCGACCCGGAGAACCTCACGCCACGGACGTCGAACTTCAACGCCTACTGCTCGCTCCAGCGGCCGTCGACCATTGACGTACGCGGTGCCCGCAACGCCCCCCGCGCCGAGGGCCTCCCCCCGTTCCCGCAGGACAGGTCCGCGGGCAGCTCCCCGACGGTGAGAGGCGCGGGCCTGTCCGCGCCGGGTGGGTGGACGTCGATGTTCGCCGACTACGACCCCACGAGCGGGCACGCCATCACGGCGGACGGCCAGCGCTTCACAGTGGCCAGCACGATGGGCGCCTCGGCGGTCTTCGGGCAGGCGGCCTGGGAGTGGCTGCTCATGCAGCCGCTTCAGCGCTCGTGACCGAAGCACCCGTCGGGCAGGGGCGCCCGCGGCTGAGCCGCCGTGCCCGGGTCGCCGCGGTGGCCCTCAGCGCGCTGGCCGGCCTGCTCGTCGCGGCGAGCGTCGGGCTGGCCGTCACGGTGAAGGGGCACCTCGACGACCGGGACGCGCTGGACGAGGCGCGCAACGCGGCCGTGTCCGCGGCTCGCCAGGAGATCGTGAACCTCGACAGCCTCAGCTGGCAGACGATCGATGCCGACCTCAAGCGTGTCCTGGACGGTGCGACGGGCACGTTCAAGGACCAGTTCAGCCGGGCGCAGAAGGACCTCAAGCCTGTGGTGGTGCAGCGCAAGAGCACGTCCTCGGGCACCGTGCTGTTCGCCGGCGTCGTGCGCGCAGACACCGACACGGCGACCGTCCTGGTGGCTGTCGACCGCACGGTGAAGGACAGCACGGACCCGACCGGCGCCGTCGCGCACGACCGCTGGCGCGTCGACCTCGAGAAGCACGGCGGGCGCTGGCTCGTCTCCGACCTGCAGCCGGTGGCCTGACATGGCGGACGACAGCACCACGCCTCCGCCCGGGTCGCAGGACCGGTCCTGGGCACCCGAGCCCGGCCCACCTGACACCACCCCACCCGGTTGGGCCGAGACCGAGGACCTGCAGGGCACCGCCGACGAGCAGGACCTCGAGGCCGGGCTCGACGCGCAGGACCCGGATCAGCCCGACGCAGATGCTCCCCCCACGGCGCAGTCCGAGGGGGAGCCTGCGCTCGGACCTGTCGACAGCCCGCTCCCGCCCCACGCCCCAGCGGGGCCCGTGGAGCGCGACTCTGCGGTCGAGGCCCCGCAGCGAGAGGCCGCCGACCTCCACGACGGGGAGCCCCACGCCGAGCCCGGGGACGCCGAGTTCGAGGACGCCGATCTCGAGGACGCGGAGCCCGACGCCGATGGCTCCGCTCACGCCGAGCTCGACGACCACCGGCCGGAGGAGCACGGCTCCGACGAGGCCAGCGCGGCGCTCGCCACGGCCGCCTTCGTCTCCTCGCTCCCGGCTGAGGCGCTGCCGTCCGAGGTCCCGCCCGAGCACGAGCCCGACCACGGCCCCGAAGACGGCCCCGAAGACGGGCCCGAAGACGGGCCCGAAGACGGGCCCGACCACGAGCCCGACCACAAGCCCGACCACGAGCCCGATGACGAGCTGGTCGTAGCCCCCGCCCCCGCGGAGGACCCGCTCGAGCCCACCGACTCCGACGCCGACGCGGACGCCGACGCCGTCGTACCGGCGCAGCGCTCGGGGACGCTCGTGGTGGCGTTGCTCGCTGTGCTGGTGCTCGCGCTTGCCGGCCTGACCGCGTTCCTGGCGGAGCGCTCGGTGAGCACCCGTGGTGGCAGCGGCGTCGAGGACGCGCGCCACGACGGGCTCCAGGCCGCCCGCAGCGCGGCCCGGCTGGTGTTCAGCTACGACTACCGCCACCTGGATAAGGACTTCGCCGCCGGCAAGGCCGTGACGACGGGGACCTTCGCCGAGCAGTACGGCAGCACGACGCCCAAGCTGGTCGGCGTGGCCACGAGCTACAAGGCGGTGGTCGTCGCGGATGTGAGTGACACCGCGGTGATCAGCGCGACCAAGGACAAGGTCGTCGTGCTCGTCTTCGTGAACCAGCAGTCGACCAGCACCCTCGCTGCTGCGCCCAAGATCACCCAGAGCCGGGTCACGATGACCTTGCAGCACCGCGGCGGGCGCTGGCTGGTCTCGGACGTCCACGCCTTCTAGGGAACCGACCCGGCTGCTCCCCGGCCCTGCCCTTGACGGGAGCGGCCCTGCGGGCCCACCCTGTGGCACCCGGTCGAGCGGCCGAAACCCCCCGCTTGGACACCTCCGGCGTGTGCGCGTAGACTTCCCCTTTGCGCTGCCTCCCGTCATATAGCTGCGCCGGGCCCGATGCCCGGAGCTGCCGGTCGAGTGTGCGTGCGCTGGTGAGAACGCAACTGGCGCCCGGCTGGTCACGGCCGATCGGACGGACGCCTCGGAAGGACCCACACCTTGGCTGCTCCGCGCCCGTCGAACCGCCTTTCCTTCGCCAAGATCCGTGAGCCCCTGGAGGTCCCGAACCTCCTCGACCTGCAGGTGACCAGCTTCGACTGGCTGGTCGGCAACGAGCTCTGGCA
>DATLCV010000070.1:0-29079 GCA_035526225.1 Mycobacteriales bacterium
GGAAGACCTGATCCTGCTAGTCTGCGCGAGCCCTCGGGGAGACCCGGGAGCGGGCTGTGGCGCAGCTTGGTAGCGCACTTGACTGGGGGTCAAGGGGTCGCAGGTTCAAATCCTGTCAGCCCGACAGAGCAAGCCCCGCCGGGCACCGGCGGACGCCGAGGCGGAGGGCCGTGAACGACGCGACTCCTCCGCCCCGGGTGACCGACCGCATCTGGACGGTCCCCAACGCGCTGTCCGGCCTTCGCCTGCTCGGTGTGCCGCTGTTCCTCTACTGGGTCCTCGTGACGCACCAGGACGGCCGAGCGGTCCTGCTCCTCATGGCGGCAGGGATCTCCGACTACCTCGACGGCAAGATCGCGCGGCAGTTCGGGCAGTTCAGCCGGCTGGGCCAGCTGCTCGACCCCGCCGCCGACCGCCTCTACATCGCGGCGACTCTGCTCGCCCTGGTTGCGCGCGACGGCCTCCCGCTGTGGTGGGCCCTGGTCCTGGTGGGGCGCGACATCGCCCTCGTCCCGACGCTGCCCGTGCTGAAGCGGCTCGGCTACGGACCGCTGCCGGTGCACTTCCTGGGCAAGGCGGCCACCTTCAACCTGCTGTACGCCTTCCCGATGCTGCTCACGGTGCTGCCGGAACGGACGGGCTGGTTCACCGACCTCATGCGCCCGCTGGGCTGGGCGTTCGCCACCTGGGGAAGCGTGCTGTACGTCCTGGCCGGCGTGCTCTACGCGGTGCAGGTGCGGCAGCTCGCCCGGGCCGAGCGGCACGCGGCCTGAGCCTGCTGCGTCCCCAGCGGCTCTGGGGCAGGATGACCGCATGCACCCCGACCCCTCCGGCGCGCCACGCCGCGTGGACGGGTCAATGAGTCTTCTTGTCGACATGAGTGCTGCGGCGCTGGACCCCTCGTACGCGGACGCCGCGGCGCGGCGCGGCGATGCGGGGGAGCGGGTCCGGCTGCGCTTGTCCGGACGCGTGCTCGCCGGACTGCTCGTGGTCGGGTTGGGGACCGGAGTCGCGGCCGCGCAGACGCGTGAGCGGGCCGACGAGATCAGCGCCAGCCGTCGTGCCCTGCTGGCCGACGTGCTCGAGCAGACGGCCGCCACGGACCGGCTCGCGGGGGAGGCGTCGCGGCTGCGCACGTCCGTCAGCCGAACCCGCTCGCTGCTGCTGGGCGCCGACGAGCGCGGTCGGCAGGCTGCGGCGCTCGTCGCGGCGCTGGAGCTCGCCAGCGGCGCCGTCCCGGTCCACGGCCCCGGGATCCTCGTGACCCTCGACGACGCGCCCTCGGCCGGCCAGGGCGCGCAGGGGCGGGGCGGACAGGCGGGCGACGGCCGTGTCCTCGACCGCGACGTGCAGGACGTGGTGAACGCGCTCTGGGCGGCCGGTGCCGAGGCGGTCTCCGTGAACAACCAGCGCCTCACCGTGCAGACCGCGATCCGGGCCGCGGGGGAGGCTGTGCTGGTCGACCTCCGCCCGCTCTCGCCGCCCTACCTGCTGCGGGCGGTGGGGGACGTCGATGCGCTGGAGCCCGCCTTCGTGGACAGCGCCACAGCCCGGCGCTTCCACTCCTGGACATCGCTGTACGGGCTGGGCTTCCAAGTCCGCCGCGCCGACGACCTGCGGCTGCCCGCCGCCGGTCAACCCGCTCTTCGCCTCGCCCGTCCGGGAGGACCCTCGTGATTCCTGCTGTCGCCCTCGTCGCGGGCGTCGTGCTCGGCCTGGTGCTGCACCCCACTGTCCCCGCGGGGCTGCAGCCGTACCTGCCGATCGCCGTCGTTGCCGCGCTCGACGCCGTCTTCGGGGCGGTGCGAGCGCAGCTCGACCGGATCTTCGACGATCGCGTGTTCGTCGTCTCCTTCGTGAGCAACGTGCTCGTGGCGGGACTCGTCGTCTTCCTCGGTGACCAGCTCGGCGTCGGTGGGCAGCTGTCGACAGGCGTGGTCGTCGTCCTCGGCATCCGGATCTTCACCAACGCCGCCGCCATCCGCCGGCACCTGTTCCACGCATGACGCAGGACAGCGGCTCCCTGCTCGCGCGACTGGGGCGCGCGCCGTGGCGTCGGCTGCTGCGGCCGCGGACGCGCCGGGTCGACCTGCTCGTCGCAGCGCTGCTCGCCTTACTGGGGTTCGGTCTCGCCGTCCAGGTGAGGTCGACGCAGGACGACGCTCTGCTCACCTCGGCCCGTCCGCAGGACCTGGTGCAGATCCTGGACGAGCTCAACAACCGGGGGGAGCGACTCCGGGCCGAGGTCGCCGACCTGAGCGACACGCAGCAGAGGCTGACCTCTGGCTCGGGGACCGCCGCATCCGCGCTCGCCGACGCGCGTCGACGCACTCAGGTGCTCGGGGTGCTCGCGGGCACCCTGCCTGCCCGTGGACCCGGCATCCGTGTGACCATCACCGACCCTGGCGGGGAGGTGAGCGCCTCGCTGCTGCTGGACGCCATGGAGGAGCTGCGGAACGCCGGTGCGGAGGCCATGCAGGTCGAGGGCACCGGGGACGCAGGGACCACCGCGGTGCGGGCGGTGGCCTCCACCTCCTTCGTCGACGACCCGGACGGCGTGCTCGTCGACGGCATCCGGCTGAGCTCGCCGTACCGGTTCGTCGTGATCGGCGACCCGGCCACGCTCGCCGGCGCGCTCGTGATCCCCGGCGGGGTCGAGGACACCGTGCGCAACCAGGGCGGCACCGCGGACGTGGTCCGCTCCGAGGACGTGCAGGTGCGCGCCTTGCACCGGCTCGTCGCGCCTCGTTACGCTCGCCCGCAGTAAGGCCCCGCACCCCGCACCCGACCGAGAGGCCACCGTGAGCACCCCTGCCGACCTGAGGTACACCGCCGCGCACGAGTGGGTGCGCGTCATCGGTGATCACGTGCGGATCGGCGTCACCGACTTCGCCCAGGAGTCCCTGGGAGACATCGTCTTCGTCACGCTGCCTGCGGTGGGCACCACGGTTGCTGCCGGCCAGTCCTTCGGTGAGGTCGAGAGCACCAAGAGCGTCTCAGACCTGTTCGCCCCGCTGGGGGGCGTGGTCGTGGCCCGCAACGAGGAGCTCGACGCACACCCGGAGCTGGTGAACTCGGACCCGTACGGCGAGGGGTGGATGGTGGACATCGCCCCCACCGGCGGCGTCCTCGGGGCGCTTGCCGCGGCGAACCTGCTCGACGCGGCCGCCTACCAGGCACTCATCGGGAGCTGATGCCCCCTCGACCTGAGGTCGAGGGCTGCGCCGAGGTGAGGAAGCATGAACCCTCGGTTGACCCTCCGTGAGAGCGCACGTTAGGTTGAGCCGCCCGTTCGGCCCTCCCCAGCCGACACCCACCGACTCAGGAGGCGGCGACCCACGTGTTCTGCACGCAGTGCGGTCAGCAGAACCCCGACGACAGCCGCTTCTGCGCCCGGTGCGGCGCACCGACGGGGAGCCGGGACGCAGGGGTGGGATCGACCGACACCACGTCGAGCTTCCCGCTCAGCGCGCTCGAGAAGGCGCTGGAGGGGGATCAGGACGTCGCCGAGCACGGTGAGGCGCCCGAGCCGGATGAGCCCACCTCGCTCCAGACGCTGCCTGCTGGCACCGCCCTGCTCGTCGTGAAGCGCGGCCCCAACGCAGGATCGCGGTTCCTGCTCGACGCCGATCTCACGACGGCGGGTCGCCACCCGAACAGCGACATCTTCCTCGACGACATCACGGTGTCGCGCCGGCACGCGGAGTTCCTGCGGGAGGGCTCCGGCTTCGCGGTGCGCGACGTCGGGAGCCTCAACGGGACCTACCTGAACCGGGAGCGCATCGAGCAGTCCTCGCTGGCCGGTGGCGACGAGGTGCAGATCGGCAAGTACCGCCTCGTCTTCTTGGCGGGCACGGGCAACGGGGAGGTGGGCTGAGGTGGCGGCGCCCCAGAGCCAGCACGGTGTGAGCCGGGCGTTCATGAGCATCGGCGAGGTCCTCGGGCAGCTCCGCGGCGACTTCCCCGACATCACGATCTCCAAGATCCGCTTCCTCGAGGACGAGGGGCTGATCAAACCGGAGCGGACCTCCTCGGGTTACCGCAAGTTCTCGCGCGAGGACGTCGGTCGCCTGCGCTACGTGCTCTCCGCGCAGCGCGACCACTACCTGCCGCTGCGGGTGATCAAGGAGCACCTCGACGCCATCGACCGCGGTCTCGAGCCGCCGGCACTCGGAGGCGGAGGGCCCAAGGTCCCGCGCGCGCTGGTAGCTGCCGAGGGCATGCCCAGTCCCGACGTGTTCCGGCCGGACGCCAGCGAGGTGCGGCTCTCCCGCCGGGAGCTCCTCGACGCCGCCGGGCTCGAGGAGGAGCAGCTCGTCCAGCTCGAGCAGTTCGGGCTGCTTGGACCGCGGCCAGGAGGCAGCCACTACGACGGCGACGCCCTCGTCGTCGCCAAGACGGTGGCGGAGATGGCTCGCTTCGGCATCGAGGCGCGGCACCTGCGGCCCTTCAAGGCTGCGGCTGAGCGCGAGATCGGGCTGGTCGAGCAGGTGGTCACCCCCCTCGTGCGGCAGCGCAACCCCGAGGCGCGGGCCCGTGCTGACGAGGTGGCTCGCGAGCTGGCCGCCCTGTCGGTGAAGCTGCACGCGACCCTGGTGAAGGCCGGCCTCGCACCGGGGCTGCGCCGCTGACGGTCTCCCGGCCGCGGAGTAGGGTCGCCTCGTAGCGCTGTCGCTCGTGGAGGAGGCCCGGTGGACGAGCAAGACGGGACGCCGTTGACCGAGCTGACGGTCGTCGGCGTGCGCGTGGAGCTGCCGAGCCAGCAGCCCATCGTGCTGCTGAAGGAGACCGCCGGGGACCGGTACCTGCCCATCTGGATCGGGGCCGTCGAGGCGACCGCCATCGCGTTCGCGCAGCAGGGTGTCGTGACCGCCCGACCCATGACGCATGACCTGCTGCGCGACCTGCTCGACGCGCTCGAGCGGCCGTTGCGGCACGTGACCATCACCGACCTGCGCGAGGGCGTGTTCTACGCCGAGCTGCAGTTCGACGACGGCGTGACGGTCAGCGCTCGGCCCAGTGACGCGATCGCGCTCGCGATGCGGACCGGCGCGGTGATCCGGGGGGAGGAGACCGTCCTCGCGGAAGCAGGCATCGCGATCCCCGACGAGCAGGAGGACGAGGTCGAGCGCTTCCGGGAGTTCCTCGACACGATCACCCCGGAGGACTTCGAGCAGGAGTCATAACCCTCAGCCTGAGGTTGAGGGTGGCGACGCGCCGCGGGACGTCGTTGACCCTGCCGTCGCGGGGTCCCTACGGTGTCGGAGCACGACCGGACGAGCAGGAGGAGCAGCGTGGACGCGGAGCAGCCCACGGGCGCGGGCTCGACCCCCCCGGTGCCGACCCCGGTCACGCTGCAGGGGACCTTGTTCGACGACCTGCCTGTCGAGGAGCGCCCCGGGGGCCATCCCGTGGACGTCGGCTACCGCGGCCCCACCGCGTGCAGCGCCGCCGGTATCACGTACCGGCAGCTCGACTACTGGGCCCGGACCGGTCTGGTGGAGCCG
Source organism: Mycobacteriales bacterium (assembly GCA_035526225.1). Lineage (GTDB taxonomy): Bacteria > Actinomycetota > Actinomycetes > Mycobacteriales > SCTD01 > RYN-111. The sequence continues at coordinate 5,508 of DATLCV010000070.1, forward strand.
ACGGTCCGCGAGGCCTCGGGCTCCGGCAGCCAGCGGCTCTACAGCTTCCGCGACATCCTCGTGCTGCGGGTGGTCAAGAAGCTCCTCGACGCGGGCGTCTCGCTCCCGAACATCCGCACGGCGGTCAGCCACCTCCGCGACCGCGGTGCGGAGGACCTGGCGCAGGTCACCCTCATCAGCGACGGCACGACGGTCTACGAGTGCACGAGCGCGGACGAGATGGTCGACCTGCTCCAGGGCGGCCAGGCGGTCTTCGCGATCGCCGTGGGCCGCCAGGTGCGCGACGTCGAGGGCACCCTCGCCCAGCTCCCGGGGGAGCGGGCTCACCGCGTGCACGACGAGGTGCCCGCGGCGTCGACCCACGAGGGCGATGAGCTCGCGACGCGGCGCCGTCGCCGTACCAGCGCCTGACAGCGCCCTCCAGACGCCGGCCCGTCGCGACGCGACGGGCCGGTCCGGCACGGTAGGCTCAGAGCCGCCGACGACCCCCCGCGGGAGAGTCCCTGCGCAGCCAGCGCCGGGCGCCGAAGGAGCATCACTCCCCGACAACCTCTCAGGCCAGCGGACCGCGCGGGGTGGGCGACTCTGGAAAGCGGCGGTGCCCTCGGGGACCGCCCACCGACGGTGCAAGCCGCCCGCTCGCGGGCCGGTGAAGCTCTCAGGTCCCGTGACAGAGGGGGAGGGCCCGCCCGCGCCTGCCCACCGGAGCCCTTCATGCCGTCCCACGACCTCACGTCCCCCCGCAGCCTCGTCGAGCTCGAGGGGGACGCGCCCTTCGCGAGCCGCCACATCGGTCCGCGCCCGGAAGAGATCGACAAGATGCTGGCCGCGGTCGGACGGGCGTCCCTCGAGGACCTCGCGCGCGAGGCCGTGCCGGAGGCGATCCGTGCCACCAGCGCGCTGAGCCTCCCGCCGGCTGCCAGCGAGGCCGAGGCGCTTGCCGAGCTGCGCGCGCTCGCCGACCTCAACCGCGTGACCGTGCCGATGCTCGGCCTGGGCTACCACGGCACGCACACGCCGCCCGTGGTGCTCCGCAACGTGCTGGAGAACCCCGCCTGGTACACGGCGTACACGCCGTACCAGCCGGAGATCAGCCAGGGCCGGCTCGAGGCGCTGCTGAACTTCCAGACCATGGTGGGCGACCTGACCGGGCTCGCGACGGCCAACGCGAGCCTGCTCGACGAGGGGACCGCCGCGGCCGAGGCCCTGACGCTGTGCCGTCGGCAGAGCCGGGCGCCGGAGGGGGCCGTCTTCGTCGTCGACGCCGACTGCCATCCGCAGACCATCGAGGTCGTGCGCACCCGTGCAGAGCCCCTGGGGCTGGGCGTCGTCGTGCTCGACATGTCGACAGGTTCCCTTGATGACATCAAGGACGAGGTCTTCGGTGTCCTCGTGCAGTACCCGGGCAGCAGCGGTGCGATCCGCTCGCTCGAGCCCGTCGTGAGGGCCGCGCACGCACGCGGCGCCCTCGTCGCGGTGGCCGCTGACCTGCTGGCGCTGCTCCTGCTGCAGAGCCCCGGCGAGGCAGGTGCGGACGTGGCGGTCGGCACGACCCAGCGCTTCGGCGTCCCGCTCGGCTACGGCGGGCCTCACGCGGGCTACATGGCGGTCCGTTCCGGCCTGGAGCGCGCGCTCCCCGGCCGGCTGGTCGGCGTCAGCGTTGACGCTGACGGCGCTGCGGCGTACCGGCTGGCACTGCAGACGCGCGAGCAGCACATCCGCCGGGAGAAGGCGACGAGCAACATCTGCACCGCGCAGGTGCTGCTCGCGGTGATCGCCGGCCTGTACGCCGTGTGGCACGGGCCTGAGGGCCTGGCGGCCATCGCGCGGCGCACGCACCGGTACGCCGCGCTGCTCGCCCGCGTCGCCGGTGGGGAGGGGGCCTTCTTCGACACCGTCCGGCTGCCCGTCCCGGGTCGGGCGCGGGCCGTCGCTGCCGCGGCGCTCGAGCAGGGCGTGGAGATCCGGGTCGTCGACGAGGACACGGTCTCGGTCAGCACCGACGAGACGACCACTCGAGCCCACCTCGACGCGGTCGTCGCGGCCTGCGGGCTACCAGCCCAGGACTGGGACGCCCTCGACGGGGAGACGCCTGACGCGCTCCCGACGGAGCTGCTGCGCAGCGGGGAGGTGCTCACGCACGAGGTCTTCCGCAGCCACCGCAGCGAGACGGCCATGCTGCGCTACCTGCGGCGGCTGTCCGACAAGGACCTCGCGCTCGACCGCAGCATGATCCCGCTCGGCTCCTGCACGATGAAGCTGAACGCCACCACCGAGATGGAGCCCATCACCTGGCCAGGGTTCGGGGCGCTGCACCCGTTCACCGCCGTCGAGCACGCGCGCGGGTACCGCCAGCTCGTCACCGACCTCGAGGGCTGGCTGTGCGAGGTCACGGGCTACGACGCCTGCTCCCTGCAGCCCAACGCCGGCTCGCAGGGCGAGCTGGCCGGCCTGCTCGCCATCCGCGCGTTCCACCTCGCGAGCGGTCAGGGGGCGCGTGACGTCTGCCTGATCCCGGCGAGCGCGCACGGCACCAACGCCGCGAGCGCGGTGATGGCGGGCATGCGCGTCGTGGTGGTCGGCACCACCCCGACGGGCGACGTGGACGTCGACGACCTGCGCGCCAAGGTGTCCGAGCACGCGGACGACCTGGCCGCGCTGATGATCACCTACCCGTCCACGCACGGCGTCTTCGAGGCGGCCGTGAGCGACATCTGTGCGCTGGTGCACGACGCGGGTGGCCAGGTCTACGTCGACGGCGCCAACCTCAACGCGCTCGTGGGGCTGGCCCGCCCAGGCCGCTTCGGGGCTGACGTCAGCCACCTCAACCTCCACAAGACGTTCTGCATCCCGCACGGAGGCGGTGGCCCCGGCGTCGGCCCGGTCGCGGTGCGCGCCCACCTCGCGCCGTACCTGCCCAACCACCCCCTCAACGACGAGTGCGGTCCGGCGACGGGGCCCGGCCCGGTGAGCGCGGCGCCGTACGGCTCGGCGGGCATCCTGCCGATCTCGTGGGCGTACGTGCGGATGATGGGCGGGGAGGGGCTGACGCGGGCGACCCAGGTCGCCGTGCTGTCCGCCAACTACGTCGCGACCCGGCTGCAGCCGCACTTCCCGGTGCTGTACACCGGGCGCGGTGGCCTGGTGGCGCACGAGTGCATCGTCGACCTGCGGCCGCTGACGAAGGAGACGGGGGTGACCGTCGACGACGTGGCGAAGCGGCTGATCGACTACGGCTTCCACGCGCCGACGATGAGCTTTCCCGTCGCTGGGACGCTGATGATCGAGCCGACGGAGAGCGAGGACCTCGCCGAGCTCGACCGCTTCTGCGACGCGATGATCGCGATCCGGGGCGAGATCGACGAGGCGCCCGAGGTGCTGCGCGGCGCCCCGCACACCGCGGCCAGCGTCGTCGGCGAGCTGCCGTACGACCGCGAGCTGGCGGCCTTCCCGCCCGGGGTGCGGCCCGCGACGAAGTACTGGCCGCCGGTGCGGCGCATCGACGGGGCGTACGGCGACAGGAACCTCGTCTGCGCCTGCCCCCCGATGGAGGAGTACTAGGCGACCCGGCGGATGTTCGGCGGGTGCGGCGCCACGGCCCTGCGGTCGGGGAGCAGCTCACCGGTGTCGTCGAAGACCACGACGCCGTTGCACAGCAGGGACCAGCCCTGCTCGGGGTGGCTGCTCACGACGCGAGCGGCGTCGTGGTCGCTGGCCTCGGCCTCGGGGCAGGTGGGCTGGTGCGTGCACATCGTCTTGCTCCTGGGTCTGTTGCTCGTCCTCATCCTAGTCGTGGTGCTCCATGATGTGTCGGACGTCACACCGTGGTCCTGAACACCAACGAGGGTCACACGTTCGAGGGAACGGCTCTGGACCTCTTTCCCGGTCGGCCTCCGCAGTGGCGCGGACCGCTGGTCGAGGTGGACCGGCTCCAGACCCATGATCCCTCCCAGCTGCTCGCCTTCCTGTGCAGCATGGGTCTGGAGGACGTCACGCGCAGTCAGGGATCGGACACCGCGGTGGGGATCCTCGTCGGCGCACGCGGCTGCGCGGAGCTGGGTGGCGTGCCAGGCCCCGGGCCGAGCCCCGTCGCGGTGCCGGAGTGCGTCGCGGTCGCCTACCGCCGCGCTGACGCGGGTACCCCTCCGGTGGGCGCGGACGAGGGGCCGGTGCAGGTGGGGGAGTGGCACGCCAGCTGGACCGATGAGGAGCACGCGGCGGCGGTCGAGGCGGTGCGGCAGGAGATCGCGCGCGGCAACGCCTACCAGGCGAACGTCGTCGGGCACCGGTGGGCCGAGTGCAGCGGTGACCCGCGTGCGCTCGGTCAGCGGGTCGCGCGCCTGGCAACCGCCGCGTACGGCGGGGTGATCGGGGGAGAGGGCTGGGCGGTGGCGTCGGCCTCGCCCGAGCAGCTCGTGCGGGTGGTCGGTGACCGGATCACCACGGCACCGATCAAGGGGACGTCCACGGACCCGCAGGCACTGCGCGGCAGCGAGAAGGACCGCGCCGAGCACATCATGATCGTCGACCTCGAGCGCAACGACCTGGCTCGCGTCACCCGGCCGGGCAGCGTGCAGGTCGAGCAGCTGTACGCGCTGTCCGAGTGGGCCGGGCTCTGGCACGCGGCATCGGTCGTTTCGGGGCGGCTCGCAGTGGGGGTGGGCACGGAGGACGTGCTGCGCGCGCTGCTGCCGGGGGGCTCGGTGACCGGTGCACCGAAGCACGCGGCGTGCGGCCTGCTGGCGGGCCTGGAGCCGGTGGGGCGGGGCCCGGCGATGGGCGCGTTCGGCTTCCTCTGGCCGGGCGGGCTGGACCTCGGCTTGACCATCCGCACGGTGGCCGTGGCCGAGGGCCAGGTGCACCTGTGGGCCGGCGGGGGCATCACGTGGGGGAGCGACCCCGGCAGGGAGGTGGCGGAGGCGCACGCGAAAGCCGCGCCGGTGCAGGCGGCCCTTCAGGTGCGCCCGGAGTCCTCCTGAGCCTCGGTGAGGGTTGGGGACGGCAGGCCCCAGGTGGCCCGCATGACCGTCCACCCCGCGCGCTCGTAGGCGTCGCACACCTGCTCGTCGTCGTCGACCACCACCGCGACCACCCGGTCCCGCGCCAGCTCCGCCAGCAGCTCGGGCTTGGCCACCCGGGCCGGTCGCCGATCACGGCCGCGCCGCATCACCAGCCGGCCCTCGGGCAGCCCGTGCCGGCGGAACCACTCGAGCGTGTCGCGTCGGCACTGCTCCGGCCGACCCGTGACGTAGACCACCTCGCAGTCACCTGCCGCCCCGAGCGCGAGTGTCACGCCCTCGGGGAGGGGCGGGTCCTCGGTCGCCGCGGCGAAGAAGGCGTCCCAGTCCTTGGGGCGCCGCTCGAGGTGGTGCAACCGGTGGTTGACGTCGGCGAGCACCCCGTCGATGTCGAACACCGCCAGCGGACGCCCGTCAGGCATGGTCGCCCAAGGCGCGCTGCGCCACCTCGTCGACGTCGGACAGCGCGAGGCGCAGCCCCTCGACCTCGGTGGTGAGGGAGGCCAGGCTGCCTGCCGACGGGTCGACGTCGCCCAGCGTCGCCGAACGGGCGCGCACCTCGGCCACCCGTGCGACCAGCCCCTCGAGGCCGAGCGCCGAGGACTGCAGCCGGCCCTCCAGGTCCGCCTTCGCCCGTCGCAGCCGGTCCCGCACGGCCACGCGGTCGGCCACCGCTGCGGCCGACCGCTCGGCACTGGTGTCGCCGTGCGCACGAGCGGCCTCTGCGCGCAGCCGTGCCGCCTCCTCGTCCAGGCCGGGGGCATCGCTGCGACCCAGGGCCTGACCGACGGTGACGACGTGCCCGGCGAGACGCCGCATGGTGGCCAGCACCTCGTCGGCCTCCTCGGCGGCGCGCACGGTGGCGAGGTCGGCGGCCGTGGTGCCGGCCGGCCGGGCCATGTCGTCGAGGGCGCGCACGGCCGACTCCGCGCGCCGCAGCCACAGGGCGGCGGTGCTGCCGGGGTGGGGTCGCAGGTGCGGCGCAAGAGCCTCGCGCTCATCGGCAGGGCCGAGCACGGCGCCCACCGCCGCCTTCACGCCGTAGACGACGGCACCCACGCCGACGGCGGCGAGCACCGGGGTCCCGACGGCCCAGGCGAGCCCGCCGACGACCCCCGCCACGAGGGGTCCCCAGGGGTCGCGCAGCTCCGCGCTCAGCCGTCCCACGCGCTCAGAAGTTCGACAGGACGGCCGTGAAGACCTTGTCGATCGAGGCCGGGTCGGACGCGTCGTAGGCCGCCCCGCGCGCTGCCTGTGCGATGACCCGCAGCGTCGGGAGGTCGGCATCGGCGCCGTAGCCGATCGGGAAGAAGCGAACAGACAGGGCGGTGTCCTCCGGCGACAGCTCACGCTCCAGGGTCTTCAGGTCCGTGTCCGCGGCGTACTCGTTGCGCCCGTCGGTGAGCAGCACGACGGCGCTGATGCGGTCGGCCGTCACGCCGGTGGACATGACCCGGAAGGCACGCCGGGTCGTGGCGTACAGCGCAGTGCCGCCTTCTGGGTGCAGGCCAGCGATCTCCTTGCGCAGCAGGGCCTTTCCGGCCTTGATCGGCGTGAAGGGCACGAGCTGGCGGTACGGCTCGGTGGAGCCGCTCAGGGGCGTGGAGAACTCCCACAGGGCCACGTCGTCGCGCGAGCCGAACTGGTCCAGAGCCCGAAGCGCGGCAGCCTTCGCGAGCTCCAGCTTGGTGTCGGCGCCCGCTGTCTCGCCCATCGACCCGGAGACGTCGATGACGAGCAGCACCTTGGCCGGCTTGCGCTGCTCCGCCCACAGGGTCTGCACCTGGGCCAGCACGTTCGGCGCGGGCGGCCGCAGCACGAGCTTCGGCTCCTGGGGGAGGAGCCCGTTGGCCGCGCTGATCGCCTTGCCCGACTTCCCGTCGTACCGGCGGAACGCGGCCTGCGTGAAGCGCTTCTGGGCGTCATCGCTCCGGACGTAGGACAAGAACGCCGCGGCCGCCTTCTGGACGGGCTCGTCGACCCAGGGGGCCTTGAGCACGGCGTAGGGGGAGTCGGAGAGCAGCGTGCCCTCCTTGGGGTAGATCGCGACGAGTGGCGTGCGGGGCTTGCGGTGCTGACCCAGCGTGGTCGGGTCACCGGTCGGGTTGCCCTGGTTGTAGTCCCAGACCGACTTCTCCTCGACCGTGACAGCGCTGATGTAGCGCAGGCCCTCGCCACGGTCGTCGGCTTGCTGCAGGTTGGACAGGAAGGTCAGCGTGGTGTCCCCGTAGTGCACGACGGCCCGCTCGACGTCGCGCGCGTAGGCCTGCACGGCGGGCTTGCGCAGGTCGGCCAGGGTCAGGTCGCTGGAGGTGCCCGTGGCGGCGACGTAGGTGCCGACGGTGGCGTGCAGGCCCGAGGTCGAGAAGTTGGGGTTGGTCTTGCCCAGGGTGAACGCGCCGTAGGTCTGGCCGACGCTGGCCCAGCCCCGGGGGTCGCGGGCGAGCCGCAGCACGTCGGACCAGCCCAGAGCCTTGTCCGGCCAGCCCAGCGCGGTGGCCATGGGCTTGGGCATGGCGATGACCAGGGGAGAGGTCGCGATGGAGGGCAGGGCGTCGTCGCCGACGAGGTCAGGCTTGTCCAGCGCGGTGGTCTTCTGGCGCAGCAGCTGTGTCCAGGAGCTCGCCGCGGGGGACCACACGTCAGGGCGCGGGCCGTCCACGGCCTCGTCCCAGCCGCGGGCCAGCGCGTCGGCGGCACCGCCGCTGGCCTTGCTCGTGACGGTGACCTGGACGCAGCCGCCTGCGACGTCGCCGTCCCAGTCCTTGGCGAGCTGCTTGAGCAGTGCGGCCTTCTCGCTGGATGCCGTGACGTGCAGGGTCGTGCAACCGTCCTTGCCGTTCCCGCCCGTGGCGTTGGTGCGGTCGTCGTCGCCGCCACCGGTGTAGGACCGGACGACGGCGACGAGCAGGATCCCGACGGCTCCCGCCACGACCAGCGGCGCGCGTCTGCTCCCTGCCATCAGCTCTCCTCGTGTCGGTGCGGGGACATCCTCACACCGCGGCCACGATCTTCACACGGGGGCGGTGGGAGAGGGGCAGCGACCGGCACTCGTGCCCTGCTGGATCGCCAATATGACATAATGTCCATTATCGGCGTACGGCGAACTGAGTGCAGGAAACGGTGGCGCTGGCCGCTACCAGGCTCCCCGTACCCGCTACCGGCTGCGCGTCACGTCGTGCACGTGGTGGGCGGGGTCGTGCGCGAGGTAGCGCCCGAGGGTGAGGACCGTGAACGCTGCACCGTCGCTGCGGTAGCCGGGCCGGCCCCAGGACCCCTCAGGCACGGCGTCGAACGCCCCGGCGAGCGTGCGTGCCTCCGCCAGCAGCTGGCGACTGACGACGAGCGGGTCCTGCCCGCCGTACCCGTCGGCGACGGCGGCGGCGTCCTGGTCCCAGTTCTCGAACGACGGGCCGTCCTCGGACAGCATGCGGTGCAGGCGCAGCGCGAAGACCCTGCAGACGTCCCGGACGTGGCAGGCGTACTCCAGCGGCGACCAGACGTCGGGGCGCGGCCGCACGACCGCCCCCGGGAGCTGCAGGGCGGCGACCAGAGCGTCGGCGGAGCGCAGCAGGTGCGGGCCGATCTCCTCGGCCGGCAGCGCGTGCGTGTCGGTCCCGCACTCGGGACAGCCGCGGGAGAGCACCCACGTCCAGTCCTTGGTGTCGGTCGTGAGCTCGGGGGCGACAGGTGGCGTCCTCATGCGCCCGACGCTAACGACGAGGCCCCTCCCCGCACCGCGCGGGAAGGGGCGTCGTGCGTCAGGAACCTGCCAAGGATCAGGCGGCGGTGCGGTGCATCCTGCGGGTCACGGCGTACCAACCGCCGGCGAGCAGGAGCAGCACGAGGACGACCGCACCGGCCGGGCGTCCGAGGCCGCGCGAGCTCGACGCGGGCGAGGCGTCGACGCTGTCGACAGCGTCGGCAGCACCGGGGGCGTCGACGGCACGCGGCTGGCTCGGCGCGTTGCCGGGCACCGGGAGCACCCCGCCGGACGTGGAGCCGGAGGTGGTCGCAGGTGCCTTCTTGTCGTAGGCGCGGAACAGCGTCTTGCCCGACATCTGCCGGATGATGGCGCCCTGCTCGGTGCGCTTGTTGGCTCCCACGTCCCGGTTGCGGACGCAGTCGGAGCCGGACACGACGTTCGGGCCCACGCAGCCGTCGGCGAAGCCGACGAGAACCCGACCGGACTTGTCGAGCGCCATCCCGTTGAAGTCGAGCAGGTTGCGGCAGGGGTTGCTGCCACCGCCGTTCCAGATGCAGCCGCGCTGGACCGGGTCGGTCGGCGTGGCGTCCACGGTCGTCCAGGTGCGGCCGCGGTCGTAGGTCGTGGAGACGTACATGTGCCACTCGCCACCGGTGAAGGTGTCGCCGGCGGCGTTCTTGCCGAACGAGGCGGCCTGGGTCGACCCGGGCGTCTTGGTGCCCAGGAAGGCGACGGCGGCGCGATCGCCGTCACCTGCGACGACCATGGCGAACTCGCTGTTCCGCACGCCGTAGGGGACGCCGACGTCGACGCTCTTGGCCCAGGTCTTGCCCTTGTCGCGCGAGACCGCGACCCGGACGTGTCCGGTGCCGTCGCTGTAGCTGAAGTAGAGCGTCCCGTCCGTGGCGACCCCGACGTAGGGGTCGTTGTTGTTGGACAGGCTGTCCGGGATGGTCCGGACCTCCCACGTCGTGCCGCCGTCACCGGAGACGGCGACGCCCTGGCGGTCGCCGCACCCGGCGTTGGGCAGGTAGACCGTGCCGTCGCGCGGGCTGACCTGCACGTGGCCGTGGATCCCGGTGCACTCGGTCTTCCAGGCAGGGATGCCCGGGCCGAAGGTGAGCCCGCCGTCGTCACTGCGGGCGCAGGTCGCCTGGCCCAGCACCAGGGCGATGCCCTGGGCGCAGTAGTAGACCGCGTGCGGGTAGGTGCCGAGCGGGGTCACGTTCTCCGGGAAGCGGCCACCGCCGAAGGTCTGGTGGTCCACGCCGTTCACGACCGTGCCGCAGCCCTGCGACGGGATCGCCTGGGTGTCGAAGTCGTCGTCGCTGTAGGCCGCGCCGCTGCAGGCGAGGTAGAGCTGGCTCACGAAGGTGCGCCCGGTGCGCGGGTCGGTGAAGCCGATCGGGTCGAGGCTGATCTTGTTCGACGGGTCTGCCACGTCGTCGTTGACGAGCGTCCAGGTGGCGCTGCGCTTCTTGTCGTTGAAGCGCACGACGTACTCGTTGGTGTTCGCGGTGTAGAGCGTGTTGCCGGACTTCCAGTTGTTCCCGATGCTCGGCTCCCCCGCCGCCGCGGCGACGCCCTTGGGCGCGGTGAACTGCTGGTACGCCGGGCGCGTCACGCCCTTGGCTGCCGCGAAGCCCGCAGCCTTCACCGTGAAGGCCGAGACGGTGCCGGTGTACGGCGTGCCCTGCTCGAGCTGGCCCTCCAGCAGCTTGGTGGTGCTGACCGGCAGGCCCTGGAACATGCAGACCAGGACCGTGTAGACGCCAGGTCGCCGGTCGGTGACGTTGATGGCCTCCGACATCTGGCTGCCGTCGCTGCTGGCCACGAGCTTGCCGTCCGGCCCGAACAGGTGCATCGCGAGGTCGTTGGTGGTGTTGCCGCTCGCGTCGGCCTTCCACTTGATGGAGAAGCGCACGAGGGTGTCGTAGGAGCTGCTCAGGCCCTTGGGGAACACGACCTTGACCTGGTGCTGGTCGTTCAGCTCGGGGTTGGCGGGGTCGCAGCTGCCCATCGGGTCGTCCACGGCGATGCCCGCCGTGTTGTTGGCGAAGGGCACCGTCGAGCTCCACGTCACCGCGGTCTTGCCCGGCTTGGAGGGGACCGTCACCGACTGGGGGCCTGCTGCCGAGGCGGTGACCGGCGAGGTGAGGGCGACCGTCGCGAGCACGGCGGCGCTGCCGACCAGCGCGAGGAGGGCACGGGGACGCGCACGTGTCATGCGAGGGCTCCAGCTGGGCGAGGCGCCGGTCCTGGTGGGCCCGGTCGTCGAGAGAGTGTCCACCCAGCGTATCGGCGTTCGCGCCGCTTTCTGCAGGATCAGCCGCTAGGGAGTCGTACCAGCCGGAGGGACGGACCTGCCCATACTGGGCGGAGCACGACCTTTCCGAGACTGCGTGAGGCGTCGATCATGAGCCCGTTGCCGACGTAGAGGCCCACGTGCGCGGCCGGCGGGCCGTAGACGACGAGGTCCCCGACGCGGGCGTCTGCCAGCGCCACGGGTCTGCCGGCAGCGGCGAGCGCGTCCTTGGTGCCCGGCACAGCGACGCCGCCGGCCTGCCTCCAGACCCGCTGCACGAACACGGCGTCTCCGGTGTCGGGCGAGCCGAGCGCCCGGCGGGCGGCGGCCGCCGCGGCGAGCGCGACGGCGGTGCTCGGGGCGAGCTGGGTGCGGGCGGGCAGCGTCAACGGGGCCGTCGCCGTGACCGCAGGGGCAGGCTTGGGCGTCCCTGTCCTCGGCGTCCCTGTCTTCGGCGTCCCTGTCTTCGGCGTCCATGGCTGCACGGCAGGCATGCCGGGGCGCGGCACGCGGCCGTAGCGGACGACCCCGGTGCTCCAGGCGGTGCGCTCGACCACGGCGTGCCGCGAGGACGCGGAGTCGACCATGGTCACGACCGTGCCGCGGCGGGCCGTCACCAGCCCCACGTGGGTGACGGGCTGACCGAAGAAGACGAGATCTCCGGGCACGACCTGCTCCACCGGCAGGGGTACCGCCCAGGCGTGCTGGTCCCGCGACACGCGGGGGACGGTGGTGACCCGGCCGGGACCCCGCCAGGCCGCGAAGACGAGGCCGGAGCAGTCCCACGCGTCGGGGCCGGTGCCGCCCCAGGCGTAGCCGTCGCCCACCTGGCTCCGCACTGCCGCCACGACGGCCGCGGCAGGGTCTACGGGAGCTCCGCCCTTGGCCGCGAGAGCGTTGGAGGCAAGGCCGGCGCACAGGCCGAGCACCACGAGTGCACGTGGGAAACGCGAGCGCATCGTGACCTCCTGTGACGGCTGTGGCCAGCGTGATGAGTGGGACAGGTGAGAACTCGGCAGGAACGGGCAGGAACCTGAGAGCCCCCGAACCACCGCCCGCTCCCCCGTGGCGCGTCAGGAGCAGTGAACCTGGGAATCCTTCTGGACGTCTGGTCGTTGAGAAGCACGATGAACCTGCGGAGGCCCAGATGAGTGAGCGCGTGCTGCGCGGCAGCCGACTCGGTGCGGTGAGCTACGAGAGCGACAAGCACACCGAGTTCGCGCCACGCGTCGGCGTGGCCTTCGACTGCCCCCACGGGCACGCGACGACCGTCCCCTTTGCCGCCGAGGCCGACCTCCCTGCGTCCTGGGAGTGCCGGGTCTGCGGCGCCACGGCGCTCCGACGTGACGGCGAGCAGCCCGAGTCCAAGCCCGTGAAGGCTGCCCGCACGCACTGGGACATGCTCCTGGAACGGCGCAGTCTCGCTGAGCTCGAGGAGGTGCTGGCCGAGCGGCTTGCAGCGCTGCACGAGGAGCAGGGCAAGGTGAAGGCGCAGCTCAAGGCCGACGCCAAGGCGCGCAAGAAGAGCGCCTAGCCCCCGATCAGGCGCGCGCGCACCACCCGCGTCAGCCCGCGGCGCAGCAGCGCACGCGTGGGCGGCAGCAGGCACAGCACGCCGACGGCATCGGTGACGAAGCCCGGCGAGAGCAGGAACGCTCCCCCGACGACCACCAGTGCGCCGTCCGCGACCTCCGTGGCCGGCACGCGGTGCTCGTCGAGCGCCTGCCGGAACGCAGCCCACGCCCGCCGGCCCTCGCGCCGGAAGAGCCAGGTGCCGAGCACGGCGTCGGCGATGAGCAGCAGCAGGGTCGGCACGATGCCGATGGCCTGGCCGACCTGCACGATGACCCAGATCTCCAGGACCGGGACCACGACGAAGGCCACGAGCAGCAGCAGTGGCATCAGCGCCGCCGAGCCCTGCGTGTGGTGGCTCCCCAGACCGTGACGCGCCACAGGGCCTCCGCGACGATCGCGCGGCTCATCTTGGACTCCCCGCGCTCGCGCTCCACGAACGTGATGGGGACCTCGACGACGCGGTGCCCCGCCCGCCACACCTGCCAGGCGAGGTCCACCTGGAAGCAGTAGCCCTGGGAGGCGACACCGCTGTCCAGGAGCGGGTCGAGCACAGTCCGCCGGTACGCGCGGTAACCCCCGGTGGCGTCCCTGAGCGGCAGCCCGAGCACCAGCCGGGTGTAGGCGTTTCCGCCCCGGCTGAGGAGCTCGCGCGAACGGGGCCAGTTCTGCACCTCACCGCCCTCGACCCACCGGCTCCCCAGCACGAGATCGGCCCCCTCGAGGGCCGCGAGCAAGCGCGGCAGCTGCTCCGGTGCGTGCGACCCGTCGGCATCCATCTCGACCACGACGTCGTAGCCCTTGTCGCGCGCCCAGGCGAAGCCGGCGAGGTAGGCCGCGCCGAGGCCCTCCTTGCCCTGCCGGTGCAGCACGTGCACCCAGTCCTCGCGGTCCACGAGCGCGTCGGCGAGCGCCCCGGTGCCGTCCGGGCTGTTGTCGTCGACGACGAGCAGGTCCGCGTCGGGGACGGCGGCGTGCAGGCGCGCGGCGATGAGGTCGAGGTTCTCCCTCTCGTTGTACGTCGGGATGATCACCAGCACGGTCCCGAGGCTCACCGGCGCGCCCCTGCCACGACCGCCCCGAGCCCGAGCAGGGCCAGCAGGTACTCGGGGAGCGCGCCGAGGCGGGTCGCGAGCGTCTGCCCGCTGCGCAGCGGCACCTGCTCCACCAGGACGTCCCTGCTGAACACGCGGGTGCGGGCGACCAGCCGCCCGTCCGGGGCGATCACCGCAGACACACCGCTGGTCGCGGCGACGAGGACGGCTCGCCCGTGCTCCACCGCGCGGAGGCGGCCCATGGCCAGCTGCTGCGAGGTCTCCCCGCTGCGGCCGAACGTCGCGTTGTTGGTCTGCACGACCACCAGCCTGCCGCCTCCGCGGACGGCGTCGCGCACCACCCCGTCGTACGCGACCTCGAAGCAGATCACGTCGGCGACACGGGCCGGTCCGATGTCGAGGACGCCGGGAGCGGACCCCTTCGCGAAGTCGCGCGGCACGAGGTCGACCTTCGCGGTGACCCGCCGGGCGAGGGAGCGGAACGGGATGTACTCGCCGAAGGGCACGGGGTGCCGTTTCACGTAGGTCTCCCCCGCCCCGCTGACGGGGTCCCAGACGATCCCGCGGTTGCTGACGAACCGACCCGGCCCGTCCGTGACGGCGCCGACCAGCACGGGAACGCCGACGTCGCGCACCGCCGCGTCGATGAGCGCGGCGGCGCTCGGGTCGGTGTACGGGTCGAGGTCGGAGGCGTTCTCCGGCCAGATGACGAGGTCGGGGGCCTGCACCTCGCCCGAACGGACCCGCGCGGCCAGCTCGTGGGTGGCGTCCACGTGGTTGCGCAGCACGGCCGCACGCTGCGCGAAGGCGTCGAGGCCCAGCCGCGGCACGTTCCCCTGCACCACCGCCACCGTGACGCTGCGCCCATCGGTCGGCGTCGGCACGGCGAGGGCGACCACGACGAGCACGGCGCCGAGCAGTGCGGTGCGGTGCCAGCGGGTCAGCAGCAGGCCGGCCACGGCTGCGACCGCGAAGGTCACCAGCGGGGCGCCGCCCACTGCCGCGAGGGGGGTCAGCGCCGAGTGCCCCTGGCTGAAGGCGAGGCGGCCCCAGGTGAAGCCGCCGAACGGCACGCGGTCGCGCAGCGCCTCCTCCAGCACCCACGCGGACGCAGCCCACAGCGGCCAGGCCCGCAGGCGCGTCACAAGCGCCAGCGCCGCCCCGAGCAGTGCCAGGAAGGCCGCCTCGAGCAGTGCCAGGGCCAACCAGGCAGGTGCCCCCGCGATCGTTCCGGTCCACACCAGCAGGGGCAGGAACAGCCCCAGCCCGTGCAGCAGCCCCAACGCCGCACCCCGGCGCGCGGTCTGGTCACGGCACGTCGCCGTCAGGAGCGCGACGCAGAGCGGTGCCAGCCACCAGAGGTCGTGCGGCGGGAACGCCAGGTCGAGCAGCAGCCCCGAGCCGAGGGCCAGACCCGGGCGCAGGAGGGCGGGGCGACGACGGGGCACCTTTCGATCCTGCCCGACCCGCCCGCCGTACGGCGGCTCAGGAGCGCACGTAGGCGTCGCGGCCCTGCACGACGGTCCGCAGGCAGACCGGGTCCGGGCCCGTGAGGTCGGGCAGGCCGGCGACGCCGGCGCGCGCGTCGGTCGACCAACCGGCGACGCGGTCGTCGGGAGCTTGGACGACGAGCTCGCCCTGGACCTGCCACACCGCGAACGTGGCCGGCGCGCCGGGCGTCAGCTCGCCCTCGTCGTCACGTCGGGCGGCCCGCCACCCCCCACGGGTGTGTGCCGAGAAGGCGGCTCGCGCGCTGATCCCGCTGCCCGTCGTGCGGTGCTGCACGGCGGCCCGCACCGTGCCCCAGGGGTCCAGCGGCGTGACGGGGCTGTCCGAGCCGAGGGCCAGGGCCACACCAGCCGCGCCGGCTGCGGCGAACGGGTTCATCCCCCTGGCCCGCTCGGTGCCCAGTCGCTCGGCGTACATGCCCTCCGCGCCTCCCCATCGGGCGTCGAAGGCGGGCTGCACGCTGGCGACGACCCCCAGACGGCCCAGCAGCTCGAGCAGGGCTGCCGAGGGCATCTCCAGGTGCTCGACCCGGTGCCGCGCGCCCCGCAGCTGCTCGGTCCCTCGTCGCTGCTCCGCCTCACGCAGACCGGCGTCGACGAGGGCGAGCGCGGCATCGCCGATGGCGTGGAAGCCGGCCTGCAGGCCGTGCTCGGTGCACGCGATCACGTGCTCGGCGACCTGGCTCGCGTCGAGGTAGCTCCGGCCGGTGGTGGTGGGGCTGTCGGAGTACGGCTCGTGCAGGCAGGCCGTGCGGCTTCCGAGGGCGCCGTCGACGAACAGGTCGCCCGCAGCGCCTGCGGCCCCGAGATCCCGCGCGCGCTCCACCGCGCCGAGCTCGCCCCAGTAGCCGATGCGCTCCACAGGGTGCTCGAGGGCGAGCAGCTCCACGAAGTCCGCCTCGCCGGCGATCTCGGGGCCACCGCACTCGTGCACGCACGCGATGCCGAGCGCGGCGGCGCGATCGAGGGCAGTCCGCTGCAGCCCGCGGCGCTGGGCGAGGGACAGCGACTCGCGGGCCACCCGGCGCACGGCGTGGTGGGCCTCCTGCGTCACCAGGCCGTCCGGCAGGTAGCCGGTCATCGCACGCGCCTCGGGGCAGGCCGCGAGCAGCGCGCTGCTCGCGACGGCGGAGTGCACGTCGGTGCGGGCGAGGTAGACGACGCCGCCGAAGGAGGCGCGATCGAGCTCCGCGGCCGTGGGAGCGCGTCGTTCGGGCCAGAGCGACTCGTCCCAGCCGGTCCCGAGCACCGCTCCCCCACGCGCACGGCGGGAGTGGTCCGCCAGCCGACGCAGCGCCTCTGCCAGAGACGGGCAGCCCGTGAGGTCGAGCCCCGTCAGGGCGAGGCCCGTGGAGGTGGCGTGGACGTGCGCGTCGACGAAGGCAGGTGCGACCCACGCGTCCTCGAGGTCCACGGTCGTGTCGGCGTCGAGCGAGTCGGCTGCGCCCTCCTGCCCCACCCACGCGACCGTGCCGTCCACCACGAGGAGCGCGGTGGCGAAGGGGTCCTGCGGCGAGCGCACCCGGCCCCCGCGGTAGAGCGTGCTGCGGGGCGGGGAGTCGGGCACCCGGCGACCCTACGGAGTCGAGCCGAGGATCCCCACTCACGGGAAGATCGCCCTTTCAGGTGCTCGATGTCCGGAAGGCTTCCGGCTACCGTGGCAGCATGACCGCGATCGCGCCGGGACCGGTGACGGCCCAGGACGTCCACGCCCTGCTCCGCGAGCACCTGCTGGTGGACGGGTTCGACTTCGTCCTCGACCTCGCCCGCAGCCAGGGCGCGACCCTCGTCGACGAGCGCGACGGCACGGCGTACCTGGACCTGTTCACGTTCTTCGCGTCCAGCGCGCTCGGGATGAACCACCCGGGCCTCGTGGAGGACGCCGCCTTCACGGCGGACCTGCTGGAGGCGGCCCGCAACAAGCCGAGCAACTCCGACGTCTACACCGTCGCGATGGCGCGCTTCGTGGCGGCCTTCTCGCGGGTGCTGGGCGACCCGGCGCTCCCCCACCTGTTCTTCGTCGAGGGCGGTGCGCTCGCGGTCGAGAACGCGATCAAGGTGGCGTTCGACTGGAAGAGCCGCTGGAACGAGGCGCACGGGATCGACCCGGACCTCGGCACCAAGGTGCTGCACCTGCGCGAGGCCTTCCACGGCCGCAGCGGTTACACCCTCTCGCTGACCAACACCGACCCGGTGAAGGTCGACCGCTTCCCGAAGTTCGCCTGGCCGCGCATCCCGGCGCCGTACGAGAACGAGCGCGGCGACGTGGCGGAGCGTGAGGCGCAGGCGCTGACGGCGGCCCGGGCCGCTTTCCAGCAGCACCCGCACGACATCGCGTGCTTCGTCATGGAGCCGATCCAGGGAGAGGGGGGCGACCACCACTTCCGCCCCCGCTTCCTGCAGGGCATGCAGGAGCTGTGCCGGGAGTTCGACGCCCTCTTCGTCCTCGACGAGGTGCAGACCGGCTGCGGCCTGACCGGGACCGCCTGGGCCTACCAGCAACTCGGCGTCCAGCCGGACGTCGTCGCGTTCGGCAAGAAGACCCAGGTCTGCGGCGTGATGGCCGGGGGCAGGGTCGACGAAGTGCCCGACAACGTGTTCGCGGTGTCCTCGCGCATCAACTCGACCTGGGGCGGGTCGCTCACCGACATGGTCCGGGCACGCCGGGTCCTCGAGGTGATCGAGGCCGACGACCTCCTCTCCCACGTGACCGTCGCCGGTGAGCACCTGCTGGGTCTGCTGCGCCGGCTCGCTCAGGACCACGAGCGTGTGACCGAGGTCCGTGGCCGTGGTCTGATGTGCGCGTTCTCCTTGCCCGACAAGGGAACCCGCGACCTCGTGGTCAAGCGGCTCCGTGACGAGGAGCGGGTCCTGGTGCTGGGCTGCGGCACGCGCAGCATCCGGTTCCGCCCCGCGCTCACCGTCACCGAGACGGAGCTCGCCGCAGGCGTCGCGGCCATGGACCGCGTCCTCACCACGTTGGAGTCGCAGTGATCTCGTCGTACATCGGTGGTCGTCCCGTCCTGGGTACGGCGGGCACGCTGACCTCGACGAACCCGGCGCGGCTGGACGACGTCGTGGCCGAGGTGTCGCTCGCTTCCAGGGAGCAGGTCGTCGAGGCCTTCCGCACGGCGAAGCTCGCCCAGCGCGCCTGGGCCGACACCCCGGCTCCCGTACGCGGCAGGGTGATCGCCCAGGTCGGCCGTCTTGTCGAGGCGAACAAGCAGGCTCTCGCCGAGCTGGTGACGCGCGAGGTCGGCAAGCCGATGGCCGAGTCGCTCGGCGAGGTGCAGGAGATCATCGACACCTGCGACTTCTTCCTCGGCGAGGGACGCCGGATGTACGGCCAGACGGTCCCCTCGGAGATGCGCGACAAGCAGCTGTTTACCTTCCGGGTGCCGGTCGGCGTCGCCGGCATCATCACCGCCGGCAACTTCCCCGTCGCCGTCCCGGCTTGGTACCTCGTGCCGGCGCTGCTGTGCGGGAACTCCCTCGTCTGGAAGCCGGCAGAGTACGCCGCCGCCCTGGGTGACGCGCTGACCCGGCTCTTCGTCGCCGGCGGCGTGCCGGCCGGTGTGCTCAACACCGTGCACGCGGACGGCCCCACCACCTTCGACGGGCTCTCGCAGGCCCTCGAGCAGGGGCTCGTGCAGAAAGTCGGGTTCACCGGCTCCTCAGAGGTCGGCGCGCAGATCGGGGCGCTGTGCGGCAAGCACCTGCAGTCGCCCTGCCTCGAGCTCGGTGGCAAGAACCCGCTGGTCGTCATGCCCGACGCGGACCTCGACCTCGCAGCCGAGGGTGCGCTGTTCAGCGGGTTCGGCACGGCCGGGCAGCGCTGCACCTCGCTCGGCGTCGCGATCGTCCACGACGACGTGTACGACGCCTTCCTCGAGCGGTTCCTCGAGCGCGTCGACGCGGCGGTGATCGGCGACCCCACGCAGCCGGTGCTCTACGGCCCGATGCTGTCGGAGCGCTTCCTCACCGGCTTCGAGAAGTGGCTCGGCGAGGTGCAGCCGCACCACGAGGTGCACGGCTCGAGCGGGACAGGGCGCATCACCGTCGGCAACCCGCGAAGCGGTTTCGTCGGCGACCCGGACGCGGGCGTGTACGCCCACCCCACCGTCGTCACGGGGGTGCGCGCAGAGGACGCGCTCTACCGGAACGAGACGTTCGGCCCGTTGGTGCCGGTGATGCGGTTCGGCAGCTTCGACGAGGCGGTCGAGCTGGCGAACGGGCACGGCTACGGCCTTTCCTCGGCGATCTACACGACCAGCCCGACGTCGGCCTTCCGCTTCCGGCAGCGCGTCAGTGCGGGGATGCTGTCGGTCAACAACTCGACGTCCGGCGCAGAGGCGCACCTGCCTTTCGGCGGCAACGGCAAGAGCGGCAACGGGTCGCGGCAGAGCGGGGTGTGGGTCCTCGACCAGTTCACCCGGTGGCAGTCGATGAACTGGGACTACGCCGGCAAGCTGCAGAAGGCCCAGATGGACGTCGAGGAGTCCGCTGCCGACCTCGGCTTCCGCCTCTGAGGGGCTAGCGGTCCGAACCGCTGCCCTGCACGAAGGGGCGGCCCTCCCAGGGGGTGCTCAGCACGACGGTGGTGCGGGTCGACACCTGCGCTGCAGCGCGGATCTCCTGCAGCAGCGTCTCGAGCTCGAGCGGGCCGGGGACGCGGACCTTGAGGATGTAGCTCTCCTCGCCCGCGACGCTGTGGCAGGCCTCGATCTGCGGGAGGTCCTGCAGCCGATCCGGTGCGTCGTCCGGTGCGGCCGGGTCGGTCGGCTTGATGGACACGAAGGCCGTCAGGGGCGCGCCGGCGGCGGTCGGGTCGACCTGGGCGCCGTAGCCGTGGATGGCGCCGCGCTGCTCGAGCCGGCGAACCCGCTGGTGCACCGCGCTCGTCGACAGGCCGGTGTCCTTCGCGAGATCGGTGTACGACCGGCGTCCGTCGGTGGCCAGCAGCAGCAGCAGCTGTCGGTCGACGGGATCGAGGTCGCTCATGGCCGCTGCTCGCTCACCGGGTCAGCGCGCGGCCGATGACCAGGCGCTGCACCTGGTTGGTGCCCTCGAAGATCTGCATGATCTTGGCCTCTCGGAAGTACCGCTCCGCAGGGAAGTCCTCCACGTAGCCTGCCCCACCCAGCACCTGGATCGCGTCGGTGGTCACGCGCATGGCCGTGTCAGTGGCGAAGAGCTTGGCCATGCTCGCCTGCGGCCCGTAGGGCCGCCCGGCATCGCGCAAGCGGGCGGCACTGAGGTAGAGCGCCCGCGCGGCCTCGATCTGCGTGGCCATGTCGGCCAGCATGAACGACACCCCCTGGAACTCCGCGATCGTCTTGCCGAACTGCTTGCGCTGCCCCGCGTAGGTCACGGCCAGCTCGAGTGCGGCCTGGGCCAGTCCCACGGCGCACGCCGCGATGCCCAGCCGCCCGCCGTCCAGCGCGCTCATGGCGATGCGGAAGCCCTCCCCCTCGCCGGCGATCAACCGGTCGGCCGGCACGCGTGCCCCGTCGAGCACGACCGTCGACGTGTGGCTGGACCGCATCCCCATCTTCCGCTCGGGGGGCTGCGGGTGCAGGCCCTTGGTGTCCTTGTCGGCGAGGAGGCAGGAGATGCCGCCCGGGCCTTCTCCACCCGTGCGGACCATCAGGTTGTAGAAGTCCGCGTGGCCGCCGTGCGTGACCCACGCCTTGGCTCCGTCGACGACGTAGTCGTCGCCGTCGCGAACGGCCCGGGTCGACAGGGCCGCGGCGTCGGACCCGCTGTGCGCCTCGGACAGGCAGTAGGCGCCGAGCAGCTCGCCGCCGAGCATGTCCGGCAGGAACCGCTCCTGCTGCTCCTTGCTGCCCCATGCGGCGACGGGGAACGTCGACAAGGTGTGGACGCTGACGCCGACGGCGACTCCTGCCCAGCCGCGGGCGAGCTCCTCGAGCACCTGCAGGTAGACCTCGTAGGGCTGCCCTCCGCCGCCCAGCTCCTCCGGGTAGGCCAGGCCCAGCAACCCGGCTCGGCCGAGGGTGCGGAACAGCTCGCGGGGGAAGGCTGCGATCGCCTCGGCCTCGTCCACCCGCGGTCGGACCTCGCGCTCCACGAGGTCGCGCGTGAGGTCGAGGAGCGCCTCGGCCTCAGGGCTGGGCAGGTTGCGGACGACGGGCATCGGACTGGGCTCCCACAGTCGTGGCGGGCGGTGCGGACGGCGGTCCGAACCTATCGCTCCGCGCCTCGAGCGCCGGGGTGGCAGGGTGTCCGCGTGCCCGGTCAGCTCATGCTCGTCGACTCCCCCGCCCTCTGGTACCGCGCGTTCCACGGCGTCCCCGACAGCGTGCGGTCGCCGCAAGGCGAACCGGTGAACGCGGTGCGGGGGTTCCTCGACCTGGTGAGCAGGGTGGTCCGCGAGCAGCGACCCGACCGCCTCGTCTGCGCGGTCGACCTCGACTGGCGACCGGCCTTCCGTGTCGCGGCCGTGCCGTCGTACAAGACGCACCGGGCGCTGCCGAGCGGTGCCGAGATCGAGCCGGACGGGCTGGCTGCGCAGGTGGCGGTTCTGCTCGACGTGCTGGCCGCGCTGGGCGTTCCCGTCGTGGGCGCCGAGGGTCACGAGGCGGACGACGTGCTCGGCACCCTCGCGACCCGGGGCCCAGGACCTGTCGACGTGGTGACCGGTGACCGCGACCTCCTTCAGCTCGTGGACGACAGCCGCGGCGTCCGGGTGCTCTACGCGGTCGAGAAGATGAAGCCGTACGACGAGGCGGCGGTCAGCGCCAAGCACGGCATCCCCGGGCGCGCGTACGCCGAGTACGCGGTGCTGCGCGGCGACCCGAGCGACGGACTGCCGGGTGTGAAGGGCGTGGGTGAGAAGACGGCCGCGGCGCTGGTCACCAGGTTCGGGACGGTGGAGGGCGTCCTGGCGGCGCTCGACAGCGGGTCCGAGGACGGGTTCCCTGCCGGCTCCCGGCTCAAGCTCGAGGCCGCCCGCGACTACCTGGCCGTTGCCCCCGCCGTGAGCCGCGTCGTGCGCGACCTGCCCCTGCCTGAGCTCGACGACGCCCTCCCCCAGGCTCCCCGCGACCCGGCCGGGCTGGTCGCCCTGTCGGAGCGCTGGGGTCTGGACTCGGCGCTCAGCCGCTTCCTCGCCGCCCTCGAGGTCGCGGGCGGCGCAAGCGCAGCCGGCGGATAGGCTGCTACTGATGGGTAACCCCGCCTTTTCCGTCCTCAGCCGCTCCGGTGAGCTCGCCGCCGCCGCGGCCGAGCCCCTCGACGTCCTCGTCGTCGGCATGGGTGCGACGGGCGCAGGCGTCGCCCTGGACGCGGCCAGCCGGGGGTTGCGCGTCGCCGTGCTCGACAAGGGCGACATCGCCAGCGGCACCTCGTCCAAGAGCAGCAAGCTCGTGCACGGTGGCCTGCGCTACCTCGAGAACTACGAGTTCGGCCTGGTGCGCGAGGGTGTCGTGGAGCGGCAGGTGCTGCTCACCATCGCCCCGCACCTGGTGCGGCCCATGGACTTCCTCTACCCCGTGTGGCCCGACACGGCGAAGCGGCGCCTGCTGGGACTGGGGCTGGCGACCTACGACGTCTTCGCCTTCGCCTCACTGGCCGGCCGCAGCGGCAGCACCCGACGGCACGAGCGGCTGAGCGCTGAGGAGGCCGTCGCGCTCGCGCCCGCGCTCGACGGCAGTGAGCTGGCCTACGCCTACCGCTACGGCGACTGCGCCACCGACGACGCCCGGCTCGTGCTGGCCGTGGTCCAGGCGGCCCGACGCTACGGCGCTCTGACCGTCACCTACGCCGAGGTGACGGGTCTGACGCAGACGGAGGGGCGGGTGGACGGCGCGCTCGTCGAGGACCGCCTCACCGGTGAGCGCGTGACGCTGCGCGCCCGGTACGTCGTGAACGCCACCGGGGTGTGGGTCGACGTGCTGCAGGGGCACGAGGAGCCCGGCCGGGAGGCCGTCGTCCAGCCGAGCAAGGGCGTGCACGTCGTCGTCCCCAGCGAGCGGCTCCCCCTCAAGGGGGCCTCGGTGCTGCTGCCGTCGATGCAGGGCGACGGGCGCTCGATGTTCGCGATCCCGTGGGGCCGGCAGACCATCCTCGGCACCACGGACACGCCGTACGACGGGTCGCTCGAAGACCTGTCGCTGACGGCCCACGATCTCGAGTACGTCCTTGCCGCCGGCAACGCCGTCTTCCACCGCGACCTGCGGCCCGACGACGTGCTCGGCGCCTGGGCCGGGGTGCGGCCGCTGATCCGCAACGCGGGCTCGTCCTCCATGTCCGACATCAGCCGCCGGCACAGCCTGACCGAGGGCAGCGGTGGGCTGCTCACCATCACCGGGGGCAAGCTGACGACGTACCGCCGCATGGCGAAGGACGTCGTCGACCGCATCGTGGAGCGCGACGACCGTCGGGCC
>DATLCV010000074.1:0-24846 GCA_035526225.1 Mycobacteriales bacterium
CGACAGCTTCGCCTGCCCCACACCTGGCCCCGTCTTCACGCACGGAGACCTGCCCGCGGAGCTCTGGGACGAGGCGTTCGCGCCGTTCAACAGCATGCTCGCGCCGTGGCACGCCCTCTGCGACACCCAACGGTTCCGCCAGCACGTCGACCAGGTGGAGCGGCTGCCGCTGTCGGCCATCGCCTCCGGACACGGGCCGATCCTGACGGGTACGGCGATCGACGACGCGTTCCGTCGGGTGCGTGCGCTCGCCGGTGCTCCGATCATCCCGCCGCCAGGCCAGCAGCTGCTGGACCAGATCCTCTTGGGCGCCGCCGAGTCGGTCGCCTGAAAGGGCCTGGGCTCAAGGTGGTTCCCCGGTGCGCCCGGCAGGACTCGAACCTGCGGCCGTCCGCTTAGAAGGCGGGTGCTCTATCCGGCTGAGCTACGGGCGCTGCGTGCGCCACCGTACCGATCAGGCGGCCACGTCGGCGCGCTCGACGGCGGGGCGCACCGGCAGCACCGAGGCGGGCTTGCCGATCAGGTTGTTGGGCAGCGAGAGCCGGATGACCTTCCACCACGCGGACCCGACCTGCTTCGGGAGCGACCCGATCGTGTAGCTGAGGCCGTACTTCTGGAACAGGGCCTCCACCTGGGGGGCGATCTCCTTGTACCGGTTGCTCGGCAGGTCGGGGTAGAGGTGGTGCTCGATCTGGAACGACAGGTTCCCTGTCATCATGTGCATCGCGTTGCTGCCCGAGATGTTGGCGGAGCCGAGCATCTGGCGCAGGTACCACTCGCCGCGGGTCTCGCCCTCGATCGAGGAGCGCGTGAAGGTCTCGACGCCCGACGGGAAGTGGCCGCACATGATGACCGAGTGCGTCCACACGTTGCGGACCACGTTGGCCGTGGCGTTGGCCGCGAGCGTGGTGAGGAACGACGGACCCGACAGCAGCGGGTGCACGACGTAGTCCTTGAGCGCCTGCTTGCGGACCTTCCGCCCGACTGCCTTGTAGGCAGCCTTGAACTTCGGGTCCTGCCGGCGCTTCTTGCTGGAGAGGTTCTTGCCCAGCTCGAGGTCGTAGGCGGCGATGCCGTACTCGAACAGCAGCATGTTGACGAAGTTGTAGACCGGCTGCCCGAGGTAGAGCGGGTGCCACTTCTGGTCCTCGTCGACGCGCATGATCCCGTAGCCGAGGTCGTTGTCCTTGCCGAGCACGTTCGTGTAGGTGTGGTGCAGCTCGTTGTGCGAGTGCTTCCAGGCGTCGGCAGGCGTGGCGTTGTCCCACTCCCAGCTCTTGGAGTGGATCTTCGGGTCGCGCATCCAGTCCCACTGGCCGTGCAGGATGTTGTGCCCAATCTCCATGTTCTCGAGGATCTTCGCCACGGAGAGGCCGGCCGTCCCGAGGATCCACGCGGGCGGGAAGAGCGAGAACAGCAGCACTGCTCGGCTGCCCAGCTCCAGCGAGCGCTGCGCCTTGATGACGCGCCGGATGTAGGCGGCGTCGTCTGCGCCACGGGAGGCCACGATCTCGGCGCGGATCGCGTCCAGCGCGCGACCGAGCTCCTCGATCTCCTCGGGGGTGAGGTGGGCTACGGGGGAGGTGGTCTGGTTCTGGAGGGCGGTCATGGGGGGTCTCCTTTAGACGTCGAGGTCGCAGGCGCCGGCCGCAGCCGAGACGCAGGTCTGGACGAGCACGCCGGGTCCGGCGGTGGTGAGGTCGCCGCTGCGCAGGTCGCGCACAGCGCCCTCTCGTAGCGGCAGGACGCAGCCGAAGCAGATGCCCATGCGGCAGCCGGACGGCATGAGCACACCGGCCTCCTCACCCACGTCGAGCAGCGGCCGGTCGCCCGGCGCCTCGACGGCGGTGGTTCCGAAGGTCGCCGTGCCGCCCTCGCCGATCGCCAGGATCGACGGGCGGAAGCGCTCGGCGTGCAGGCGCTCCAGCAGGCCGAGGCCCGCGAGCTCCTCCTCGACCGCGTCCATCAGCCCGGTGGGTCCGCAGGTGAACACCTCACGGTCGGCGAGGTCGGGCACCAGCGTCGGCAGGGTGCGTACGTCGAGCAGGCCGTCGGTGTCGTTGTGGATCTCGACGAGCCGGATCGCGCCCGCCGCGGCGAGGGCCCGCAGCTCGGCGCCGAACACCACGTCGTCGCGGGTCTGCGCGGAGTGGATGAGGACCACGTCGTCGGGGGCGCCGCTGCGCAGCATCCCCATCACGGGCGTGATGCCGCTGCCGCCGGTGACGAATAGCAGGGGGCCCGGCACCGCTGGGAGCACGAAGTCCCCGGTCGCCTGGTCGAGCTGCACGACGGTGCCCGGCTCGGTCCGCCGTACGAGGTGGTTGCTGACCACGCCGTCGGGGATGGCCTTGACGGTGACCGCGATCCGGTCGCCATCAGCGGCGGTCACGGAGTAGGCGCGCCAGTGGCGGACCCCGTCGACGTCGACGCCGAGGCGGACGTACTGGCCGGGCACGTGGCCGCGCCAGCCGCGCCCGGGGCGAAGCCAGATCGTTGCCGCGTCGGCGGTCTCGGGCTCGACCGCGAGCACACGTGCACGCAGGTCCGAGCGGCTGGCCAGGGGGGCGATCAGGTCGACGTAGTCGGCCGGCACGAGCGGCGTGGCCGCCAGCGCCGCGAGCCGCCGCGCGCCGGACAGCCACGAGGTGGCGGTGCGGCGGGGAGGGACGGTGAGCGTCATGTGTCCATCCTCCTGGCTCCGGGTGCGTAAACTCCTGACCGGTCGACGTGAACCGAGTGCCATTCTTTGTTCGGAGGGAACAGATGTCCCAGCCCCTCGGCCTGAGTGCGGAGGTCACCGAGCAGCTCGGCGCGATGCTGCCCGAGGTCGCTCGCGACACGGTGGCGGCAGTGACCCAGGAGGTCCCCAGCTACAGCGGTGCCTTGCAGGGGCCCATGGGGGCGACGATCAACCAGGCCGTGCAGATGGCGCTCAAGGGGTTCCTCACGCTCGCCCGGCAGGCCGAGACGGGGTCGGGGACCCCCCACCGGGCCACGCTGGACGGCGCCTACGCCCTGGGTCGGGGCGAGGCCCGGAGCGGGCGGTCGATGGAGGCGCTGCTCGCGGCGTACCGCATCGGCGCCCGCGTCGCGTGGCGTGGCTGGTCCGAGGCGGCCGCCGCGGCCGGCATGCCCGCCGTGACCCTGGCGCGCTTCGCCGAGCTGGTCTTCGCCTACATCGACGAGCTGTCCGCCGCGAGCGCCGCAGGGCACACCGACGAGCTGGCGACCACCGGGCGGGTGCGCGAGCGCTACCTCGAGCAGCTCGCTCAGGGCCTGCTCGCCGAGGCGCCGCTCGACGCGCTGCACGAGCTGGCCGACCGGGCCGACTGGGCGCCGCCGTCCACGCTCACGGCGCTGCTGGTCCCGCAGGCACAGGTCCGGGCGGTGCTGGGCACGCTCGACGCCCGCTCGCTGCAGCTCGACGTGACGGACGACGCGGTGGTGCTCGCGGCCGACCTCAGCGCTTCGGGGCGAACCCGCGTGCTGGCCCTGCTCCACGGCCCTGGATCAGTGCTCGGCCCGGCGCGCTCGTGGGACCGGGTCGCCTCGTCGTACCGGCTCGCCGTGCGCGCCCGGGAGCTCGGCGAGGGCCCCGTCGACGCCGACCAGCACCTGCCCGCGCTCGTCCTCACCGCCGACGGCGAGGCGCTCGCGGACCTGCGGCGCCGGGCGCTCGCCCCGCTGGAGGGGTTGCGGCCGGTCGCGCGCGAGAAGCTCGAGGAGACGCTCCGCTCGTGGCTGCTGCACCAGGGCCGTCGGGAGGCCGTCGCCGCCGACCTGTTCGTGCATCCGCAGACGGTGCGCTACCGCATGGGCCAGCTCCGCGACCTGTACGGCGAGCGGCTGGACGACCCGGAGCAGGTGCTGCACCTGGTGCTCGCCCTCGGAGCCGGCTGACCCTCCGGGCCTGGAGTTCGCGGGAGATCGGGCCGAGCACGCTCGGTCCTTCCGCCCACATCCTCACGCCGAGGCAACCCCGCGCCGCCTGATGCACCCCAGGGTGCGCGGATGTCGCTACGGGAGCTGGTCGAGAAGCAGGACGGAGTGCTCGCGCGCCACCAGGCCCTGGCGCACGGCATCACCAGGCACGAGTGGGCGTGGAAGCTGCGCCAAGGGGTCTGGCAGCTCGCGGTTCCTGGTGTGGCCGTCATGCACTCAGGGGGAACGACGGAGCGCCAGCGGGCGTGGGCGGCGGTGCTGCACGGCGGCCGGAGCGCGCTGCTGTCCGGTGACGCGGCGCTCTCGCTCTCCGGCCTGGTGGTGCCGCGGCTGAGCACGCTCGACGTCGCGGTGCCGAGGGGTCGGGAGGTGGTGGGGGCGGCCCTGCGCAGTCAGGGAGGCGGGCGGATCGCCATCCACCGCTGTGAGGGAGTCGACGCCTGGCGCCGCGAGCTGCGTGGCCTGCCCCTGGCGACGACCCACGCGGCGGTGCTCCACGCGGCCGCCTGGGCTGCGTCCGACCGTGACGCCGAGTGGCGCATCGCCGCTTCCGTCCAGCAGCGGATCACGGCGGTGCCGGCGCTGCGAGCCGCGCTCGCCCGGATGCCGTGCCTGAAGCGCCGCGCACTGGTGCGGACGGTGCTGGACGACGTCGAGCTCGGTGCCCACGCGGGATCCGAGCTGCAGTTCCTGCGGTTCTGCCGGGAGCAGGGGCTTCCTCGACCTGACGAGCTGCAGGTGAGGGTGCGGTCCGGTGCGCTGCACTACCTCGACGGGCGTTACCGCCGGCAGCGCGTGACCGTCGAGCTGGACGGGGCGCACCACCGGGAGGCCGCGTCCTGGGAGGCGGACGCCCTGCGCACGCTGCGGGTCCTGGCCGCGCTCCCGGGCGAGCAGGTCGTGCGCCTGACGCCCGGGATGCTGCGCCACGACGCGGCCGAGGTCGCGCGCCTTCTCCGGGTGCTCCTGGCCTAGCTACCTGGGCGAGGATGTGGGAGGAAGCGCCGAGTCGGCTCGGTCCTTCCTCCCACATCCGGCACGGATCCCGTACCGCGGACGCGCGGGCCCGCCGTACGCGGCTGTGGTGTTGGATCGCGGGCATGCAGACGGACGTGGTGGTGGTCGGGGGCGGGCTGGCTGGCCTGGTGGCCGCGGCGGAGCTCGCGGACGCGGGCAAGCAGGTCGTCGTCGTCGAGCAGGAGCCCGAGCAGAGCCTGGGCGGGCAGGCGTTCTGGAGCCTCGGCGGGCTCTTCATGGTCGACAGCCCCGAGCAGCGGCGGATGGGCATCAAGGACTCCCTCGAGCTCGCGCTGCAGGACTGGATGGGCAGTGCGCAGTTCGACCGCGAGGAGGACCACTGGCCGCGGCGGTGGGCCGAGGCGTACGTCCACTTCGCGCACCAGGAGAAGCGCGCGTGGCTCCACGAGATGGGACACCGGATCTTCCCGGTCGTGGGGTGGGCCGAGCGCGGTGACGGCACCGCGAGCGGGCACGGCAACTCCGTTCCGCGCTTCCACCTCACCTGGGGCACGGGGCCAGGCGTGGTCGAGCCGTTCGAGCGACGGGTCCGCGCCAGCGACAAGATCACGCTGCTGTTCCGCCACCAGGTCGACGAGCTGCTCGTCGAGGACGGCGCGGTCGTCGGAGTGCGGGGCACGGTGCTCGAGCCGAGCGCGATCCTGAGGGGGCAGAGCAGCTCCCGCGAGAAGACCGGCGACTTCGAGGTGCGCGCGCAGGCCGTCGTGGTGACCAGTGGCGGTATCGGCGGCAACCACGACCAGGTACGGCGGCAGTGGCCCGCGCGGCTCGGCACCCCGCCGAGGCGGATGGTGGCGGGCGTGCCCGCGCACGTCGACGGCCGGATGATCCCGATCACCCAGGCCGCGGGCGGATCGGTCATCAACCCGGACCGCATGTGGCACTACGTCGAGGGGCTGCAGAACTGGGACCCGATCTGGCCCAACCACGGCATCCGCATCCTGCCGGGGCCCAGCTCCCTGTGGCTCGACGCGCGGGGCAACCGGATGCCCGCGCCCTGCTACCCGGGCTTCGACACCCTGGGGACGCTCAAGCACATCATGTCGACGGGATACGACTACTCCTGGTTCGTCCTGACCCAGAAGGTCATCGAGAAGGAGTTCGCTCTCTCCGGCTCCGAGCAGAACCCCGACATCACCGGCAAGGACGTGCGCGCCACCCTGACCCGGGCGCGCGCGGGAGCTCCGGCACCGGTGCAGGCCTTCGTCGACAAGGGGGCCGACTTCGTCAGCGCGCGCACCCTGCCCGAGCTGGTGCAGCGGATGAACGGCCTGACCGACGAGTCGCTCATCGACCTCGGCGCGCTCGAGAAGCTCGTCGTGGAGCGCGACCGGCAGATCGAGAACACCTACAGCAAGGACGCCCAGATCACGTTCATCCGCGGGCACCGGCGCTACCGCGGCGACAAGCTCGTCCGGGTCGCGTCTCCGCACCGCTTCCTCGACCCCGACGCGGGCCCGCTCATCGCCGTGCGGCTCAACATCCTCACCCGCAAGACCCTCGGCGGCGTGCACACCGACCTGTCCTCGCGCGTCCTGTCCGCGGAAGGGGACCCGGTGCCGGGGCTCTACGCCGCGGGCGAGGTCGCCGGCTTCGGCGGCGGCGGCATGCACGGGTACAACGCGCTCGAGGGCACCTTCCTCGGCGGCTGCCTGTTCTCCGGGCGCACCGCGGGCCGCGCGATCGCCGCCGCCCTGTAGCCACAGCTCCCACCCCGGTCCACACCCACCCGGTACGGCGGTCCGCGCCGCTCACGTCCCCGCCAGGCTCGCGGCACCACCCGGCGCCCCGTCGGGTCGAGCTGCCGTGGAGGCACCGTGAACGAAGTGCTCATCTCCCTCGTCGGGCACCTCGGGGGCGACCCCGAGCTGCGCTTCACCCCGAACGGCGTCGCGGTCTGCGACATGCGACTGGCCACGACGCCGCGCCGCAAGGTGGGGGACGAGTGGCAGGACAAGGAGACGATCTGGTTCAACATCACCTGCTGGCGGGAGCTGGCCCAGCACGTGGCCGAGTCCTTCAAGAAGGGTGACCGCGTGCTGGCGCAGGGCAAGCTGCTCCAGCAGTCGTACGAGCGCAACGACGGCACCACCGGGACGAAGCTCGTGCTCGACGCCGGGGCGATCGGGGCGGACGTGTCGCGCTGCCCCGTGGAGCTCAAGCGCCCGGTGCGCAGCGGGTCCAGCGCCGACCTGATGCCCGAGAAGTGGCTCGACCGCGAGACCGGCGAGGTCATGTCGGGCCCGCCGCTGGGAGACGCCGGTCCGCTCGTCCCCTTCACCGACGAGGAGGAGGCCGCGGCCTGACCTCGGCCACCCAGGCGCCCGGCTCCCGCACCGTGGGGGCCGGGCGTCGCCGTCACTAGGCTGGGCCGATGGCTGAGTTCGTGTACGTGATGCAGAAGGTGCGCAAGGCGGTCGGGGACAAGGTGATCCTCGACGACGTCACGCTGTCCTTCTACCCCGGCGCCAAGATCGGTGTCGTCGGGCCCAACGGCGCCGGCAAGTCCACGGTGCTGAAGATGATGGCCGGGCTCGACCAGCCGTCGAACGGCGAGGCCCGGCTCAGCCCCGGGTTCAGCGTCGGCATCCTCATGCAGGAGCCCCAGCTGGACGACTCCAAGACGGTGCGTGAGAACGTCGAGGACGGCGTCCGCGACCTGATGGACGTCCTGCACAAGTACCACGCCCTCAACGAGAAGATGGGTGAGGAGGGCGCGGACTACGAGGCCATCATGGCCGAGCAGGAGCCGCTGCTCGCCTACATCGACACCCACAACGGCTGGGAGGTCGACAACCTCATCGAGCAGGCGATGGACGCGCTGCGCTGCCCCCCGCCGGAGGAGGGCGTCGCCCACCTCTCCGGTGGCGAGCGCCGTCGGGTCGCCCTCTGCAAGCTGTTGCTCGAGGCCCCCGACCTGCTGCTGCTCGACGAACCCACCAACCACCTCGACGCGGAGTCGGTGGAGTGGCTGGAGAAGCACCTCGCCCGGTACGCCGGCGCCGTCCTCGCGGTGACTCACGACCGCTACTTCCTCGACAACGTCGCGGAGTGGATCCTCGAGCTCGACCGCGGACGCGCGTACCCGTACGAGGGCAACTACTCGACGTACCTGGAGAAGAAGGGGCAGCGGCTCGAGGTCCAGGGCAAGAAGGACGCCAAGCTGGCCAAGCGCCTCAAGGACGAGCTCGAGTGGGTCCGGCAGAACGCCAAGGGCCGGCAGACCAAGAGCAAGAGCCGCCTCGCCCGCTACGAGGAGATGGCCGCCGAGGCGGAGAAGACGCGCAAGCTCGACTTCGAGGAGATCCAGATCCCGGCCGGCCCGCGTCTGGGCTCGGTGGTCATCGACGCGAAGGGCCTCACCAAGGGGTTCGGCGACCGCATCCTCATCGAGGACCTGTCGTTCACCATGCCGCGCGGCGGCATCGTCGGGATCATCGGCCCGAACGGCGTCGGCAAGACCACGCTGTTCAAGACCATCGTCGGGCTCGAGCAGGTGGACTCCGGCGAGGTCGTCGTCGGCGAGACCGTCAAGCTCTCGTACGTCGACCAGAACCGCTCGAGCCTCGACCCCGCCAAGACCGTCTGGGAGGCGGTCTCGGAGGGCCTCGACTACATCAAGGTGGGACAGCAGGAGATGCCGTCCCGCGCGTACATCGGGGCGTTCGGGTTCAAGGGGCCGGACCAGCAGAAGCCGACCGGCGTGCTGTCGGGCGGGGAGCGCAACCGGCTGAACCTGGCGCTGACCCTCAAGGAGGGCGGCAACGTGCTCCTGCTGGACGAGCCCACCAACGACCTCGACGTCGAGACCCTCGGGTCGCTGGAGAACGCGCTGCTGGAGTTCCCCGGCTGCGCGGTCGTGATCTCCCACGACCGGTGGTTCCTCGACCGGGTCGCGACGCACATCCTCGCCTGGGAGGGCGACGAGAAGAACGCGGCCGCGTGGTTCTGGTTCGAGGGCAACTTCGAGTCGTACGAGAAGAACAAGGTGGAGCGCCTGGGTCTGGAGGCGGCGCGTCCGCACCGCGTGACCTACCGCAAGCTCGGACGCGACTGACCGGCTGATCGACCGTGCTCCCGTAGGGTGGAGCGGTGACCGACGACGCCCCTGTGCTGGCCCCGATGTCCGCTCGGCCCCGGCACCGGAGGGCCAAGGAGCACCGCTCCTTCCTGCGTGAGCTGCCTGTGCTGGTCGTGATCGCCTTCGTGCTCGCGTTGCTCATCAAGCACTTCCTGGTGCAGGCGTTCTACATCCCGTCGGGGTCCATGGAGCAGACGCTCCTCATCGGTGACCGGGTGCTCGTCAACAAGGTGCCCTACCACTTCCGCGACCCCGAGCGCGGCGAGATCGTGGTGTTCAACGGGCTCGACAACTTCGACGACGGCGGCGTGACCTTCGCCCAGCCCACCAACCCGGTCTCCAAGGCCCTGCGGGCGATCAGCGGGACGATCGGTCTCGGGGCGCCCAGCGAGAAGGACTACATCAAGCGCGTCATCGGCATCCCCGGCGACCGCGTGATGTGCTGCGACACCCAAGGACGCGTCGTCCTGACTCCCAAGGGTGGTCAGCCGGCAGCGCTCGACGAGCCGTACGTCTTCGAGAACGACGCGAGCGACACCCGCTACTTCTGCGACGCCGGCACCGGCAAGCAGCTGTGCCCACCCGGGGCATCGGGGGTCCTGGTGCCCAAGGGTCGGCTCTGGGTGATGGGCGACCACCGCGGCAACTCCTCCGACTCGCGCTTCCACCTCAACGACGCCCACCGCGGCACCGTGCCGGAGGACAAGGTGGTCGGGCGGTCGTTCGCGGTCGTCTACCCGTTCGACCGGGCCACGATCCTGCACGTGCCGAAGGGCTTCAAGGACGTGGCGCTGCCCGCGGTCCCGTGGCTCGGCGGACTCGTCGGCGCGCTGCCCGTCATGGTGCTGCGCCGTCGCACCCGCTGAGGGCCCAGCCGTCCAGGGTGCCGCGCTGATCAGGTCAGGCGGTCGTTGACCAGCGTGTGAGCGGCTCGCTCGACGTGCTCCCAGATGGCGGCGCGGGCCGTCTCGCTGACCTCGAGCTCCTCCACCGCCCGGCGCATGTGGCCGAGCCAGGCGTCACGCTCGCGCACGCCGATCACCCAGCCGGCGTGGCGCATCCGCAGCCGGGGGTGGCCGCGCTGCTCGGAGTAGGTCGTGGGCCCGCCCCAGTACTGCTCGAGGAACATCCGCAGCCGGTCCTTCGCGGCGGTGAGGTCCTCGTCGGGGTAGAGCGGGCGCAGCACGGGGTCCACTGCCACGCCCTCGTAGAAGCGCTCGACCAGCTGGCGGAACACCGCCTCGCCACCGACCTCCTCGTACAGCGCGTCCATGCGTCCCAGGTTAGGCGTCGTCGGGCCCGTGCTCGCCGAGCGCAGCCACGACCCGCTCGCGAAGCTCCCGCTCGACGGCCCACTGCTCCAGCGGCGCCGTCTTCTGAGTGAGCCGCAGCACCAGTCCGTCCGTGCCGAAGGACTCCACGCCCCGGACCTCGGGGTCCTCCAGGACGCGCTGCGCGAAGGCCGGGTCGGCGGCCAGCGAGCGAGCCGCGTCGACGAGCACGGCCCGTACGGCGGGCACGTCGGCGTTGGCTGGAAGCGGGACGTCGACGATGGCCCGGGACCAGCCCTGGCTGCGGTTGCCCACCCGGGCGATCTCCCCGTTGCGGACGTGCCACACGGTGCCGTCGACGTCCCGCAAGCGGGTGGTGCGCAGCGTCACCGCCTCCACGGTGCCGGTGGCGCTGCCGGTGTCGACGACGTCGCCCACGCCGTACTGGTCCTCGAGCAGCATGAAGACGCCCGTGAGGACGTCGCGCACGAGCTGCTGCGCCCCGAAGGCGAGAGCGACGCCGAGGATGCCGGCGCTGGCGACGACCGGGGTCAGGTCGAGGCCGATGTCCGACAGGATCATCGTGCCGGTCACCAGGCCGACCGCGAACGAGGCCACGCTGCGCAGGACGGACCCCAGTGTCTCGACACGCTGGTGCCGGCGCTCCGACAGCAGCGGCGAGGCGTCGAAGCGGGTGCCGCGGGCCCGCTCCTTGAGCGGCTGGAACACGCCGCCGGTGAGAGCCGTGCGCACCAGCCGGTTCACCGCCCGGTGCAGCAGCGCCCGCAGGACCAGGGCGAGCAGCAGCACGAGGGCGATCCGGGTGCCGTGAGCCGCCAGCGCGTTGCCGTGCTGGTCGACCCACTCCTTGAGCGTCAGGGCGCGGTCTGTCACGTCGTGGACCCTACGGACAGCGGGGAGCAGCGCTCGGCTCGGGGGTAACGGCAGGTCGAGAAGGCGGAGGCAGGCCGTTCGTGCCGGGCAACGTCGTGGCGCGCGCGTGCGCCGTCGGGCAGGATGCGCCCAGGAGGGACGCAGATGGCCGAGCCGCTCGCGCATGCGCTGGTGCTGAACGCCAGCTACGAGCCGCTGTGCGTCGTCCCCGGCCGCCGGGCGGTCGTCCTGCTCCTCACCGACAAGGCCGTGGCCGTGGAGGAGGCGGACCAGCAGCTGCACAGCGAGCGGCGCACGGTGCCCGTGCCCGTCGTCGTGAAGCTCACCCGCTACGTCAAGGTCCCCTACGCCGGGACCGTGCCGCTCACCCGTCGCGCCGTGTTCGCGAGGGACGGCGGCCGCTGCCAGTACTGCAGCGCGCCGGCCACCAGCCTCGACCACGTGGTCCCGCGCAGCCGCGGCGGGCCGCACACCTGGGAGAACGTCGTCTCCGCCTGCGGGCGCTGCAACCACACCAAGGCCGACCGCGGTGTCGCCGAGCTGGGCTGGCGACTGCGCCGTACGCCGGCCGCACCCTCGGGCGCCGCCTGGCGAGTCGTGGGGGCGCGTCGGCTCGACCCGCGCTGGCGGCCCTTCCTCGGGGTCGACGAGGACGCGTGGGGCGACGCCGTCTGGGAGACCCCGGCCTGAGCGCGACCACCCGTTCGCTACCGTGTCCCGCGACCGCACCGCCCGTGACGGGCCGACCGCCCGAGACCTGAGCGAGGAGCCCGTGAGCCGTGCCGTGACCCGTGTCGCCACCGCCGCCGTCACCGTCACGGTGACCGTGCTGGTGACCACGCTGCTGACCGCCGCACCAGCCCTCGCCGAGG
Organism: Mycobacteriales bacterium; assembly: GCA_035526225.1. GTDB lineage: Bacteria > Actinomycetota > Actinomycetes > Mycobacteriales > SCTD01 > RYN-111. Next base: position 12,102 of record DATLCV010000074.1, read on the forward strand.
ACATCGTCGGGCCCTTGGAGGGCGCCGACCCCGGTGAGGGCCTCGGGCCCGCAGCCACGCTGCTGCTGTTCGTCGTGGCTCCCGCGGCGGCCTACCTGCTCATCGCGGCGGTCGTCCTGCTGCCCGGCGCCGTGCGCGCCAACCGCTACCGCCCCGCCGAGGGCTGGTCCGCCGACCCGGTCTGGTTCGCCGGCCCTGTCGATGCGGACGCCGCGATCGCACACGCCGACCGCGGCGACGTCACGAGGGGTGGGGCGCATGGCAGCTGGTAGGCGCGCGACGGGCTTGTCCGTCGCTCAGCAGGAGCGCATCGACCACGCCGTCGCGCAGTGCCGCGAGCAGAACGGCCTCGACGTCTCCGTGGTCGTGGGCGACCTGCGCATCACCGACCTGTCCCGGTTCCGCGACGCCGCCGAGACGCTGCACGCAGCGCTCGGCGAGCGAGCTCACGGCGCAGTGCTCCTGCTCGTTGCGCCCGGCCAGCGCCGGGTCGAGGTCGTGACCGGTCCAGCTGCCCGCCGTCGGGTCCCGGACCGGGTGGCAGCGCTCGCCGTGCTGTCCATGACGAGCGCCTTCGCCGGCGGCGACCTGGCGGGTGGCGTCGTGGACGGCCTGCGCCAGCTGGCCGAGGCGGCAGGCAAGCGCGCCGCGATCCCGGCGCCGCCCTCCGCCCACGCCGCCCTGGTCCCCGCCGGCCACTAGCCCCACCGCGCTCACGCGCCGCCAGTCCCGCGCTCCCGGAATGTGACCGCACTTTCCGGGGATCCGGTGCTGCCTCGCGGAATGTGACCGCACATTCAGCGAGGTCGGTCCACAAGCGAGCCGCCCCGCGTCCCTCCGTACGACGTGTTGCCCTGTGATCGTCGGCATGCCCGCCGACCGCGTACCCATCGCCACGCTCGCCGCTCCCCACGACGGGGTGGTGACCCAGGCAGCGCTCGTCGCTGAGGGGTACCACCACGCCACAGCCCACGACGCAGCGCAGCGAGGGCTCTGGCAGCGACTGCTGCCGGGCATCTACCTCACCTCCGCGCACGAGCCGTCGCTGCGGCAGCGGTGCCACGCTGCCCTTCTGCACGCCGGCCCGGAGGGCGTCATCACCGGCCGGGCGGGGTGCGATCTCAGGGGCATCGCAACTCCCGGCGCGGGCGACACCGAGGTGTGTGTCGTCGTTCCTGCGTCCGCCCATCCTTCGGCGCGCGAGTTCTGCCACGTCTCCCGGGCGCGGCAGATGCCCGACTACCAGGTCCTTCGGCGCGAAGGCGGGTCCGAGCTTCGCGTCGCGCTGCCTGGTCGTTGTGTCGCTGACGCCATCCGACGCGCGAGCACGCTCGCTGCGGCGAGGGCCATCGGGACAACCGCGTTGCGGGCTCCGTCCGTGGACTGGGACAGCGTGGCGCGCGAGGTCCGACCCGGCCCGAACGCAGGGCACCTGCTCCGTGTCGTCCGGGACGTCAACGACGGAGTGAGGTCTCCGGCCGAGGCGGATGTCCACGACGTGGTCCGCCGTGCGGCAATTCGCGGCCGGCTTCCGGCGTACCTCCTCAACCCGGAGCTCTACCTCGACGGTGACCTCATCGGCAGCCCGGACGTCTGGTTTCCCGGCCTTGGCCTCGGCGACGAGGTGGACAGTCGCGAGTGGCATGAGGGGCAGGACCAGCTCGATGCCACCCTGCTGCGCCACGAGCGCTTCGCGGCGCACGGCCTCGCCCTGTGCCACATCACTCCGAGACGTTTCGGCGCGAGCCCGGCGGCACACGTCGCCACCCTCCGCACGATGGTGGCCGCGCGAGAGGCGCTGAAGGTCCGCGAACCGCGGGGGCTCGTCGTCCTCGCTCGGGGGCCGCTGCTTCCCGCACGGATTGCCTGGCCGCAGCTGAGCCCGCGCCGCTGGCGCTGAGGCCTCCCTGACCCTGCTGAATGTGCGGCCACAATCCGTCATCCACGCGCTCAGCGTTGGAATGTGACGTCACATTCAGCAGCCGGCACCGCACTCACGCGCCGCCGCGGATCAGGTGGCTGCGGCGTCCCGGGCTCGCGCTCGCAGCGCGCGCAGGACACCGTCGCGGCCCTCGAGCAGCAGGCGGCGCAGTGCAGGGGGGACCTCGTTGTCCGCGAGGTAGCGGTCGGTGCTCTCCACGACGACCGGCGACACCTGGATGGTCGGGTACAGGCCTACGACGAGGTTCTGCGCGATCTCCGCCGTGCGCCCGCTCCAGATGCCGGTCAGTGAGGCGAAGTACCTCTCCACGTACGGCGAGACCAGCTCGGCCTGCTCCGCGGGGGCGAAGCCGGACAGCACGGCGGCGAGCACGGCGTTGGGCAGCTCGTCGGTCTCCACCAGGTCGTGCCAGGCGAGCGCCTTCGCCTCCATGACCGGCCGGGCAGCGCGGCAGGCGGCGGCGTGGCGCTGGCCGGCGGCAGTCGGGTCCTGCGTGACCTCGGCCTCGATCGCGTCGAGCCCGGCCTTGCCGACCACCACGAGGCGGGTCAGCAGGTGCCACCGCAGCTCGGCGTCGACGCTCAGGCCCGGCAGGTCCGTCGTACCTGCAAGCAGGCCCTGCAGGAAGGCCAGGTGCTCGTCGGTCGTGGCCAGCGAGGCGAGCGCGCGGACCCACGCCAGCTGCAGGTCGCTGCCCGGCTCGGCCTCGGCCACCGCGGTGTGCGCGGAGGTGGCGAGCGCGACGCGGCCGACGGGGGCCCAGTCCGGGTCGGCGAACAGGATCAGGGCGGACTGCGCCTGGCGGAGCAGCGACTGCACGACGCCGATGTCGGTCTCGCCACCGATGCCGCGCTGCACGAGGGCGACGTAGTCGCGCGCCGGCATCTCGGCGTCGCGGGTCATGTCCCAGGCTGCCGCCCAGCACAGTGCGCGGGGGAGCGCGTCGGCGAAGTCGCCCACGTGGGCGACCAGGGTCGCCAGCGAGCGCTCGTCGAGACGGATCTTGGCGAAGGTCAGGTCGTCGTCGTTGACGAGGACGAGCGCGGGCTGCGGGCGGCCGATCAGCCCGGGCACCTCGGTCTTGGCGCCGACGACGTCGAGCTCCTCGCGATGGGTGCGCACGAGCTTGCCGTCGACCAGGTCGTACAGCCCGATCGCGACCCGGTGCGAACGCAGCGTCGGGTGGTCGGCCGGCGCCTCCTGCAGCACCGAGAAGGACGTGAAGGCGCCGTCGGGCCCGGTGTCGAAGGAGGCGCGCAGCGTGTTGCAGCCCGCGGTCTCGAGCCACTCCGACGACCAGGCCGACAGGTCGCGGCCGCTGGCAGTCTCGAGCTGCGTCAGCAGGTCGGCGAGCACGGTGTTGCCGTACTCGTGCGCCTGGAAGTACGCGCGCAGCCCGGCCATGAAGGCGTCCTGGCCGACCCAGGCGACGAGCTGCTTGAGCACGGACGCGCCCTTGGCGTACGTGATCCCGTCGAAGTTGACCTTGACGTCGTCGATGTCACGGATGTCCGCGGCCACGGGGTGCGTCGAGGGCAGCTGGTCCTGCCGGTAGGCCCAGGTCTTCTCGGTGTTCGCGAACGTCGTCCACCCGTTGGTGAACCGGGTGGCCTCCACCTGGGCGAGCACCGAGGCGTAGGTCGCGAACGACTCGTTGAGCCACAGGTCGTCCCACCAGCGCATCGTGACGAGGTTGCCGAACCACATGTGCGCCATCTCGTGCAGCACGGTCTCGGCACGTCGCTCGTACGCCGCGTCGGTCACCTTGGAGCGGAACACGTAGTCCTCGAGGAAGGTCACGCACGCGGCGTTCTCCATCGCGCCCGCGTTGAACTCCGGCACGAACAGCTGGTCGTACTTGCCGAAGGGGTAGCGGTAGGCGAACTCGCGGTGGAAGAAGTCGAAGCCCTGCTTGGTCACGGTGAACAGCTCGTCGGCGTCGAGGAACTCGGCCAGCGAGGCGCGGCAGTACAGCCCGAGGTCGATGCCGTCGTGCTGGTCGGTCACCGCGTGATAGGGACCAGCCACGATCGCCGTGATGTACGTCGACATGCGGGCCGTCTCAGCGAAGCGCCACGTGCCCGGGGCATCCTGCTCGGGCCGGTCGGTGACCTGCCCGTTGCTGATGACGACCCAGTCCCGCGGGGCCCGCACGGCCAGTCGGAACACGGCCTTGAGGTCGGGCTGGTCGAAGCAGGCGTAGACCCGATGGGCCTCGAAGGTCTCGAACTGCGAGTACAGGTAGACGCTGCCGTCGACGGGGTCCACGAAGCGGTGCAGGCCCTCGCCGGTGCGCATGTACGAGCAGTCGGCGTCCACCACGAGCTCGTTGTCCGCATCGAGCGCGGACAGCTGCAGCCGGTTGCCGTCGAACGCGTCGAGCGGCCGGCCGTTGAGCGTCGCGCTGCGCAGGGCGGCCGCGGTGAGGTCGACGTACGTGCTCGCACCGGGCTCCGTGCACGTGAAGCGCACCGTGGTGCGGCTCCGGAAGGTCGTGTCACCGGGCTTCTCGCCGGAGCCGTCGGTCAGGTCGAGCTCGACGTCGTACGACTCCACCGCCAGCAGCCGCGCGCGCTCGACCGCTTCGTCCCTGCGGAGGTTGTTCTCACTCACCCGTGGATGCCCTTCCGTGGCGCCGCTGCAGCCGCCTATCCTTCCACGAACGGGCCACCCGGGGGTCCGCTCCGGCCTTCCGGCAGGATGTCCTGCCATGCGCGTACACCTCGGATGCGACCACGCCGGCTTCGAGCTGAAGGAGGCGCTGCGGGCCCGCCTCGTCGAGCTGGGCCACGAGCCCGTCGACCACGGCCCGGCAGAGTACGTCGCCACGGACGACTACCCGCCGTTCTGCTTGGCCGCTGCGGAGGCGGTCGTCGCCGAGCCCGGGTCGCTCGGCGTCGTGATCGGCGGCTCGGGCAACGGTGAGCAGATGGCCGCGAACAAGGTCCGTGGGGCCCGCTGCGCCCTCGCCTGGAGCCAGGAGACGGCCGAGCTGGCCCGCCAGCACAACGACGCCAACCTCGTGAGCATCGGGGCCCGCATGCACGACACGGAGACGGCTCTGCAGGTGGTGGCTGTTTTCCTCGACACGCCGTTCACCGAAGACCCGCGTCACGCGCGGCGCATCGCCATGCTCGCCGAGTACGAGGGTCGCTCCTAGAGCGCTGGTCCTGTGACGACGGGGTGACCGTCGGTACGCTCCCGGACTGATGCCCATGGACTCCTCCCGTCGCGGCCTGGCCCACCGGGCCAGGTCTGTGCTGGGGCTGCCCGCCTCCCTGGTCAGCCGGCTGCGGCAGCACCCTCCTGCTGAGCCGTGGGGCCTGACCCTCACCGTGCTGCTCGCCCTCGCGGCCACGCTCGCGGGCTGGGGCTGGTCCGTCTCGTGGTTCCCGCCCGTCTTCCTCGCCATCCCGTTCCTGCTCGGCGGTCTGCTGCTCACGACCCGATCCGTGCGGCGGCTCGCCGTCGTCGTGGTGGCCTGCTTGGTCTTCGACCTCGTCGTCACGAGCCTGGAGGAGGTGCGCAGCGGCGCGATCGTCGTGGTGCTGCTCAGCGGACTGCTGGCCCACGAGTACGCCCGTTCCCGGGACGAGACCGGGCTGAGCGGCATGAGCGCGGACGCGGTGCTCGTGCAGCTCCGCGACCGGCTCGAGCAGCAGGGCGGTGTGCCCAGGCTGCCCGCACCCTGGTGCGTCGAAGCCGTGGTCGACCCCGCGGGAGGGGGTCCCTTCGCGGGGGACTTCGTGGTGTCAGCCCTGGTGGACGCCGTGCGTTTCGAGGTCGCGCTCGTCGACGTCTCGGGCAAGGGCGTCGAGGCCGGCACCCGCTCGCTGCTGCTGAGCGGCGCGATGGGCGGCCTGCTCGGCTCGGCGTCGCCCCAGGAGTTCCTCGCGGCCTCCAACGCCTACCTCATTCGGCAGGACTGGGAGGAGGGCTTCGCGACCGCCGTGCACCTCACCGTCGACCTGCGCACAGGGGACTTCGCAGTCGCCTCGGCGGGCCACCCACCGGTGGCGCACCTCGACGCAGGCAGCGGTCGCTGGAGCCTGCTCGACACCGAGGGGGCGGCACTCGGCCTGCTGCGGGAGACGGCCTACCGGGTCGCCACCGGTCGGCTCCGCCCGGGCGACGCGGTCCTGCTGTACACCGACGGCCTCGTGGAGATCCCCGGTCGTGACCTGGACCGCGGGATCGACAAGCTGCTCGGCGAGGCGGAGCGCCTGGTCACCCGCGGCTTCGAGGGCGGCGGGCGCGTGCTGGTCCAGCAGGTCAGCGGCCGCAGCTTCGACGACCAGGGCCTGGTCCTGCTCTGGCGCCAGGCCTAGCCGGCAGGGAGCAGGTCGCGCGCGGTTCGCCGATCCGCGGGGAGCGTCACGGCGACGTCCTGCAGCCCGCGCACCACCGCGACGTACTCGCCGCGGTCCACCAGGACCTGCCCCATCGCGGTCAGGTGCTCGGACTCCTGCTGGGTGTCGAGCACCCCGACGCCGGCTTCGGCCAGCCGCCTGCACAGGTCCAGCACCGCCACCTTGGACGCTCCGCTCTCGACGAAGAACATCGACTCGCCTGAGAAGACGCGGCCCGAGAGCACGCCGTACAGGCCGCCGACGAGCCGGCTGCCGTCCCACACCTCGACGCTGTGCGCGCCGCCCTCGTGGTGCAGCGCGGTGTACGCCCGGGTCATGGCCGCGGTGATCCAGGTCCCGTCAGAGCGGTCGGCGCAGCGCCGCAGGACCTCCTCGAAGCAGGCGTCCAGCGTGGTCTCCCACCCCGTACGGCGGAGCAGCCGGCGCACCGTCCGCGGCGCCGACACCTGGCCGGTGAGCAGCACCGCGCGCGGCTGGGGGGAGACCCACGGCACCAGCGGGCCCTCCGGGGTGCCCGGGAGGACGGGGACCGCGCCCCGACGCGCAAGCCGGCGCACCGTGCGGTCGTGCCCGGCCGCGTCCTCCGCCGAGGGGGGCCAGGGGAAGACGCCGTTGCGGTACGCCGCTCGCAGCGTCGGGGCGTCCAGCACCCCGCCGAGCGCCACCAGCTCCCGCGGGGAGCCGGCGACGTCGAGCGCGTCGAAGGGGTGCACGCCCTCCAGAGTGGCGGAAGGCCTCGGAGCGGCCGAGGGCGCGGCAGCAGAAGTCGCCGGTAGGCTGATCACGCTCTCGCGGGCGTAGCTCAATGGCAGAGCGCGGTCCTTCCAAGTCCGATGTGCCGGTTCGATCCCGGTCGCCCGCTCCAACCCACCAGGCCGCTACGGCCGAGCCCCGTGCGCCGACGGTGGTCGCTGGCGCAGGCTCATCCGTCGTACCGTCCCGGAGTGGAACCGGTCGTGGGGCGCGACAGCGAGCTCGCGGTGCTGCGCGCTGCAGCAGGCGCCACCGGCAGAGGTGTGGTCACCGTGACGGGCGAGGCCGGCAGCGGGAAGACAAGGCTCCTCGCGGAGGTCGCAGCGATGCCCCCGGCCGCGCGTTCCTGGACGCTCCGCGGTCACGAGCCGGAGAGCATCGCGCCGTTCGCCTCGGCAGGGGAGCTGCTCCACGACCTGCTCGGACAGTGGCGCGCACAGAGCGCCGACATGATGCACATCCTCGAAGCTGCGCTCGCCGCGCTCGACGAGCACCGGGGACCCCGCCGCCTCCTCGTCGACGACGCGCAGTGGCTCGACGGCGCGACCTCCGCTCTCGTGCACTACCTGCTGCGGGGGACCAGGGGTGACTTGCTCGTGGTGGCGGCGGGGAGGCCGCACCCCGGGACGGGCGGCCTGCATGATGCGCTGACCGGGCTGCTCGACGTGGGCGCTGTCCGGTCGCTGCGCCTCGAGCCGCTCGACGAGGAGGCGGCCGGCGCCCTTGTCAGGTCCATCGACCCTGCCGCTGACGCCGTCGTGGTGGCGGAGTACCGCCGGGCCGCAGGCGGCTCGCCCTTCTGGCTGCGCCTGCTGGCCCAGGACAGCGGTCGGACCGCAACCACGGCCCTCGTGCGCACGCGGCTCGCCGCCTGCGGCAGGGATGCAGCGGAGCTCGTCCGGCTGCTGGCCGTGACGGCTCGGCCGCTCGCGACGTCAGACGTCGGGCAGGTGCTGGGGTGGGAGCTCTCTCGCGTCGCCCCTGCCGCGGCGTCGCTCGTCGCGCGGGGGCTCGTGAGCGAGCAGCACGGGGTCCTGGCTGCCAGCCACGACCTGGTGCGGGAGGCCGTCCTCGCCGACCTGCCGGACGACCTGCGGCGGGAGGCGCACAGGCGCGTGGCTCGCTGGCTGGAGGAGGCCGACCACCTGTCGGCGCTGCTCGCCGCCGTGTGGCACCGCGATGCCGCGGGTGACGCCGTAGGCGGCCTCGTCGCGAGGCTCGTGCTGTCGCCGGAGCGGTTGATGCTGGACAGCGATGCGGTCACGGCTCTGGCCCGGCTGGCCGCCGCGCCCGATCTCCGCGACGACGAGCGGCTGCTGACGGCCCTGGCCGAGCTCGTCAGCGCCGTGGGGGAGCCGGCGGCCGCGCTCCCCGTGTGGCAGCGGGCCGCGGACCTGGGCGCCGACCCCGGGTCGGCGCGCTTGGAGGCCGCGCGTGCCGCGTTCCGCTCGGGCGATGTGGCCCTCGCGCGGCGGCTTCTCGCGCAGGCGCGCGCGGAGAGCGCCGACCCGCTGGTGGCGGTGCGGCTCGACGTGCTGGAGTCACGGGTCTTGCGCTGGGGCGAGGACAGGTTCGAGGAGGCATCGGAGGCGGCGGCGCGCGCGCTCGTCGCCGCGGAGCCGTTCGGCGCTGGGCCCGTGCTGGCCGAGGCGCTCACGGCCGTCATCGACGACGCCCTCGGGCGTGGGGACATCCCGCGCGTGGTCGAGGCGACCGACCGGATGGCCGCCCTGGCGCGCGGTGACCGCGACCTCGAGCGCGTCGTCACGTCGTACCGCCTCTTCGTGCTCCAGCTGAAGGAGGAGCACGTGGAGGCGGAGGAGCTCGTGCGACCGCACTGGGCCGCCGCGGAGAGGGAGGGCCACCCCGGTCGGTTGCTCGAGCTGAGCGACGTGCTCCTGGACTCGCTGGTGGCACAGGGGCAGCTCCTCGAGGCGCAGCGGGTGGCGGAGCGGATCACCCCGCTCCTCGACCGGGGCACCGGCCTGTCGCACCGCTTCGACATCGGTGCCGACGTCGCGAGCGTCCACATCGCGGTGCAGCACGTGCGGGCGCTCACCGGGGACTGGCGGGCAGCGGCCGTGCGCGTCCTGGACCTCGCCGCGCCCATGACGCCGCACCTGGCGACGTTCCCCTTGCGCCTGGCAGCGGCCGTGACGGTGCGGCTGGGAGGGACCCACGACGCGACCCGCGCGAAGGAGCTGTGCGAGCGGGCCTTGGCAGTGGCCACCGCCGTCGGATGTCCACGGTGCCTGTACGAGACCAGGCTCGAGATCACGCGCCTCCTCGGTGTGCTGGGCCACACCGAGCGGGCGTACGAGGTGATGCCCGAGGGGCCGCAGTCGTCCCGGCTGCAGTCGCGATGGCACGCCTGGGCCGTGGCGATGCTGGCGAACGACGCGGAGGGCCTGACCGTGCTCCGCGCCGACTACGCACGGACCGGGAGCCACCTTGACGCGTTGTGGGTCGGAACGGACCTCGCGCGCGTGCTCCCGCCCGAGGAAGCGCGGCCCCTCCTCGAGGAGCTGGTCGCCGAGTGCGACGCGCGAGGGATCTCGAACGTGGGCGCCTCCCTGCAGCGACGACTGCGAGAGCTCGGGGCACGGCCGTGGCGGCGAGGGCGCACCGTCTCCGCGGCGCTCTCCGACCGGGAGCGCGAGGTCGCTGAGCTCATGGCGGCCGGCGCGACGAACCCGGAGATCGCGGCGAGCCTCTTCCTGTCGCGCAAGACGGTGGAGCACCACGCGTCGCGCGTGCTGGCCAAGGTCGGCGCCCGCAACCGCACCGAGGTCGCGGCACGGCTGTCGGATGGGGGAGATCCCCGATGAACCAAGCGGGAGCCGTGCCTAGCGTCCTGAGGGTGCTGGACGAGAGCCGTCCACCACCCTCAGGGGGTACGTCATGCGAAGGATCCTCACCCGCGCGGCCACTGGTACTGCCGCGACCGCTCTGATGCTCGTCGGCCTGGCCGGCACGGCGTCCGCCCACCCGCACCAGGTCTCCGTCGCCCACCAGGGCACTGGTCAGGTCCTGGCTGACGGCCAGAACCACGGCGCCTACACCGTCACGGCCGGGGGTCGTGAGACGTGCGGCGGCGATCCCGCCGCCTACGGCCTCGAGACGGCGCACCACGGTCCCGACGCGGGAACGGCCGGCAAGGCCGACGGCTGCTTCGAGGTCACCGGCACTCCTGCGACTGACGTGGCGAGCCCCGTCATCCGGTAGCCGAGGGCACCGCGCTCGACGGCGAGCGGCGGGTCCACGAGGGCCTTCGGGTCGCCCCCTCGTCCGGCCCGCCGCTCGGCGGTGGTGGGGTGACGAAGCGGGGCCGCCACTAGGATGGGCGCAGTCACGCGGGGCGTAGCGTAGTGGCTAGCGCGCCTGCTTTGGGAGCAGGAGATCGGGAGTTCGAGTCTCCCCGCCCCGACACCGGTCCTGGTGCCGTCCCATCCCGCCCGTTCGAGAGGAACACCCCTGTGCAGAGCTCCGTGGAGACCTTGAGCCCGACCAAGGTCAAGCTCACGGTCGAGGCGGCCTTCGACGAGCTCAAGCCCGAGCTGGACAAGGCCTACCGCACCATCGGCAGCCAGGTGAAGGTGCAGGGGTTCCGTCCCGGGAAGGTGCCGCCGCGCATCCTCGACCAGCGCGTGGGCCGCGGCGCCGTGCTCGAGGAGGCCGTGAACCAGGCGATCCCGCGCCTGTACGGCGAGGCCGTGGAGTCGACGAGCATCACCCCGCTCGGGCGTCCCGAGATCGATGTCACGGAGATCGCCGACAACGACAAGCTGGCCTTCACCGCCGAGGTCGAGGTGCGACCTGAGTTCGCCCTCCCTGACTTCTCCTCGCTGTCGGTCACGGTCGACGACGTGGTCGTCACGGACGACGACGTGGAGGAGCAGCTCACCGGTCTGCGCGAGCGCTTCGCGACCCTGGAGCCCGTGGAGCGGGCCGCTGCGCCCGGCGACTTCGTCTCGCTCGACCTGGTCGCGTCCGTCGACGGTGACGAGGTGCCGGGCGGCACCGCGCAGGGCCTGTCGTACGAGGTCGGCTCGGGCACGCTCCTCGAGGGCATCGACGAGGCCGTCACCGGCGCGATGGCCGGCGACGCCCGCACCTTCCAGACCACCCTTGTCGCCGGAGACCTGCAGGGCCAGGTCGCCGAGGTCGCGGTGACGATCCGCACGGTGAACGAGCGCGTCCTGCCCGAGGCCGACGACACCTGGGCCGGCGACGCAGCCGGCTTCGCCTCGCTGGCAGAGCTGCGGGCGGACATCCGCACCCGCGTCGACCGCGTCAAGCGACTGGAGCAGGGCGTGCAGGCGCGCGACCGCGTCCTCGAGGCACTGCTCGCGCAGGTGGACATCCCGCTGCCGGAGTCGCTGCTCGCCGGTGAGGTCGTCTGGCGCGAGCACACCACCGAGGACCAGATCTCCCGCTCCGGCCGGAGCAAGGAGCAGTTCTTGGCCGAGCAGGGCAAGACGGCCGAGGAGTGGGACACCGAGCTCACGCAGGGCGCCGAGCAGGCGGTCAAGGCCCAGCTCGTCCTCGACGCTGTCGCCGACGCCGAGCAGCTGCAGGTCAACGACGCCGAGCTCAACGACCAGGTCATCCGTCGCGCTGCCCGTGCGGGCCTCGCCCCGCAGGACTACGCCAACCGCCTGGTCGAGTCCGGCCAGGTCGGCGGCCTCATCGCCGAGGTGCGGCGCGGCAAGGCGCTGGCGACGGTGATGGAGGCGGCGGTGGTCACCGACGCGTCCGGCACCGCGGTCGACCTCGAGCTGCTGCGTGACGACATGGCGGGGCCGGGAGGCCCCATGGGTGACGAGGTCGAGCACGACGAGGACGGCCGGCCGTTCCACGTGCACGGCGACGGCAGCGTCCACTACCTGGACGAGGACGAGCACCAGCACTGACCGGTGGCGGCGCTCCCCGTCGTACGCCCACGGCGAAAGCCGCCGTCTTCCGGAGTGTCCGTGGCGGCCTCGGGGTTAGGGTCCGACACAGACGCGGCCTCGCCGCCGCACTCGTGAAGGGCTGACACCGTGACCCGCACCGACTCAGGGCTGCACCTGCCGCAGACCGTGTCCGCTCCGCCCGCCCCCTTGGGCCACGTTGCGCCCACAGCCCGCGTGAACGGCGCGGGGGCCGGGCTCGACGACCAGGTCTTCAACCGGCTGCTCAAGGAGCGGATCATCTTCCTCGGCTCCGCCGTGGAGGACGCCATGGCCAACACCATCTGCGCCCAGCTGCTGCTGCTGGCCGCAGAGGACTCCGACCGCGACATCTTCCTCTACATCAACTCGCCCGGCGGCTCGGTCAGCGCCGGCATGGCGATCTACGACACGATGCAGTTCGTCAGCAACGACGTGGCGACCGTCGGGCTCGGGCTCGCCGCGAGCATGGGCCAGTTCCTGCTGTGCGCCGGGGCGAAGGGCAAGCGCTACGCCACCCCGCACGCGCGGATCATGATGCACCAGCCCTCGGGCGGCATCGGCGGCACGGCGGCCGACATCGCGATCCAGGCCGAGCAGATGCTCTACGTCAAGAAGACGATGGCCGAGCGCATCGCCTTCCACACCGGTCAGACCGTCGACCAGATCGAGGCCGACTCCGACCGGGACCGCTGGTTCTCGGCCGACGAGGCCAAGGAGTACGGCTTCATCGACAACGTCGTCGGCGC
>DATLCV010000080.1:0-26856 GCA_035526225.1 Mycobacteriales bacterium
TCCGTCTGCACCTCGTACGGACGTAGTCCAGAGCGCACGTTGCTCGCGAGCTTGAATGCCGAATGACGACTTCCCGCATTTCGAGCCACACCTGACTGCCTATTTCGGGCACTCTCAAGGAGGCGCACAATGCGCAAGCAACACCGACTCAAGGCATCCCTCGCGATGCTCACACTGTCCGCCGGCCTGTTGGCCGCCAGCTCGCTGATCGGCGCCGCGCCGGTCCAGGCCTGGAGCTACTGGGACGAGCCGCCCACGGCCGAGAACCTGGAAGCCCTCCGATGGTGTGAGTCGACCAACGACTACGCCGCCGACACGGGCAACGGCTACTACGGGGCCTACCAGTTCGATCTGCGCACCTGGCGCGGTCGCGGGTACTCCGGATACCCGCACCAGGCCGCACCGGCGACCCAGGACAAGGCCGCACACGAGCTGCAGGCAGACCGCGGCTGGTCGCCGTGGCCCGCCTGCGCCCGCAAGCTGGGGCTGAGCGACAGCCGCGCCTCCCGCTCCGGCGGCCGCACCGTCGTGGTCGGCAAGCCGGTCTTCACCCAGCCCCTGACCAAGCAGCTGGTGTCGCAGAAGCGCGCGGACGTGCGGGCCTGGCAGGCCCGCATGCAGCAGCGCGGCTGGGACATCAAGGTCGACGGGCGGTTCGGTCCGCGCAGCGCCCGGGTGGCCGCGCGCTTCGCCGCTGAGAAGAGCATCAAGGTCGCGCCAGGCACCGTCGACCGCGCCATGTGGCACGCGGCCTGGGCCATGCCCGTCACCTGACCTGCCGCCGTACCGGCAGGATGTGCGAATGAGCATCACCGGCAAGGACCTGCTCGGCGGCCCACCCCCCACTCTGCTGCCTGATGAGCAAGAGCCGCGGCAGCTGCTCGAGGCGCACGTCGACCCGGCCGAGGTCGCAGCCCGCTTCCCGACGAGCAGTGCGGCTTGGGCGGCGCTGGCCGAGGCTGCGCACGAGCGGGGCGCGGTGATCGAGAGCTACGCGTACGCGCGGGTCGGTTATCACCGCGGCCTGGACGCCTTACGGCGCAACGGCTGGAAGGGCTTCGGCCCGGTGCCGTGGGAGCACGCGCCCAACCAGGGCTTCCTGCGGGCGCTCTTCGCGCTGGGGCGCGCTGCCGAGGCGATCCACGAGGGTGACGAGGCGGAGCGGATCCGTGCGTTCCTCGACGACAGCGACCCGGCGGCTCGCGCGGCGCTGGAGGGTTGACTAGGGCTTCTCCACCGGTGCGGGCCGGCGGCGGCCGAGCAGGGCGGCTCCCGGCAGGGCAGCGAGGGTCCGGCCGGTGTCGTCGACGAAGGCCATGATCCGCTCGGTGGAGCCGGCGATGAAGGCGACCCGCTCGTTGGTGTCCGCCAGCGTGCGGAGCACCGGGAGGATGTCGCGCTGCACCTGGGCGAGGGTCTCCGGGACCGTGGCGATCACGGGGTCCTCGAGCACCTTGGCCATGGTGCGCATGCCGGGCGCCAGGCCCTTCAACGGCTCCTCGAGCTCGGTGATGATGCTGTCCATCCGGGTCGCCAGCCGGTTGAGCGTGGCCACCGTCTCCTTGGCGCCGGCGGTGGCGTCGGCGAGGTTCTTCACCGACGAGCTCAGGGCCTGTACCGCCCCTGGCAGCGCTGCGAGCGCCTCGGTCTGTGCCTGCAGGACGCCGAGGACGCCGAGGACGACGCTGTCGACGCCGGGGATCTTCGCCACGCCCGCACGATACGGGTAGGCTCTGCCCGCAAGAGGCCCCACGCACTTGCGGGGGCCTTTTCTTCGTGTCTGAGGAGCTCTCGCATGCCCGCACTCGTCCTCATCGGCGCCCAGTGGGGCGACGAGGGCAAGGGCAAGGCCACCGACCAGCTCGGTGGCGCCGTCGACTACGTCGTGAAGTTCAACGGCGGCAACAACGCCGGGCACACCGTCGTCGTCGGCGAGGAGACCTACGCGCTCCACCTGCTGCCCAGCGGCATCCTGAGCCCGGGCTGCACCCCTGTCATCGCGAACGGCGTGGTGGTCGACCTGGGGGTGCTGTTCACCGAGATCGACGGGCTCGAGGAGCGCGGCATCGACACCTCGCGCCTGGTCATCAGCGCTGACGCGCACGTGATCGCCTCGTACAACCGGGTGCTCGACCGGGTCACCGAGCGCTTCCTCGGCTCGCGCAAGATCGGCACCACCGGCCGCGGCATCGGCCCGACGTACGCGGACAAGATGAACCGCGTCGGCATCCGCGTGCAGGACCTGTTCGACGAGAAGATCCTGCGGCAGAAGGTCGAAGGGGCCCTGGAGGTCAAGAACCAGGTCCTCGTGAAGGTCTACAACCGCAAGGCCATCACGGTCGACGCCGTCGTGGAGGAGCTGCTGTCCTACGTCGAGCGGCTGCGGCCGATGATGCGCGACACCTCGCTCCTGCTCAACGACGCCCTCGACCAGGGGAAGATCGTGCTCTTCGAGGGCGGGCAGGCGACCCTGCTCGACGTCGACCACGGCACCTACCCGTTCGTCACGTCGTCCAACGCCACCTCCGGCGGTGCGTGCACCGGCAGCGGCATCGCCCCCAACCGTGTCGACAGGGTCATCGCCGTCATCAAGGCGTACACGACGCGCGTGGGCGAGGGTCCCTTCCCGACCGAGCTGCTGGACGCTGACGGCGAAGCTCTGCGGGCGAAGGGCCACGAGTTCGGCACCACCACGGGCCGGCCACGCCGCTGCGGCTGGTACGACGCCGTCATCGCTCGCTACGCCGCCCGCGTCAACGGAGTCACCGACTTCGTCCTCACCAAGCTCGACGTCCTCACCGGCTGGGAGCAGATCCCCGTCTGCGTCGCCTACGAGGTCGACGGCGTGCGTTACGACGAGATGCCCATGACGCAGACCGCCTTCCACCACGCAACGCCGGTCTACGAGCTGTTCGACGGCTGGACCGAGGACATCACGACCGCCCGCCGCTTCGAGGACCTGCCGAAGAACGCGCAGCGCTACATCCGGGCGCTGGAGGAGATGAGCGGGGCGCCGTTCAGCTCCGTCGGCATCGGGCCTGACCGCGAGCAGACCCTGGAGCTCCGTCCCCTCCTTCCCTAGTCCCCCGCCTCCTTGATCATCAGGGAGGTGCTGGGGGGCGCTCCACGCCTGTCTGACCAGCGACCCACGGGTCGACGTCGGCTCACCGGAGCGCGTTGTGCGGCGCTCGATAGCCTGCAGCGGGTGAAGGTCCTCGTCGTCGGTTCCGGCGCCCGCGAGCACGCGCTCGTCCGCGCCCTGTCACGTGATCCGCGCGTCAGCCGTCTCGTCGTCGCCCCAGGCAACGCGGGTACGGCGGATGCCGCCGAGTCCCTCGCCCTGGACCCGATGGACCCGCAGGCGGTGGCCACCGCGGCTCTCGGGTTCGACCTCGTCGTCGTCGGCCCCGAGGCGCCGCTGGTCGTCGGCGTCGCCGACGCGGTCCGTGCGGCTGGCGTCCCCGTGTTCGGGCCGAGCGCCGCGGCCGCGCAGCTCGAGGGCTCCAAGACCTTCGCCAAGGACGTCATGGCGGCAGCGGGCGTCCCCACGGCTGGGGCAGACACCTGCCACTCCGGCGCCGAGGCGGTCGCAGCGCTGGAGCGGCGCCGCCCGCCGTACGTCGTGAAGGCGGACGGGCTGGCCGCCGGCAAGGGCGTGCTCGTCACCGACGACCTCGTCGCGGCCGAGATGTTCGCCCGGGACGCGCTGGGCAGCGCCGGCGCTCGGGTCGTCATCGAGGACCACCTCGACGGCCCGGAGGTGTCGCTGTTCGCGGTGACCGACGGCACGAGCGTCGTCCCGCTGCTGCCCGCCCAGGACCACAAGCGGGTCGGCGACGGGGACACCGGCCCCAACACCGGCGGCATGGGCGCTTACGCCCCCCTGCCTTGGCTCCCCCCGGGCACCGTCCAGGAGGTGGAGAAGCGGGTGCTGCAACCCGTCGTCGACGAGATGGCACGACGCGGCACCCCCTTCTCCGGCCTCCTGTACGCCGGGTTGGCCCTCACCTCGACCGGTCCGCAGGTCATCGAGTTCAACTGCCGGTTCGGCGACCCCGAGACGCAGGTGGTCCTCGCGCTGCTGGAGACCCCTCTGGCGGGGCTGCTGCTGGCCGCGGCGACCGGCACCCTCGCCGAGCACCCCCCGCTGGTCTGGCACCAGGGCGCAGCCGTGACGGTCGTCGTCGCCGCCGAGGGCTACCCGGGCACGCCGGCCGCGGGCGACGTCGTGACGATCGGCGCGCTGCCTGCCGGGGTGGACGTGCTGCACGCCGGGACGGCCCTGGTCGACGGCGCGGTGGTGGCCGCTGGGGGGCGGGTGCTGTCCGTCACCGCCACCGGGGTCTCCCTCGCCGACGCCCGCGACCGGGCCTACCAGGGCGTCGCTGCCGTGGCGCTCCGAGGCGGGTTCTCGCGAACCGATATCGCGGCCCCCGCCGTTCGTGGTGAGATCACCGTGCCGAGCCAGGGAGGCCATGAGTGACCGAGGCGATCGACATCGACGAGGCCCGCACGTCGCGGGTCGCGATCATCTACTCGAGCCCTGCCGAGCACGACCAGATGGCCCAGGCGGGCGCCATCCTCGACCGCTTCGGCGTCCTGTACGACGAGTGCTGCATGTCGCCGCACCGCTCACCGCGTGCGCTGGCCGAGTGGATGTCCGAGCTCGAGCCACGCGGTGTCGAGGTGGTCATCGCCGGGTCGTCAGGCTCCGCCGCACTCGCGGGGATCGTCGCCGCGCACGTCGCGCTGCCGGTGATCGGGGTCCCGCTCTCGGGTGCGTCGCTCGACGGGCAGGACGCGCTCTACGGCCTCACCCAGCTGCCCCCGGGTGTCCCGGTCGCCGCCGTCGGCATCGACAACGCCCTCAACGCCGCGGTGCTCGCTGTGCAGGTGCTGGCCGTCGGTGACGAGGTGCTGCGCCAGCGGCTGTGGCGCTTCAAGGACGACTTCGAGAAGGCCGCCATCCGCTAGGCGGTCACCGCTTCTGGGAGGATGGCGGGACCGCCCGCCGTACCTGAAGGAGCCCGTCGTGATCGAGCGCTACACCCTGCCCGAGCTGGGCCGGGTCTGGAGCGAGGCCCACAAGTACGAGCTGTGGTGCCAGGTGGAGCGGCTCGTGCTCGAGGTCCACGCGGAGGCCGGCACCGTCCCCGCAGACTCCGTCGAACCCGTGCGCCGGGCCGCGCCGCCCACGCCGGAGGCGGTCGCCGAGATCGAGGCGGTCACGCAGCACGACGTCATCGCGTTCCTCTCGGCCTGGGCCGACAACACCGAGCCGCGCGAGGCGGCGGCGTACGTGCACTTCGGCATGACCTCCTCCGACCTGCTCGACACCGCGCTCGCGCTGCAGCTCGTCGAGGCCACCGACATCCTGCTCGCCAAGGCCGATGCCCTCGTGGCCGCGATGCGCGACCTCGGCCTGCGCCACAAGGACACCCTGCGGGTGGGGCGCACGCACGGCATCCACGCCGAGCCCACGACCTTCGGGCACCGCGTGGCGGACCTCGCCTTCGCGATGGCCCGCAGCCGCGACCGGCTGCGGCGGGCGCGCGAGGCCGTGGCCGTCGCGAAGATCTCCGGCGCGGTCGGCACCTACTCCAACATCGACCCCGCGGTGGAGCAGGAGGTCGCCTCTCGCCTGGGCTTGCGGGCCGCCGACGCCGCGACCCAGGTCGTCATCCGCGACGGCATCTCGGAGTGGGTCTCGGCGCTGGCCGTGATCGCGACGGTCTGCGAGGCGTTCGCCCTGGAGGTGCGCCACGGGCAGCGCACCGAGGTCCGCGAGCTGTGGGAGCCGTTCGGCAAGGGCCAGAAGGGCTCCTCGGCCATGCCCCACAAGAAGAACCCCATCGCCAGCGAGCGCATCGCCGGCATGGCGCGGATCGTCCGGGCGACCGTCGTACCCGTCATGGAGGGCATCCCGCTGTGGCACGAGCGGGACATCTCCCACTCCTCCACCGAGCGCGTCTGCCTGCCCGACGCGTCGATCGCGACCGACTACCTGTTGCACCTCACCACGCGCCTCGTCACGGGCCTGGTCGTGGACGAGGACCGGATGAGGGTCAACCTGGAGTCCTCCGGCGGGCTCATCTACACCTCGACGGTGCTGCTCGAGCTGGTCGAGAGCGGGCTGTCCCGCGAGGACGCCTACGCGTTCACGCAGGCAGCGGCCATGGAGACCTGGGAGACCGGCGAGCCCTTCCGCGCCACGCTGTCCAAGCAGGCAGCGGCGGCGGGCAAGTCCCTCGACGAGGCCCGGCTCGACGAGGTCTGCCGCCCGGAGCGCTACCTCGCGCGCCTGGCGCCGGTCTTCGAGCGGCTGGCTGCGCTCACGTGACCCTCCCCCTGCCGCTGGTCCACTCCGGCAAGGTCCGCGACGTCTACGCGGTGGGGGACGACCAGCTGTTGTTGGTCGCCTCGGACCGGCTCTCGGCGTACGACGTCATCCTGCCGACCGCCATCCCCGACAAGGGCGCCGTCCTGACGGGGCTGTCGCTGTGGTGGTTCGAGCAGCTCGCGGACGTCGTGCCGAACCACGTCGTGACCGCCGACGTCGTCGGTGCGCTCGGGCCGGAGGTCGCGTCGGTGCGGGGCCGGTCGGTGCTCGTGCAGCGCCTGGAGATGGTGCAGGTGGAGTGCGTCGCCCGTGGCTACCTCACCGGTGGCGGGTTGACCGACTACAACGCCACAGGGGTCGTGAGCGGCGTGGCCCTGCCGCCCGGGCTGGTCGACGGGTCGCGGCTCCCTGCGCCGGTGTTCACCCCTTCCACGAAGGCGCCGGTCGGCGAGCACGACGAGCCGATCTCCTTCGACGACGTCGTCGCCCGGGTCGGGCTCGAGCTGGCCGAGGAGCTGCGGGACGTGACGCTGCGGGTGTACGAGCGCGGGCACGAGGTCGCGGCCGAGGCAGGGATCATCCTGGCCGACACCAAGGTCGAGCTCGGGCACCGCGACGGCCTCCTGGTGCTCGGCGACGAGGTGCTCACCCCCGACTCCTCACGCTTCTGGCCGGCCGCCTCGTGGTCGCCGGGACACCCGCAGCCGTCGTACGACAAGCAGTACGTGCGCGACTGGCTCACCGCGTCGGGCTGGGACAAGACCCCGCCCGGGCCGGAGCTGCCGCAGGAGGTCGTCGACCGGACGCGCGCCAAGTACGTCGAGGCCTACGAGCTCCTCACCGGCTCGTCCTTCGACGCCTACCTGCGCGCCTGACGGCGTCCCCCGACCGGCGCTCGTACCGGACGCCCCTTCGAAACGATCTTCGTCGCCTGGGGCCTGTCGACCGGTGCTGACCCACATGGTGACGAAGATCGGCGAGGGTGGGCCGCTGTGGACAGCGGAGCGGTGCCCGCCGTGGCGTCAGCAGAGTGCCGTTCATGGTCGAGGTACTCAGGTGGTCGGAGCTCATCGAGGTGTGCGGCAGCGTCGAGCGCGCACGCACCGCCTTGCGGCACAGCGAGTACCGCAGGGTGCTCAGGGACGCGTACGTCGCCGGTGCCGTGGCCGACAGCTCGGCGACGCGGGTGCGTGCCTTGGCAAGAGTCCTCCCTCCCGACGTCGCCGCGTCGCACTGGACGGCGCTCTGGGCGTGTGGCCTCGACGTCCTGCCTCGCGACAGGAACCGGCTCGAGCTGCTCGACGTCACCGTCCCGCGAGCCCGCCACCTTCAGGCGCGTCCCCAGATCCGGACGCACTGCGCCCTCGTGCCCGAGGAGGAGCTGTGCGAGGCCGACGGGCTGCTGGTGGTGTCCGCGGCGAGGGCCTTCGTCGACGTGGCCCGCGGCGCGGGTCCGCTCGAGGGTGTCGCGCTCGGCGACGCTGCCCTCCGGAGCGGTCTGGCGTCGCCGCAGCTGATCGCCGAGGCGGTCGAGAGGGCCGCGGGCCTCAGGTGGGTGACCCGCGCACGCAAGGCACTTCCGCTGCTCGACGATCGCAGCGAGTCCCTCATGGAGAGCCGCCTCCGCGTCGGCCTGTACCTCGAGGGCGGCCTCGCCCTGGAGGCCCAACGGGACCTGTACGACGAGAACGGCTCCTGGTGCGGCCGCGCCGACCTGTTCCTCGACGGCGTCGTCGTCGAGTACGACGGCCGGGAGTCGCGGCTGGAGCGGCCGCGCTTCACCCACGACCGTCGCCGCGGAAATGCCTTCGCCAACCTCGCGGTGGAGGTGCGGCGCTTCACCGGTGACGACTACTACAAGGTGCCGATGAGACAGCACGTCGCCGAGGTACGGCGAGCGCTCTCGCTCGCGGCCGAGCGCCGGCCGCGGTACCTGTTCGGGGCGGACACGCTGCCGGTCCCCAAGCGATCGCCGCTGCCGACCCTGGCGGACGTCAACCGCCTTCAGGCCAGGCTGACCGCGTAGTCCTCGATCACGGGGTTCGCCAGCAGCGTGTCGGCGATCTTCGTCGCCTGCTCCAAGGCGGCATCGGCGTTCTCAGCCTCGAGGGACAGCTCGACGTGCCGGCCGATGCGCAGCGACGCAGGCGCCGGGAACCCGAGGTTCGGGAGCGCGTTGGCCACCGCTTGCCCCTGCGGGTCGAGGATCTCGGGCTTGAGCATGACGTCGACGACGATGCGGTGCACGGCCATGCGGCAAGGCTACCGACCGCTCGGTTCCCGCCGTACCGGCCGGGCGTCCGACGTACCACGCGCGGACGATCTTCGCCCCGGTGTGGCTCCCGCCCGGCTTCCCGCCACCAGAGGGCGAAGATCACCGGGGAAGGGGGGTGCGGCAGCGGCTGGAGCGGGGCGGGGCGACGGTAGGCTTGCGCGAGTGAAGATCGGCGTCGTCACCTTCCCCGGCAGCCTCGACGACCGCGACGCCCAGCGCGCCGCCCGACTGGCGGGCGCGACGGCAGTCCCCCTCTGGCACGGCGACCGGGAGCTGCACGGCGTCGATGCCGTCGTGCTCCCTGGCGGGTTCTCGTACGGCGACTACCTGCGCTGCGGCGCCATCGCCCGCTTCGCCCCGGTCATGGAGTCGGTCGTCGACGCGGCCAACGGCGGCATGCCGGTGCTCGGCATCTGCAACGGCTTCCAGGTGCTCTGCGAGAGCCACCTGCTGCCCGGCGCGCTGACCCGCAACCAGCACCTGCACTTCGTGCACCGTGATCAACCGCTGCGGATCGCCAGCACCCGCACCGCCTGGACCAGCGCGTACGACGAGGGCCAGGTCATCACGATCCCCGTCAAGAACGGTGAGGGCTGCTACGTCGCCGACGAGCGCACGCTGGACATGCTCCAGGCCGAGGACCGCGTGATCGCGCACTACCTCGGGAACCCGAACGGCAGCTTGCGGGACATCGCCGGCATCACCAACGAGCGCGGCAACGTGGTCGGGATCATGCCGCACCCCGAGCACGCGGTGGAGGACCTCACCGGCCCCGGCACCGACGGCCTGGGCTTCTTCACCTCCGTCCTGAAGGCGATGGTCTAGTGCTCGACACGGTCAAGAACGCCAGTGCGACGCCGGACGAGGAGCAGCCCTACGCCGAGCTCGGTCTCCAGGACGACGAGTACGCCAGGGTCAAGGCCATCCTGGGCCGTCGCCCCACCCAGTCCGAGCTGGCGATGTACTCGATCATGTGGAGCGAGCACTGCTCGTACAAGAGCAGCAAGGTCTACTTCCAGCGGCACTTCGCGAAGATCCCCAAGGGCGACCGGATGCTCGTCGGCATGGGTGAGAACGCCGGCGTCGTCGACGTCGGCGAGGGGCTCGCCGTCACGTTCAAGGTCGAGAGCCACAACCACCCTTCGTACGTCGAGCCCTACCAGGGGGCGGCCACCGGCATCGGGGGCATCGTCCGCGACATCCTCACCATGGGCGCGCGACCGATCCTCGTGATGGACCCGCTGCGGTTCGGCGACGCCGACCACCCCGACACCAAGCGGGTCTTCCCCGGCGTCATCGCCGGCATTGGCGGCTACGGCAACTGCCTGGGGCTGCCCAACGTCGGCGGGGAGGTCGTCTTCGACCCGAGCTACCAGGGCAACCCACTGGTCAACGCCCTCTGCCTGGGCGTCATGCCGGTCGACCGGATCCAGCTCTCCGCTGCCCGCGGTGTCGGCAACGTCGTGGTGCTGCTCGGCGCGAAGACCGGTCGCGACGGCATCGGCGGCGTCTCGGTGCTGGCGAGCGCGACGTTCGAGGAGGACGGGCCCGTCAACCGTCCCGCCGTACAGGTCGGCGACCCCTTCGAGGAGAAGCTGCTCATCGAGTCGTGCCTGGAGCTGTTCGACGCCGGGCTCGTCGAGGGCATCCAGGACCTCGGCGGCGCCGGGCTGACCTGTGCCCTGACCGAGACCTCCGCCGCGGGCAAGAGCGGAATGCGCGCCTACCTCGACCGGGTGCCGCTGCGCGAGGCCAGCATGGAGCCGCACGAGGTCCTCGCCAGCGAGTCGCAGGAGCGCATGCTCGCCATCGTCACGCCCGCCAACCTGCCGAAGGTCCTGGCCATCGCCGAGAAGTGGGGCGTGCTCGCCACGGCGATCGGCGAGGTCGTCGAGGGCGACCGTCTCGAGATCCTGTGGAACGGTGAGACGGTCGTCGACGTACCGCCCGGTTCCCTCGCCGACGACGGCCCGGTCTACGAGCGCCCGGTGCAGCGGCCCGCCGACCTCGACGCCCTTCACGACAACCCGTTGCCGCCTTACCCCGAGGCGACGGGTGACCTGCTCCTGCAGATGGTCGCGAGCCCCAACCTGTGCAGCCGGCGCTGGGTCACCGAGCAGTACGACCGGATCGTGCTCGGCAACACGGTGCTCGCCGCGCCGGAGGACGCGGGTGTCGTGCGGCTCAGCGAGGAGACCGGCCTCGGCATCGCCATGGCCACCGACGGCAACGGCCGCTACACGCGGCTCGACCCGTTCGCCGGCGCCCAGCTCGCGCTCGCCGAGGCCTACCGAAACGTCGCCGCCACCGGGGCCGTCCCCATCGCGGTGACGAACTGCCTCAACTTCGGCTCGCCGGAGGACCCCGAGGTGATGTGGCAGTTCTCCGAGGCCACCCGCGGCCTGGCCGAGGCGTGCACCTCCTTGAGCACCCCGGTCACCGGCGGCAACGTCAGCTTCTACAACTCCACGGCCGGTACGCCGATCAACCCGACTCCGGTCGTCGGCGTCCTCGGCCTGTTCGACGACGTCTCCCGTCGCACGCCGATGGGCTTCCAGGACGAGGGCGAGGTGCTGCTGCTGCTCGGTGACACCAAGGACGAGCTCGGCGGCCCGGAGTGGGCCTGGGCGATGCACCGCCACCTCGGCGGCCATCCCCCGCAGGTCGACCTTGGCCGTGAGAAGACGCTTGCCGAGGTGCTCGTCAGCGGTTCGCGTGACGGGATGCTCTCCTCGGCGCACGACCTGTCCGACGGTGGGCTCGCGCAGGCGCTCGTGGAGGCCGCGCTGAAGAACGGCGTGGGCGCCCGCGTCGTCCTGCCCGGGGGGCTGTCGCCCTTCGTCCAGCTGTTCAGCGAGTCCGCCGGGCGGGCACTCGTCACCGTCCCCCGCTCCGAGGAGCTGCGGTTCACCGAGATGTGTGACGCCCGGGGACTGCCCTGCACCCGGCTGGGGGTCACCGACGGCGAGGCGCTCGAGGTGCAGGACGTGCTGACGGTCGGGCTGGAGGAGCTGCGGGTCGCGCACGAGTCCACGCTGCCCGGCCTGTTCGGCCCGCTCGCCGGCGCCTCCGCCGCGTTGCCCGCCGGGCCTGCGCTCTAACCGCATGGCAAAGGGCCCCGCGTACGACCAGCTCCGGGCCGCGCTCCACAGCCAGTACGCCGTCCTCGTGGCGGGCCTGGGCCGTCTCGACCCCGCCGGCCCGACGGACTGCGCGGGCTGGGCGGTGGCCGACCTCGAGACGCACCTGGCTCTTACGGCGCGCGGTCTCGGCCGCATTGCCCAGGAGCCGGGGTCCGGTCCCCCGACCGGCGGGGGCGTGGAGCAGTGGGCGGCACGACTGCCGGAGCTGGCTGCCGACCTCGACGAGCGGGCTCGGGGTGAGCGGTTGACGCTCGCGGGGGAGCTGCCGGACCTGGCCGCCGCACTGGAGGGGCGGGACGGCGAGCAGACCGTCCGTCAGCTGACCGGAACGCACCGGTTGGCGGACGCCGTCCTCTTCCGCGTCGTGGAGGGGGTGGTGCACGGCCTCGACGCCGCGATCGAGCCGGACCCGCACGCCCTGCGCCTCGTGACGCGTGCGCTGGCCCAGGCGCTGGCCGACCGCGAGCCCGGCAGCAGCGTCGAGCTCCGCGTCCCGCCGTACGTCGCGGTGCAGTGCGTGTCCGGACCCCGGCACACCCGCGGGACCCCGCCCAACGTCGTCGAGACCGACGCCGTCTCATGGGTGCGCCTGGCGACCGGGCGCCTCTCCTGGGCTGACGCGCTCCGGAACGGCCGGGTGCGCGCCAGTGGAGAACGGTCGGATCTCGGCGGGTTCCTCCCGATACTCCGCTGAGGGACTGGGCCGTTCGGGTGCCCGAGAACTAGGCCACGAGTTCGGTTTGTGTCGCGAGGGCGACACCAGGTATTGCCAGTCGCTCCCTGTGCTGGCTACGGTGTGTGACACACAGAGCCACGCAGCGTCACCGTTGCTGGCAACAGGGAAGCACTGATCCGGGTTTGCCCCACCGACTCCTTCGGGAGCACGGAGACAAACGGTCGCCTAGCGAGCCCGGGGAGCAAGTGGCGAGACCGACCCGTCCACCGCACTTTCTGGACGGAGAACACCATCATGACCGCTCGAGCCCTCCACGCTCGCCCCGCGCGGTTCCTTCTGGGCGCCGGCACCACTGCTCTCGCTCTTGCGCTCGGCGGTGCTCCCCTCCTGCTGATGGGCAGTGCCCACGCCGCGAACGCCAAGGGCAGCATCACGATCCACGACGTCACCACGTCGATCGGCGACGAGCACAACGACCCACACGTCTGCGAGTTCACGCTCGTGGCCGACAACTACGCCGCGGCCATCGACGCCGTCAGCTGGGTCATTGAGCAGCACGCCCCCACCGGCACCGCGGGTATGGGCACCGGGCCGATCGCGCTCGCTGTGGGCTCCGACGGTGACAAGGAGGGTCAGACCGCGGTCATGACCCTGCCGGTCGGCCACTACAAGGTCCAGGCCCAGTGGCACAACGGTGTGACCGGCGAGAACGGCACCGACAACTGGAAGACCTTCTGGTCCGACTGCGAGAGCACGGGCGGCACCACGGGTGGCACGACCGGCACCACGGGAACCACCGGCACGACGGGGACCACCGGCACGACGGGGACGACCGGCACGACCGGCACCACGGGGACGACCGGCACGACCGGCACGACCGGCACCACCGGTACCACGGGGACGACCGGCACGACCGGCACGACAGGCACCACGGGCACGACCGGCACCACCGGCACCACGGGTGACACCGGCGGCGGCACGGGCGGCTCCACCGGCGTCAGCAGCACCGGCGGCGGCAGCACCGGCGGCGGCAGCACCGGCGGCGGAAGCACCGGCGCCAGCGAGGGCACGACCGGCTTCACCGGTGGCGGGACGGGCGGCGCGGTGCTCACCCCGACCGGCCCGGCCCCGATCACCGGCGGCGGCGGCACCGTTGCCCCGGCGCAGGAGCTGCCGCGCACGGGCGACCACACCAGCACCCTGGCGCTGTGGGGCCTGGCCTCGCTGCTGGGCGGCGTGGGCTTCACGTCCCTCGGCCAGCGCAAGGGCCAGCGCGTCCGCTAGCACCACCTCGCACGACCCAGCACTGCACGGACGAAGGGCCGGCTCCCAGGGGGGAGGAGCCGGCCCTTCGTCGCGTCCGCCGCCGGGGCGCTGCGCCGGTACACTCGGTAGGGCCGCTTCCTCCCCCCGAGACCCTCAGGAGCCTGGGTGCCGTCGATCGAGGAGATCGAGAAGCCGATCGGTGAGGAGTGCGGCGTCTTCGGCGTCTGGGCTCCCGGCGAGGACGTCGCGAAGATGACGTACTACGGCCTCTACGCCCTGCAGCACCGCGGGCAGGAGGCAGCCGGCATGGCCGTCAGCGACGGCGCCGCGGTCGTCGTCTACAAGGAGCTCGGGCTGGTCGCCCAGGTCTTCGACGAGGCGATCCTCAGCACGCTGCGCGGCCACCTCGCGGTCGGCCACACCCGCTACAGCACGACCGGGTCGTGCACCTGGGAGAACGCCCAGCCGTCCTTCCGGCCGCTGCCCGCCGGCGGCAACCTCGCGCTGGGGCACAACGGCAACCTCACCAACACCAGCGAGCTCGCCCGCCGGGTCGACGAGCTCGGCCTCAAGCGCGACGCCATGGGCGCCACCAACGACTCCGACCTCATCACCGCCCTGCTGGCCGCGAGCGCCGACAAGAGCGTCGAGCAGGCCGCCCGCGACACCCTCCCGTGGCTGCAGGGCGCGTACAGCCTCGTCTTCATGGACGAGCACACGCTCTACTGCGCCCGTGACCCGCACGGCGTGCGGCCGCTCGTGCTCGGCAAGATCGAGAACGGCTGGGTCGTCGCCAGCGAGACCGCCGCCCTCGACATCGTCGGCGCGACCTTCATCCGCGAGATCGAGCCGGGGGAGCTGCTCGCGATCGACGAGCACGGCCCCAGGTCGAGCCACTTCGCGGAGCCGACGCCCAAGGGCTGCCTGTTCGAGTACGTCTACCTCGCGCGCCCCGACACCAGCATCGCCGGCCGTTCCGTCTACAGCACCCGCGTCGAGACGGGCCGCACCCTGGCCTTCGAGGCGCCGGTCGACGCGGACCTGGTGATCCCGGTGCCGGAGTCCGGCACCCCTGCAGCCATCGGGTACGCCGAGCAGTCCGGCATCCCCTACGGCCAGGGCCTGGTCAAGAACGCCTACGTCGGGCGCACCTTCATCCAGCCCAGCCAGACCATCCGGCAGCTCGGCATCCGGCTCAAGCTCAACCCCCTGCGCGAGGTCATCAAGGGCAAGCGCCTCGTGGTGGTCGACGACTCGATCGTGCGCGGCAACACCCAGCGCGCCCTGGTCCGGATGCTGCGCGAGGCCGGCGCGACCGAGGTGCACGTGCGCATCTCCTCCCCGCCCGTCACCGACCCCTGCTTCTACGGCATCGACTTCGCGAGCAAGGGCGAGCTGATCGCCAGCAGCCTGTCGGTCGACGAGATCTGCGCCACCATCGGCGCCGACTCGCTCGCGTTCGTGTCCCTCGACGGCCTGACCGCGGCCAGCGCGCAGCCGGCGGACAAGCTCTGCCGGGCCTGCTTCACGGGCGACTACCCGATTCCGCTGCCGGAGCAGGACCTCATCGGCAAGCACGTGCTGGAGGGCCTGTCGCGCACGGTGACCGAGCAGGACGCCGAGGCGGCCCAGCCGGTCACGGCGCTGATCGGCGGACAGGGTGGCGCCACGGCGCTGCGACAGCCCTGATGAAGGCGTCGTACGCCGCGGCCGGCGTGGACATCGAGGCCGGCGACCGCGCCGTAGAGCTGATGAAGTCCAAGGTCGCCCGGGCCAGCCGTCCCGAGGTGGTTGGTGGCCTGGGTGGCTTCGCCGGCCTGTTCCGCCTCGACCTGGCGAAGTACAAGGCCCCGCTGCTCGCGAGCAGCACCGACGGCGTGGGCACCAAGCTCGCCATCGCCCAGGCCCTCGACAAGCACGACACCGTCGGCATCGACCTGGTCGGCATGGTCGTGGACGACCTCGTCGTGTGCGGTGCCGAGCCGCTGTTCATGCAGGACTACATCGCGGTCGGCAAGGTCGTGCCGGAGCGCGTCGCCGAGATCGTGGGCGGGATCGCGGCGGGGTGCGAGCTCGCGGGCTGCGCGCTCGTCGGCGGCGAGACCGCCGAGCACCCCGGGATGATGGCCGACGACCACTACGACATCGCCGGCACCGGCGTCGGCGTCGTGGAGGCCGACGCGGTGCTGGGCGCCGAGCGGATGGCTGCCGGCGACGTCGTGATCGCCATGGGCGCCTCGGGTGTCCACTCCAACGGCTTCTCGATGGTCAGGCACGTGCTGCTCAAGGGCGCCGGCATGAGCCTGACGGCGCACGTGGACGAGCTGGGCAGCACGCTCGGCGAGTCGCTGCTGACGCCGACCCGCGTCTACGCCAAGGACTGCCTGGCGGTCATCGCCGAGACCGACGTCCACGGCTTCGCCCACATCACCGGGGGTGGCCTGGCGGCGAACCTGGCACGGGTGCTTCCCGAGCACCTGGACGCGCGCCTGGACCGCGGCTCCTGGCAGCCGCTGCCCGTGTTCGACCTCGTGCAGCGCACCGGTCGGGTGGAGCAGGCGGAGATGGAGCGCACCTTCAACATGGGCGTCGGCATGGTCGCCGTCGTCCCGGCGGCGGACGCCGACCGCACGATCGCCCTGCTCCTGGGCCGCCACGTGCCCGCCTGGGTCCTCGGCGAGCTCGTCGAGGGCCACGGCTCCGCGGTGCTCAAGGGCGCCTACCAGGGCAGCTGAGCCCGGGTACGACGAAGGGCGGTCCCTCAGGAACCGCCCTCCGGCACGTCTGACGGCTACTCGTCGTCGTCCGAGTCGTCCTCGTCGTCGAGGTCGTCCTCGGACACCGAGGACAGGGGTCCACCAGGACCCTGGGAGGCCAGCTCCCGGCGCAGCGCGTCGGGGTCGAGCGACCCCGTGCTGTACTTCAGCTCGCGCGCCACCTTGGTCTGCTTGGCCTTGGCACGGCCGCGCCCCATGGCTCGACCCCCTCGATCTCTGCGTGATCCGCATCTGCGGTCCGGTGGTGTGGGGTCTCATCCTACAAAAGCAACGGGACCTCCACACGGCAGGAGGAGGGTGACCTGCGACGCGCACGGCAGGACTTCGCTGCCAGACGCCGAACCCAGACGGTGCCCGTCCGATCCAGCTCACCCAGGAGCCAGCCATGCGCACCCGACTCGTCCTCCTCCCCGTCGTGGTCGCGGGGCTCCTCCTGTCGCTGTCGGGTGCCGAAGCGGCGACCAAGACCATGGACGGCAAGAGGGTCAAGGTCCTCACGATCACCGCGCAGGGCGGCGCCCAGGACAACGACGGCTGGACCGCCTACGACGTCGTCGCCTTCGCGGACGAGGACGCCGCCAACTCGCTGCCCGAGCAGCTGCGCCGCGTCGAGCCCGCGGACTGCACCAAGGCGCCGCTGTGCGCCAACCTCGACTTCGTGTACAAGCCGGCCAGGGGCGTCAAGGGCGGCCTGATGTTCACGACGACCTGGGCCAACCCCGCCTCGGACATCGACATCGCTGTCGTGACCTACGAGAAGGACGGCTCGCGCACCGAGGTCGCGACCTGCGGTGGCGCCGGTTCGGCGTCGGAGAAGGTCTACCTCGCGCCCTCTGAGCTCAAG
Source organism: Mycobacteriales bacterium (assembly GCA_035526225.1). Lineage (GTDB taxonomy): Bacteria > Actinomycetota > Actinomycetes > Mycobacteriales > SCTD01 > RYN-111. The sequence goes on from DATLCV010000080.1 coordinate 17,322, forward strand.
CCGGGCCGCAAGTACGCCCTGGTGATCCAGTTCTTCCGCTCCCTCAACGAGACGGTCACGGGCAAGGTCGAGATCAACGTTCCCAGCGCGATGAAGAGCACGTTCAACCTCCCGGTTCTCGGCGACCCCGGGCTCAACTGCACGCAGTAGCAGCTGGGCTCACGGGAGCAGGAACGACCTCAGCCGGGACACCTCGGCCATCCGCCGCTCCGCGAGCCTGTCTGCGGCGACCGCCGGGGGCACTCCCTCGGCATCGGCGAGCCGGAGCACCTGGAGCGTCGTGTCGAAGATCCGCGCCGCCTTGTGCTTGGCCCGCTCGAAGGAGAAGGACGGGTTGAGGGCCTCGTCCTCGACCTGGATGAGCCCGCCGGCGTTCGCGACGTAGTCCGGCGCGTAGAGCACGCCGCGGTCGGCGAGCACCTTCTCCACGCCCGGGTGGGCCAGCTGGTTGTTCGCGGCGCCGCACACGACGGACGCGCGCAGCACCGGGACGAGCTCGTCGTCGAGCGAGCCACCGAGAGCGCACGGCGCGAAGACGTCGACGTCGAGGCGCGGCAGGTCCTGGACCGCTGCCACCTCCACCTGCCCGAAGGCGGCCGTCACCCGGCGTACGGCGTCGGGGTCGACGTCGCTGATGACCACCTGCGCGCCGTCCTCGAGCAGGTGCTCGACCAGGTGGTGACCCACCTTGCCGACGCCCTCGACAGCCACGCGGCGGCCCGCGAGCGAGGGGCTGCCCCAGGCGTGCTGGGCGGCAGCGCGCATGGACTGGAAGACGCCGAAGGCCGTGAGGACCGCGCTGTCGCCGGCTCCCCCGTGCTCAGGGGAGCGGCCGGTCACGAAGCGCGTCTCCTTCGCGATGACGTCCATGTCCTGCACGAAGGTGCCGACGTCACAGGCGGTGTAGTAGCGGCCGCCGAGGCTCTGCACCATGCGTCCGTAGGCACGCAGCAGCGGTTCGGTCTTCTGCGTGGCGGGATCACCGACGATGACGGCCTTGCCGCCACCGAGGTCGACGCCGGCGCAAGCGGCCTTGTACGCCATGGCACGGCTCAGCTTGAGCACGTCCTCCAGGGCAGCGGCCTCATCGGCGTACGGGTAGAAGCGGGTGCCGCCGAGGGCGGGTCCGAGCGCAGTGGAGTAGATGGCGATGATCGCCTTGAGCCCGCTCTGCGGGTCCTGGCAGAACACGACCTGCTCGTGCCCTGCGTCCTTGAGGTGGTCGGTGCGGTCGAAGACGCTCACGATCGCTCTTTCGGTGAGGCCGGCCCTTGTGGGGAAGTGGCGGGTCGCGGGGGTGGTGTGTGCCCCGTCGGGACCAGCCTAGGCATGGGACGATGGCGGCGTGACCGTCTTCGCCGCGAGCCTGCGGGTCTACGAGCCCCTGGCGGCCTTCGAGGGAGCGGAGCGGGACCACTGGGAGCAGTACGTCCGGGCGGGTGCCCAGCTGCCGGCACCGGCTGCGACAGCACTGGAGCAGGCAGCCGTCACCGCCGCGATGGTCCACCGCCGCCTGCCGCTGCTCGCCGACCACGCCCACGTGCTCGACGTCGACGGTGTCACGTTGGTGAGCCCCTGGCGGACCGCCCTGCGCGCCCAGGAGGCTCTCGTCGACTTCGCGGGAGAGCTGCCCGAGGTGGTCGTCGACGCGTTCACCTCACGCACCGTGCTCGAGAGCGCTGAGGTGGAGCTCGACCGATGGCGGGCCGAGCACGGCACGGTGACCCCCCACGTCCGCACCAGCGCGTGGCAGGTGCCGCTGCGCTGGTTCCTGCTCGTGGACCCCCAGGAGCGCCAGGTGAGCCTGGGGGAGCCGGTGGAGGTCACCGTCCGCCGTACCGGCAGGTCGCTGGTCTACCGCACGCCCATGTCGCGGGCGCGCCGGCGGGTCGCCCGGGCCCTGTCGGTGCTGCGCGTGGCGGTCCAGGACGAGGGGGTCACGCAGGGTGTCGAGGAGCTCGGGCGGTGGCTGGAGGAGTTCCACCCCCGCTCGCTGGTGGAGCTCGACTACGGCGGCCTGGTGCACCTGCTCGACGACGCCGAGCTGAGCCAGGACGAGTCCGCACGCGACATGGCCCACGCGATGGAGCGGCTCGCTGCGGGCGACGGGGAGGGTGCAGCCGTGGCGTACCAGCGGATGACGGCCCGCATGAAGGCCCTGCAGGCTGTGGAGACCGCGAACTGAGTCCTGGTCCCGGCACGAGGAGTGACTAGGCCGAAGATGGCCCGGTCGGGCCATTCCGGACAAGGCAGGCATCAGGCACCGTCTTGTGAGAGCAGGCGAGCCGCCTCCCCACCCGGTCCGAAGGGAAATAACCGCGATGAGCACCCGCACCCACGACGCCGAGGCACTCCTGACCCCTGCCGAGGTCGCCTCGCTCTTCCGCGTAGACCCGAAGACGGTCACCCGGTGGGCGAAGAGCGGCAAGCTGACCTCGATCCGCACGCTCGGTGGCCACCGCCGCTACCGCGAGGCGGAGGTGCGAGCCCTGCTCGCCGGTATCCCGCAGCCCCGCTCCAGCTAGCCAGGTCCCCCGACTGCGGGCCCCACCGGGCCCGCCCACGTCCCTGCGGTTCTTGATCCCCCCGCTGCAGGGACGCGACGCGAAGGCGCCGCGCTCTCGAGCACGGCGCCTTCGTCGTGCCGGCGAACCTGCGGGACGCCTGCGGGCTCTTGGTCGCGTGCGGGTCGTGCTGGCGGGGGTGCTGCTTGGCACCGTGCTGTCCGTGCCCGCCCAGGGCGCGGCTCGCGTCGTCCCCGAGGCGCCGGGCTGCGGCGGGCACGCGCTCGTCGTCACCCCGGGGCACGCCGCGTGCGTCCACTCCGACCGGTACGACAGGCCTGCCGCTGCGCCCTGGGCAGGCGTCCGGCCGGCGGCCGCGCCGGTGCGCTGCTACGGCGACGGCACCACCGGCCCGCGTCTGCAGCTGCTCTACGGATACGTCGCCGGTCACCGCGACAACGGTGCCAGCGTGGCGCGCATGCTGCGGACAGCGACGGCGTCCCGCATGCAGGCCGTGGTGGACGCCGCCTCGGGCGGCAAGGACCTCGGGATCCGGTTCGCCTTCGACCCCGGCTGCGCGGGGTTGTCCGTCCCCACGGTCCGCCTGCCCGCCGCTGCCGACCGCGGCACGCCTGACGAGCGGTTCGGCGTCGTGATCGAGGCCTTGCGCGCGCTGGGGTACACCCGCACCGACCGGAAGTACCAGATGATCCTCGACGGCGTCACCCACGACGGCGTGTGCGGGCTCGGAGAGCTCGCGCCGATGCTGGACCAGCCGCACCCCGTGAACGCCCACGACGGGATCCCCACGGTCGGCGCCCGCACCGACCCGCTGAGCGCAGCCGGCGCGGCAGACCTCGCACCCGTCCCGCGGTACTCCGTGGTGTTCCGATCCACCTACGGACCGCGCGGTCCCTCGTGCTGGGAGCTGGGGCAGAGCCGGGCGTCGGTGCAGCTGCACGAGCTGTTCCACACGCTTGGCGCCGTGCAGCTGTCCGCGCCGCACAGCGATGGCGGGGGGCACTGCACCGACACGCCGTCGATCATGTGCGCCACCCGCGGCAAGCCCACGGTGCGGGCCTGCGCGAACCGTCCGGTGGAGGTGCTCGACTGCGGGCTGGACGACTACTGGAACCCCGCGCCACCGTCGGGGTCGTACCTGGAGAGCGGCGACAACCTCGCGACGAGCGTCTTCTTCGGCCCGCAACCCCAGGACGCACTCGCGTTCTCGCCTGTCTGACCCGGTACGGCGGAAGGCCGCCCACGCGGGACGGCCTTCGGTGGTGGTGGCCAGGGACGGAGTCGAACCGCCGACCCTGCGATTTTCAGTCGCATGCTCTACCAGCTGAGCTACCTGGCCAGGTGGTCTTGCGATCTAGCGGTCTGGCGACCCCGACGGGACTCGAACCCGCGACCTCCGCCGTGACAGGGCGGCGCGCTAACCAACTGCGCTACGGGGCCTGGTGTGAGCAGGCCTTGTCTTGCGTGCCCCCAACGGGATTCGAACCCGCGTAGCCACCTTGAAAGGGTGGAGTCCTAGGCCGCTAGACGATGGGGACGACGCCGGTGGCGCCGGCAGCGTCCACGCCGTCACGTTGCCGTCGGGGACCGCAAGAGCATAGCGGACGGCGGCTCGGCGGCGTCGTGGGTCAGGACTCGGACTGCAGCCAGGCGAGCAAGGCCCCGCGCACCGTCACGCCGCCCTCGTCCTGCGCGGAGAAGCCGACGCGCGCGGGAGCGGCCGCGAGGTCGGCGTAGGTCAGGGAGAACAGCCGGTTGGGGTCGTAGTCGCTCATCGTCGGGTTCAGGATGACGCCGGGGAACCCTCCGCTGCGGCCACCCGGGCACTGCGTCGTCGTGTAGTCCGTCGGCAGCTGGGCCTTGGCCGCGTCGTACACGCAGGTGGTGACCCCGGCAGCGACCGGCTTCGCCGCGAAATCGGCGTCGATGTTGATGAGGGCGCTCGCCGGGACACCGGGAGCGACGACCGTCTCGCGGCGGACGAACCGCCCGCCCAGGTCGTCGCGGGGGCCGACCACCTGGACGCCGGAGGCGAGCGCCTTCGTGGGACGCAGTCGTGCGCTGCCGGGCACGCCGCGCAGCCGCAGCGTGATCGTCACGCGGCCGCCGTCGGTGAGCACGCGCAGGTGGTAGTGCCCCTGGTGCAGCACCGTGTACTTCGGAGCCGGCTCGGCCGGGCACCCGAGGAAGACACCCTCCAGCGTCATGGGCACGGTCACCCCGGCGTACGTGTCGCAGCTGGCCGGCCGGGGGTAGGTCGTCCCCGCCGCGTAGGCGACGTTCACGACCTTGCCTGCGCGCCGGTAGCGGCTGGCACCCATGCCGTCGTCGCCGTTGTCGAGCGAGAGGCTGAAGCCGATGATGCGGCCAGGACCCGTCATGGTGATGTCCGGCGTGGTGTAGTCCGCGTTCAGGCGCATCACCGCGTCGTCGTAGAGCACGAGGTCGGCACTGCCGCTGCGGTCGGCGGTGATGACCGTCGTGCCGCGCAGCACCTGGGGCGTGGTGCCGGCGCCGGCGGGCGCGACCAGCACGGTGGTCAGGCCGAGGACGATGACGGCCGTCAGGCGGGGCAGGTGCATCGGTGCGGCTCCTCGGCGCTGGGTGCTCTCCCCAGTGCAGAGCCGATTCGACGCAAAACGGTTCGCACCTGCCCGTACCGAACCCTTTCGGGCGGTGACGGCTCTTCCCCCACGTGACGATGATGGCTGCAGCAGGGCTGGCACCGACGCCAGCCCTCGACGCGGTGAGGGGGTCGGCGGTGGTGTCGCGCGACGCCGAGTTCCGCGCGTTCTACGCCGGCGAGTACCCCGGGCTCGCGAGGTACTGCTACTCCCTGGTCGGGGACCGCGAGCTCGCGCACGACCTGGCGCAGGAGTCGTTCACCCGCATGATCGGCCGCCTCACCTCGGTCGACGACCCACGCGCCTACGTGTACGGCGTCGCCACCAACCTCGTCCGGCGCGCCTGGCGCAAGCGGGCGCAGGACGCCACCGCCATCGGCGCGATCGCCGTCGAGCCGCAGCGGCCGTTGCCCAGCCACGAGGGCGCCGTCACGGTGCGGGCCGCGGTCGAGCGCCTGCCCAAGAAGCTGAGGGATGTCGTGCTGCTGCACTACTGGTCCGATCTCACGGTCACCGATGTCGCGGCCGCGGTCGGCCGCCCGGTCGGGACCGTCAAGCGCCAGCTCTCGGAGGCGCGGGCGCAGCTCGCCGGCGAGGTGCACGATGGCTGACCTCGACGCGTTCCGCCCGACCACGGCAGGCGCCGAGGCGGCGCTGCGCGCCGGCCGCCGACGCCGTACGGCGAAGCTCGCCGGCGCCGGGTCGTCCAGCCTCGCAATGGTGCTCGGTGCGGTGCTGGTGCTCGGGGCAGGCAGCCCCCGACCGGGCAAGGACGAGCTGGTGCCTGCTGAGGCCAGCCCTTCAATGAGCACCACGACCAGTGCCTCACCGAGCCCCCAGCCGTCGACAAGCACCGCGCACGCCCCGTCGCGCCGCCCGGAGGGCCCCGCCGACCCGGTGCTCGGGACGCCGTCGCCGGGGGCTGCCTCTGCCCCGCCCGCGCAGCACCGCTCGACGACCCCGCGCGTCAGCCCTGTCACGCGGGTGCAGCGCGACATGGACAGCACCGACCTGTGCGACGGCGACCCCAACGTGGCGGCGTACGGCTACTGCCTGCGCGCCTTCCAGACCGGGGTGATCCACCGCGGTCACGCCGTCGCGGTCGGCGGCGAGGTCTGCGTGCCGAGGACCGGCCGCACGACCACCTTGCGCACCGAGAGCACCCGCGAGGCGGACATCGCCGTGTCGGACCGCTCCGGGGTGCTGTGGCAGGGCGGCGAGGGACTCCGTTACACGAAGCCAGGACCGACGATCACCGTCGAGCCCGGGAGCTGTGTGGGGTGGACCTCGCCGTGGGACACGCGCGACCGCGAGGGCTTCGTGGTGCCACCGGGCACCTACGAGCTGACCCTCGGGATCGGCACGAGCAACGGCGTGTCCACCTGGGGCGGCACGCTCACCGTCGAGGACTGAGCCCTACAGCAGCTCGAGGATGGTGGCGTTGGCCTGGCCGCCGCCCTCGCACATGGTCTGCAGGCCGTAGCGGATGCCGTTGTCGCGCATGTGGTGCACCAGCGTCGTCATGATGCGCGCGCCGGAGCCGCCGAGGGGGTGACCGAGCGCGATCGCGCCGCCGAGCGGGTTGGTCAGCTTGTCATCGGCACCGATGTCCTTGAGCCACGCGAGCGGCACCGACGCGAAGGCCTCGTTGACCTCGAACGCACCGATGTCCGACAGGCTCAGCCCGCTCTTGGCAAGGGCCTTCTGCGTGGCAGGGATCGGCGCGGTGAGCATCGGCATCGGGGCGGCGCCCGTGACCACTGCGGTGTGGATCCGCGCGATCGGAGTGAGGCCGTGCGACGCCGCGAACTCGCTCGTGGTGATCAGCAGCGCGGCGGAGCCGTCGGAGATCTGCGAGCTGTTGCCCGCGCTGATCTTTCCGCCCTCCTTGAAGGGGGTCTTGAGGCCGGACATCGCCTCGACGGTGCCGCCGCGGCGGATGCCCTCGTCCTGGCTCACCCCGGCGACGGGCGCGATCTGCGCGTCGAAGGCGCCGCCGTCCTGCGCGACGGCAGCGCGCTCGTGCGAGGCCAGCGCGTACTCGTCGAGCTGGGCCCGGCTCAGACCCCACTCGTCGGCGATGATCTCGGCGCCGAGGCCCTGGTTGGGCATCTGTTCGCCGTACCGGGCGGTGTACTTCTCACCAAGGGGGCTGGCGGTGAAGGTGGCACCCATGGGGGTGCGGCTCATGACCTCCACGCCACCGGCGATGGCGAGGTCGTACTGGCCCGCGATGACGCCGGCCGCCGCGAAGTGCACGGACTGCTGGCTCGAGCCGCACTGGCGGTCGATGGTGGTGCCCGGGACCGACTCGGGGAAGCCGGCCGACAGAGCGGCCGTTCGGGCGATGTCGAAGGTCTGCTCGCCGACCTGCATCACGCAGCCCCAGATGACGTCGTCGACGAGCACCGGGTCGATGCCGGCGCGAGCGACCAGCGCCTCGAGGACGTGCGCGGACAGGTCTGCCGAGTGGATGCCGGACAGGCCGCCGTTGCGCTTGCCGACGGGGGTACGGACTGCTTCGACGATGACGGCATCGCGCACGGTGGGCTCCTTGAGGATCGGGTTCTCCTGAAGGGTAAACCGGCGTTCACTCGCTGCTGTTCCCAGGTGGCTAGCCTTCGGGTGCATGGGACAGCTGACGGTGGCGCACCAGGGTGACGACCGCTTCACGATCGCGGTGCGCGGTCACGAGGTGCGGATCGACCAGCCGGTCGACGACCACGGCTCGGACACGGGCCCCACGCCGGTCGAGCTGCTGGTCGGCGCCCTGGGGTCGTGCGTGGCCCACTACGCGAGGCGGTACCTGCGCCGGCACGAGCTGCCGCAGGAGGGTCTGCGGGTCGACGCCTCGTGGGAGTCGGCCACCTCGCCCTCGCGCGTGGGGACCATCACGCTGGTGATCACGCTGCCCCCGGGGGTGCCCGAGGAGCGCCGGGCTCCCTTGCTCGCGGTCGCCTCGCACTGCACGGTGCACAACTCCTTCGAGCACCCCCCCGCGATCTCGGTCGCCCTCGCCTGAGGGCTTACGCGGGTCAGCAGCAGGCGGCCGCCGGCTCCTGGTCGGTGCAGCAGGTGGCGTCCTCGCCCGACTGCGGCGCGGAGCCGAAGGTCTCGCTGTCGGCCTTGACGGTGTAGACCTCCCAGCGCTCGTCGCCCGGGCCGGTCACCCAGACCTTGTCCTGGTCGGCGTAGCAACAGGTGCCGCTCTCGGGACGCGTGATGAGACCGGCGTCGGCGAGGCGGGCGGTCTCGGCCTCGACGACCCCCGTGGAGGCCACCTCGACGCCCAGGTGGTTGATCGAGCCGCCACGACCGGGGTTCTCGATGAGGACGAGCTTGAGAGGCGGCTCGGCGAGCGCGAAGTTCGCGTAGCCCGGCTTGCGCTTCGCGGGCTCGGCGTTGAAGAGCTGGCTGTAGAAGGTGATTGCCTCGTCGAGGTCGTTCACGTTGAGGGCGAGCTGGACGCGGGACATGCTGTCTCCTCTGATCATTCGATGGACGTCGAACTCTGCACCAAGGGTTCGATGTCTGTCAAGTTCGACGTACGTGATATCTTGTTGGCATGCCCAAGCCGCTGCCCCTCCTCGACGTGAGCGCCCCCGTCTGCTGCGCGCCGCTGGCCGCCGGAGCCATGGACGCCGTCACCGCGCTCGAGGTCGCCCTGCGCCTCAAGGCGCTGGCGGACCCGGTCCGGGTCCAGCTGCTGTCCCTGGTGCTCAGCGAGGACGACGGCCGCTGCACCTGCGACCTCGCGCCGGCCGTCGGGCTCACCGAGCCGACGGTGTCGCACCACCTCAAGGTGCTGCGCGAGGCCGGCCTCGTCGAGGGCACCAAGGTCGGCACGAACGTCTACTACCGCGCCAACCGTCCCGCCCTGGGTGCGCTGTGCCGCGTCATCGACCCGACCTGCTGCTGATGCTGCGTCGAGCCTTCGCCGAGCTCCTCGGCAGCGCCATCCTCGCCGCCACCGTCGTCGGCTCGGGCGTGGCGGCCTCGCGGCTGTCGCCTCACGATGTCGGTCTGCAGCTGTTGGAGAACGCCCTGATCACGGGTGCCGTCCTCGTCGCGCTGATCCTGGCCCTCGGCCCGGTGTCCGCCGCCTTCAACCCGGTCGTCACGCTGGTCGAGCGGCTGCTCGGCGCGATCGGCACCCGGGTCGCCGTAGGGCTGGCGTTGGTGCAGGTGCTCGGTTGCTGCCTGGGCGTCGTCATCGCCAACCTGATGTTCGAGCTGCCAGCGGTGGACGTGAGCACGCACCACCGCACCGGCTCGGGGTTGCTGCTCGGTGAGGTCGTGGCCACCTTCGGCTTGGTGCTCGTCGTCTTCGGTGTCGTGCGCTCCGGACGCAAGGACCACGTCGCCTACGCCGTCGGTGCCTACATC
>DATLCV010000093.1:0-58688 GCA_035526225.1 Mycobacteriales bacterium
GGACCCGCAGGTGGGGCACGCCGAGCGCTCGACCGTCAGCAGCCCCTCGTCGTCCACCTCGCTGGAGGCCGAGGCGGAGATGGCGGTGATCAGGTCCGTGGGCGCCTGGGCCACCCCGTCCACCACGACGGCCTTGCCCGCTTCCATCGGCCCGCCGGACACGAACACGGTGGGGATGTTCAGGCGCAGCGCCGCCATCAGCATGCCGGGGGTGATCTTGTCGCAGTTGGAGATGCAGACGAGGGCGTCGGCCACGTGGGCCTGCACCATGTACTCCACGGAGTCCGCGATCAACTCGCGGCTGGGCAGGGAGTAGAGCATCCCGCCGTGGCCCATCGCGATGCCGTCGTCCACGGCGATGGTGTTGAACTCACGACCGACGCCGCCGGCTGCGAAGACCGCGTCGGCGACGAGGCCGCCCATGTCCTTGAGGTGGACGTGGCCAGGGACGAACTGCGTGAAGCTGTTGGCGATCGCGACGATCGGCTTGCCGAAGTCGTCGTCCGTCATGCCGGTCGCGCGCCACAGGGCACGGGCGCCGGCCATGGTCCGACCGTGGGTGGAGGTACGCGAGCGCAGGTCAGGCATGACCTGATTGTGCCCTCCCTTACGTTGGACGCATGAGTGAGGAGCCCGTGCAGCTGCGACCCGAGCGCACGACCGTCGCCGCCGTGGTGGTGCTCGCGCTGGGCGCGCTGCCTCTCGCGCTGTCCTCGCCGTACCTGGTGCCGGTGCTGCTCGTGCCCGTCGCCGCGCTCGTGTGGGTGCTCCGCGCGCGGGTGGTCGCGAGCGCGACAGGCCTGGAGGTGAGCAACGGCCTGCGGGTCCGGCACGTGGACTGGGAGCAGGTCGCGGGGTTTCGCGTGCCTGAGCGGGGGCCGGTGACCCTGCTGCGCCACGGCGCTCCCCCGCTGCGCCTCACTGCCCTGAGCCGTCGCGAGCTGCCGCAGGTGCTGGCGGTCGGCGAGCCCGCTCGATGAGCTCGACCTTCGACGTCGTCAGCAGCGACGGGACACGGATCCGGTGCTGGCGAAGCGACACCCAGGGCGTCCCGCTCGTCATCGCGAACGGCCTCGGCACGATCCCCGAGGCATGGCCGAAGCTCATCGACGACGCCAGCGGCTACGACGCGGTGACGTGGTACCAGCGGGGGACCTTCGGGTCGGAGCGGCCGGCGGACCCGGAGCGCATCCGCATCGAGGACCACGTCGAGGACATGATCGCCCTGATGGACTCGCAGGAGATCGACCGCGCGCTGGTGGCGTGCTGGTCCATCGGCGTCAACATCGCCTTCGAGCTCTGCCACCGGCACCCGGAGCGGGTGGCGGGGATCCTCGCCGTGGCCGGGGTGCCGGGCGGCACCTTCTCCTCGATGGGCGGACCGCTGCGCATCCCGCGCTGGTTGCGCAAGCCGATCTCGACCCGCGTCGCTCGGCTCATGCGGGGTACGGCGGGCTGGCTGACCTGGCTGTCCCCGCAGATCCCGGTGAACGACCGCACAGCCTGGCTCATCGCCCACAGCGGGTTCGTCAGGCCGACCGCCACGCCGGACCGGCTGGTGCCGATGCTCGAGCAGTTCCTGCGGCACGACTGGCGCTGGTACGGCGAGCTGGCGGTCGCTGCGTCCGACCACGACCCGATGGACCTGCACTTCGTGGAGTGCCCGGTGACCATCGTCGCGGGCAAGCACGACCTGATCACGTCGATGCACGACGTGGTCGACGCCGCCGCGAAGATCCCGCACGCGCAGATCAGCGTGCTGCCCGGCAGCCACTTCCTGCCGCTGGAGCACCCGCAGGAGATCCACGACCTGCTCGACGACCTGGCGCGGCGCGCCGACCTCCAGAAGCCCTAGCCTCGCAGGCCGTGAGGCGACACGTCGGCGACACTGGAGGGGTGACGTCCCTCGACACGGCTGCCACGCGCCGCAGCGCTGCCGCGCGGGCCGCGGCGACGCTGGAGGACGCCGCGCGGCCGCAGCCCCGGGGGATCGTGCGCAAGACGGTACGGCTGTTCCTCGACGTGTGGCGCAAGAGCGACCGCGACCGCATCCTGGGGCTGGCCGGCGAGAACGCGTTCATGGGCGTGCTCACGCTCTTCCCGACGCTCATCGTGTTCGCGGCGTTGATGGGGCAGCTGTCGTCAGTCATCGGCCAGGACAACACCGAGCAGGTCAAGCAGTCGATCAGCGACTTCCTGCTCCGGGTGCTGACCAGCTCGGCCGAAGACGTCGACAGCACCGTCCGGGAGCTGTTCGGATACAGCGGCAAGACCCTGACCGTCGCCCTCGTCATCGCTCTCGCGTCCGTGGCCCAGTCCTTCGCCAGCGTCATCAACACGATCACGATCGCCTACGAGCTCCACGACCACCGCGGCTGGTGGTTCCGCCGGCTGCTCGGGCTGCTGCTCGGCATCGGCACCCTCGCGGCCGGCGCCATCATGCTGTCGGCCTTCGTCGTCGGTCCGCTGCTGGGGCACGCGGACGAGGTCGTGGCCAAGGTGGGGCTGTCGGAGGAGTACTCGTTCATCTGGGCCTGGATCCGGTATCCCGTGGGCTTCCTCGCCCTGATCGCCTGGGCCACGACCCTGTTCCACCTGTGCCCCGACCGGCAGGACCGCTGGCGCAGTGGCCTGCCGGGTGGGCTGCTCACCTCGGTGTTCTGGGTGGCCGCCTCCCTCGGGTTCAGCAGCTACCTCGCGCTGGTCGTCCCGCGCTCCCCCGTCCTCGGCGCGCTCGGTGGCGGTCTCATCCTGATGACGTGGTTCTACCTGCTGTTCCTGTCGCTCCTCGGTGGGGCGGAGCTCAACGCGACCCTGCTGGCCCGCAAGCGGGTGCGCGAGGAGCCGACCGCTACTCCGTGACGCCCAGGCGCTCCAGCACGATCCGGCGCACGGCGGCCGCATCGGCCTGCCCGCGCGTCGCCCTCATCACGGCACCCACCAGCGCGCCCGCGGCGGCGACCTTGCCGGTCCGCACCTTCTGCGCGACGTCGGCGTTGGCGGCGATCGCCTCGTCGACCGCAGCGGTAAGGGCGCCCTCGTCCGAGACCACCGCGAGGCCGCGGGCGGCGACCACCTCGTCAGGCGTGCCCTCCCCCGCCAGCACGCCGTCGACGACCTGCTTGGCGAGGGTGGTGGTGAGGGCTCCGGTGGACACGAGGGCGACGACACGCGCCACGTCGGCCGGGCTGATGGCGAGCTCGGCAAGATCGACCCCCGCGGTGTTGGCCTCCTGGGCGAGGTGCCCGAGCCACCAGTTGCGTGCCTCGGCGGCGGGCGCACCTGCGGCAACGGTGGCGAGCACGACGTCGAGCGCCCCGGCGTTGACCATCGCCTGGCTGTCGAGCTCGGACAGCCCGAGCTCGGCCGTCAGCCGTGCCCTCTGCAGCGAGGGCGCTTCGGGCAGCGCGGCCAGCAGTCCCTTGACCCACGCAGGGTCGGGCGCGACCGGCACGAGGTCGGGCTCGGGGAAGTAGCGGTAGTCGGTGGCTTCCTCCTTCGAGCGGCCCGGGGTGCTGTGGCCGGTGTCCTCGTGGAAGTGGCGGGTCTCCTGCACGATCCGCTCACCCCGGCGCAGGCGCTCGGCCTGCCGCTCGACCTCGGACCGGACAGCCCGCTCGACGGAGCGCAGCGAGTTCACGTTCTTGGTCTCCGACCGGGTGCCCCACTGTTCGCCGGCACGGTTCAGCGAGACGTTGACATCACAGCGCAGGGAGCCCTGCTCCATCTTCACGTCGCTGACGCCGAGGCCGCGCAGCACGTCGCGCAGCTCGGTGACGTAGGCCTTGGCCACCTCCGCCGGGCGCGCGCCGGTGCCGACGACGGGCTTCGTGACGATCTCGACGAGCGGGATGCCGGCACGGTTGTAGTCGACGAGGGAGTGGGAAGCACCGTGGATGCGGCCGGTCGCACCGCCCACGTGCAGCGACTTGCCCGTGTCCTCCTCCAGGTGCACCCGCTCGATGGGGATGCGCACGACCTCGCCGTCGACCGTCACGTCGAGGTAGCCGTCGGTGCACAGCGGCTCGTCGTACTGGGAGGTCTGGAAGTTCTTCGGCATGTCCGGGTAGAAGTAGTTCTTGCGCGCGAACCGGCACCAGACCGCGATGTCGCAGTGCAGGGCAAGGCCGATGCGGATCGTCGACTCGATGGCCTTCTCGTTCACGACCGGCAGCGCTCCGGGCAGGCCGAGGCACACCGGGCAGGTCTGGGTGTTGGGCTCCGCGCCGAACTCCGTGGCGCAGCCGCAGAACATCTTCGAGGCCGTTCCGAGCTCGACGTGGGTCTCCAGCCCGATGACGGGCTCGAACTCACGGAGGTCGTCGTCGTACGCCATCAGGACTCCCAGTCCAGCGTCGGCACGGGCGCAGGGCTGGCGTGCTCGAAGGCACCGCCCACCCGGTAGAGGAGGTCGTCGCGCAGCGTCGGCGCCATCACCTGCAGGCCGACCGGAAGCCCCTCGGACAGGCCGGCCGGGAAGGAGGCTGCGGGGCCGCCGTACAGGTTGGCGGGGATGCTCGCGATGTCCTGGCGGTACATCGCGAGCGGGTCCTCGAGCTTGGCACCGAGGGGGAACGCGACGGTCGGGCAGGTGGGCGCGACGAGCACGTCGACGGACTCCCAGGCGCGCTCGAAGTCGCGCGTGATGAGGGTGCGGACCTTCTGCGCCTGGCCGTAGTAGGCGTCGTAGTAACCGCTGGAGAGGGCGTACGTGCCGAGGATGATCCGGCGCTTGACCTCGGCGCCGAAGCCCTGGGCGCGGCTGAGGGCCATGACGTCCTCGAGGCTGTTGACCCCGTCATCCCCGACACGCAGGCCGTACCGGACCGCGTCGAAGCGGGCCAGGTTCGACGACGCCTCGCTGGGCGCGATGAGGTAGTAGGCCGGCAGGGCGAAGTCGAAGTGCGGGCAGCTGACCTCGGTCACGGTGGCGCCGAGGTCGCGCAGCACCTGCACCGCCTCGTCGAAGCGGGCTTGCACGCCAGGTTCGTACCCGTCGCCGGTCAGCTCGGTGACCACACCGACCCGCAGCCCGGTGAGGTCGCGGGCGGCGGCGGCCTCCACGACCGGCGGCACGGGTGCGTCGATGCTCGTGGAGTCCCTGGGGTCGTGGCCAGCGATGACCTCGTGCAGCAGCGCCGCGTCGAGGACGGTGCGGGCGCACGGGCCGGCCTGGTCCAGCGATGAGCTGAAGGCCACCAGGCCGTAGCGCGAGACCCCGCCGTACGTCGGCTTCACGCCGACCGTGCCCGTGACGCTGGCGGGCTGCCGGATCGACCCGCCCGTGTCCGTGCCGATGGCCAGCGGCGCCTGGTACGACGCCAGCGCGGCGCTGGATCCGCCGCCGCTGCCGCCGGGGATCCGCGCGAGGTCCCACGGGTTCCGCGTCGGGCCGTAGGCGCTGTGCTCGGTGGAGGAGCCCATCGCGAACTCGTCCATGTTCGTCTTGCCGAGGATGACGACGCCGGCCGCCTTGAGCCGCGCGGTCACGGTGGCGTCGTACGGCGGGCGCCAGCCCTCGAGGATCCGGCTCCCGCAGGTGGTGGGGATGCCCTCCATCGTCATGACGTCCTTGAGCGCGAGCGGCACGCCGGCCAGCGGACCGGATAGCTCGCCCGCGTCGACGCGCTTCGCCTGGGCGAGCGCGCCCTCCCCGTCGACGTGCAGGAAGGCGTGGACCTGGCCGTCGACAGCGGCGACCCGGTCGAGGTGAGCCTGCGCCACCTCGACCGCGCTGACGCTGCGCTCCCTGATCGCGGCTGCCGTCTCGGCGGCGGTGAGGCGGGTGAGGTCGGTCATCCCTCCTCGCCCAGGATGCGGGGGACGCGGAAGCGACCGTCCTCGGCGGCGGGAGCGCCTTCGAGGACCTTCTCGCGCGGGAGGGAGGGGACGACGACGTCCGGCCGCGTGACGTTCTCCAGCGGCACGGCGTGGCTGGTGGGCGGGACGTCCGCAGCGTCGGTGACCTCGGCGATCTGGGCGACCGCACCGAGGATCACGTCGAGCTCACCGGCGAGGCGGTCGAGCTCGGTGTCGTCGAGGGCGAGCCGCGCCAACCGCGCGAGGTGCGCGACCTCCTCGCGGGTGATCTCAGGCATGCCCTGAGACTAGTGACCGCCGCCAGCGCCTTCCGCCGACCCGACAGGAGACCTGCGGGGAGCCCGCCCGTTACGGCGGCGAAACGACGAGCGGTCATGATGCGGGCATGTCGTACCTGCTCCGCGTGGTCCTTCCCGACCGACCCGGCATGCTCGGCGCCGTCGCGACAGCCCTCGGTGATGCGGGCGCCGACATCGTCAGCCTCGACGTCGTGGAGCGCGGCCCGGACGGCGCCGTGGACGACCTGCTGGTGCAGCTCCCTCCCGGCGGTCTCGCGGACAGCCTCATCACGGCGGCCCGCTCGGTGCCGGGTGTCGTGGTCGAGTCCTTGCGGCCCTACCTGGGCGCGGACGACCTGCACCGGGACCTCGAGCTCGTCGACGAGCTCGCCGCTGCACCCGGAGAGGCCTTGCAGCTGCTCGTCGACCACGCCCCCGGCGTCTTCCGGGCGGGGTGGGCGCTGCTGGTCGGGCCGGACGGAGTGACGGCGCACTCGCCGGGAGCACCGGAGCAGAGCGGGCTCGACCTCCCGACCGTGTCGGCGCCCCGCCGCGTGACCGTGAACGAGGCGTGGGTGCCGGCCCGCTGGCACGAGCTGGGGGTGGAGCTGGCCGTGGCGCCGGTGGGAGCCAGCGGGGCGGCGATCGTGCTGGGACGGCCGGGCGGCCCGAGGTTCCGCGACTCCGAGGTGATGCGCCTGGCGCACCTGGCGGGCATCGCGGTCACCGTGCTCGGCACGGTCGAGGTCTAGCCGACGACCCTCGCCACGGCTCGCGCCGCGTCCGGGCCCTCGGCGAGCAGCACCGCGAACCCCTCGTCGTCCAGCACGGGCACCCCGAGCTTGACCGCCTTGTCGTACTTGCTGGCGCCAGGCTCGGCGCCGACGACCACGAAGTCGGTCTTCTTCGACACGCTGCCGGTCACCTTCCCGCCACGCTCCTGGACCGCCTCGGTCGCGCCGTCCCTGCTGTACGTCGATAGCGTGCCGGTCACGACGACGGTGACGCCCTCCAGCGGCCGTGGCCCGTCCTCGACGGACTCCTCCGCCGTCCGCACGCCCGCGGCCTGCCACTTGGCGACGATGTCCCGGTGCCAGTCGACGGCGAACCAGCCGACGACAGCGTGCGCGATCGTCGGCCCGACTCCCTCGACGGCGGCCAGCTCCTCCTCGGAGGCGGCCGCGATGCGGTCGAGGTCCCGGAAGGCCCGCGCCAGCTCCCGCGCAGCTGTCGGCCCGACGTGCCGGACGGACAGCGCCACGATCACCCGCCACAGCTGCCGTTCCTTGGCCACCTGCAGGTTGGCCAGCAGCTTCGCCCCGTTGGCGCTGAGGGCGCCGTCCTTGGTGCGGAAGAACTCGGTGCGCAGCAGCGCCTCCTCGTCGAGCGCGAACAGGTCGCCCTCGTCGGTGATGACCTCGTCCTCGAGCAGCGCCTCGGCGGCCTGGAAGCCCAGGCCCTCGATGTCGAACCCGCCCCTGCCGGCAACGGCGAAGACCCGCTCGCGCAGCTGGCTGCGGCAGGTGCGGGCGTTGGGGCACCTCAGGTCGATGTCACCCTCCTTGGCCGGCGCGAGCGGGGTGCCGCACGAGGGGCAGTGGGTGGGCATGACGAACGCGCGCTCACTGCCGTCCCGGAGGGCGGCCACCGGCCCCAGCACCTCGGGGATGACGTCACCGGCTCGTCGCACGACCACGGTGTCGCCGATGAGCACGCCCTTGCGCGCCACCTCCTGCGCGTTGTGCAGGGTCGCCATCCCGACCATCACGCCGCCGACGTGGACGGGCTCGAGGACCGCGAAGGGCGTCGCGCGACCCGTCCGGCCGACGTTGACGAGGATGTCGTTGAGCCTGGTCGTCGCCTCCTCCGGCGGGTACTTGAAGGCGATCGCCCAGCGCGGCGCGCGACTGGTCGACCCGAGCCGCCGCTGCAGCGCCACCTGGTCGATCTTCACCACGACGCCGTCGATGTCGTGCTCGACGTCGTGCCGGTGCTCGCCCCAGTGCTCGACGTAGGAGACCACGCCGTCGAGATCGTCGAGCACCTGTGTGCGTGACGACACCGGCAGGCCCCAGTCCTTGAGCCGGGTGTAGGCCTCCGACTGGCTCAGCGGCACCCAGCCCTCGGTGGCGCCGACGCCGTGCAGGGTGAGCGAGAGCGGGCGCGACGCCGTCACGCGCGGGTCCTTCTGCCGCAGGCTGCCGGCCGCGGCGTTGCGGGGGTTGGCGAACGGCGCCCGGCCCTCCTGGACGAGCTTGTCGTTCACCACCGCGAAGTCAGCCGTGGCGAGGAACACCTCCCCCCGCACCTCGAGCAGCGGCGGCACGTCACCGCCGACGAGCCGCTTCGGCACCGAGCGCAAGGTCCGGACGTTGGGGGTGATGTCCTCGCCGGTGCGGCCGTCACCCCGCGTTGCAGCCCGCACCAGGACCCCGTCGCGGTAGACCAGGGCGACGGCCAGCCCGTCGATCTTCAGCTCGCACAGGTAACGCGCTGCGTCGCCGATCTCCTTGGCCTGGCGGGTCGCCCAGGCACGGAGCTCCTCCTCGGTGAAGGCGTTGTCCAGGCTCATCAGCCGCTGCAGGTGCTCGACCGGCGCGAAGTCGGTCGAGAAGCTCTCCATCACCTTCTGCGTCGGGCTGTCGGGGGTCCGCAGCTCCGGGTGCGCCTGCTCGAGCTCCTGCAGCTCGTGCATGAGCTGGTCGTACTCCGCATCGGACACCGTCGGCTGCGCCTCGACGTAGTACTGGAACGCCAGCTCCTCGAGCCGCTGGCTCAGCTCCGCGTGCCGGTGCAGGGGCGCTGTCATGCGGGGGTGCTCATGTCGCGAGCTCCTGCGCGGCCTGCGTCAACCGGGCGAGCACCGCACGCGCGTACGCCGGCGATGCCCCCGCGAGCCCGCACGCCGGGGTCAGGGTCAGATGGGTCACCCCCACACGATCTCGCAGCCGTCCGACCGTCTCGACGACCGCTCGTACGGCGGGTGGCGCGGTGCCGGTGGTGGGGGCCACGCCGAGGAGCAGCCCCGTCCCGCGTTCGCAGATCTCCCCGAGCACGTCCTCGTCGTACGGCAGCGAGCCGTCGAAGCTGACGGCACCTGCCTCAGCCATGAGGGCAAGCGGCGGGTCCGGCGCGCAGCAGTGCAGGACGGTCTTCTCGGCCGCCGCGAGCACCGTGCGCAGGACCTCGCGGGCACGTTGCCCGTCGGGGGCGCGCAGGGTGCGGAAGCCGCTCGACGTCGGCACGTGCGCGGCGAGCACGGCCGGCAGCGACGGCTCGTCGAGCTGCAGCACGATCGTGGTGCCGGGGAAGCGTCGCTGGACATCGGCGACGTGCAGCCGCAGTCCCTCGGCGAGGCTCGCCGCCAGGTCGTCGACCGCTCCGTGGTCGGCCAGCACCCGGTCGCCGCGGTGCAGCTCCAGCGCGGCAGCCAGCGTCCAAGGACCCGTCGCCTGCAGCTTGAGGAGGTCGGGCGGTGCCGCGTGACCAGCCTCCTCGAACGCGTCGAGGTCACGGAGGAGCAGGTCCCTCGCCCGGCGACCGTCCCTGCTCGGGCGCGGGACCATCCGCCACCCGCTGGGCTGCAGGTCGACGTGGAGGTCGGCCAGCAGCGCCGCGCCCCGACCCGCGAGGTCGGCGTGCGCTCCGCGGGCGGGGAGCTCGGGCAGGTGGGGCACCGACAGCTCACCGAGGACGAACCGGGCCGCCTCGATCGGGTCCTGGCCCGGCAGCGAGCCGACCCCGGTGACCGTGCCCGAGTGCCAGACCTCGTCCCCGCGCTGGGGGGCCGGGATCATGCCTTGCGGCTGCGCGAGGCCTTCGCCGGGGCCTTCTTGCCACCCGTGAGCCACGCGAGGTCAGCCTCGAGGGCCGCCACCACGGCCTCGCGGTCGGCTGTCGCCCCGCGCACGGCGAGGCTGAACTGCTGGATGACCTGGAGGTCGGTCAGCTGCACGTCGTCGGCCATGCCCGTCACCCTACTGACCCCCTCCCCGACGATCTTCGTCCCCTTGTGGCGCTCAGGCCGTCCGGAGCCACACGGAGACGAAGATCGTCGCGGGGGGCGGAGGCGCGGGGGGTCTGGAAGGCGTCAGGCGTCGGCCGCGGTCACGGTGGCGGAGCCGAGGACGGTGTCGCCGTCGTACAGGACTGCCGCCTGGCCCGCGGCGACGCCGCGCGCGGGGCTCGCGAGCGCGATCGACCACCCGTTGCCGGCAGCGGTCACCGTGCAGTCGTGGACCATGCCGTGGGCCCGCAGCTGGACGGCGCAGTCCAGCGGCAGCGGTCGCGGTGCGGACCACACCGGAGCTGCGGTGAGAACGGTCGTCACGTCGAGCGCCTCGGCCGGGCCGACGGTGACCGTGCGGGAGACGGGCTCGACCGAGAGCACGTAGCGCGGTCGGCCGTCGGCAGCCGGCACCCGCAGGTCCAGGCCGCGGCGCTGGCCGACGGTGAACGCGAAGGCACCCGTGTGGCTGCCCACGACAGCCCCGGTGAGCGCATCCACCACGGGGCCGGGCTGCTCACCGAGGTGGTCGCGCAGGAAGCCCGCCGTGTCCCCGTCGGCGATGAAGCAGATGTCGTGCGAGTCGGGCTTGTCCGCCACTCCCAGGCCGCGTTCGCGGGCGATCGCGCGCACCGCGTCCTTGATGAGACCTCCCAGCGGCAGCACGGTCGCGGCGAGCTGTTGCGGGGTGAGCACCGCCAGCACGTAGCTCTGGTCCTTGGCCGCGTCGGCGGAGCGGCGGAGCACCCCGTCGACGAGCCGGGCGTGGTGCCCTGTGACGACGCCGTCGAACCCCAGCGCGAGGGCACGGTCGAGGACCGCGGTGAACTTCACCTTCTCGTTGCAGCGCAGGCACGGGTTGGGCGTGCGACCAGCGGCGTACTCCGATACGAAGTCGTCGACGACCGACGCCCGGAACTGCTCGGCCAGGTCCCAGACGTAGAAGGGGATGCCCAGGACGTCCGCGGCCCGCCCCGCGTCACGGGCGTCCTCCCGCGAGCAGCACCCCCGCGATCCCGTGCGCAGCGTCGCGGGCGCCGCCGACAGCGCGAGGTGAACCCCGGTGACGTCGTGTCCGGCGTCGACCGCGAGTGCTGCGGCGACCGCTGAGTCGACACCGCCGCTCATCGCGGCGAGCAGCCTCATCGCACGCCGACGCGACGCGCCCGCTCCACCACGGCGGGCAGTGCGGCGAGCAGGTCGTCGACCTCCGCCGTCGTCGACGAGTGGCCCAGTGAGAACCGCAGCGACCCGCGCGCCCGCATCTCGTCCTGCCCCATCGCCACGAGCACGTGCGACGGACGGGCGACACCGGAGGTGCAGGCCGACCCCGTCGAGACCTCGATGCCCTGGGCGTCCAGCAGCATCAGCAACGAGTCGCCCTCGCACCCCGGGAAGCCGAAGTGCGCGTTGCCCGGGAGGCGGTTGACGGGATCGCCGTTGAGCACGGCGTCCGGGACGGCGTGCAGGACCCCGGCGACGAGGGCGTCGCGCAGGGCCAGCAGGCGCTCGGCGGTCTCCTTGCGGCGGCTGACGGCCACGGTCGTCGCGGCCGCGAGCCCCACCAGGGCAGGGACGTCGAGTGTTCCCGACCGGACGTCGCGCTCCTGCCCGCCGCCGTGCAGGAGGGGGGTGCAGCTGACGTCCCGGCCCAGCACCAGCGCTCCGGCGCCGTGCGGGCCCCCGAGCTTGTGGCCGGTGAGCGTCAGGGCGTCGACGCCCGAGGTTGCCACGTGGACGTCGAGCGCACCCACCGCCTGGACCGCGTCGGTGTGGAACGGGACGCCGTGCTCGTGCGCGACCTCGACGAGCTCCCGGACCGGTTGCACCGTGCCGACCTCGTTGTTCGCCCACATCACCGAGACCAGCGCAACGTCCTCACCGCTGCCGATCGCCTCGCGCAGCGCCTGCGGGTGCACCCGGCCGAGACCGTCGACCGGGACCCAGGTGACCTGGGCGCCCTCGTGCGCCACCAGCCACTCCACGGCGTCGAGCACCGCGTGGTGCTCGATCGCGCTCGCCAGCACGCGGGTGCGGCGCGGATCGGCCGCGCGTCGGGCCCAGTAGAGCCCCTTGACGGCGAGGTTGTCGCTCTCGGTGCCCCCCGCGGTGAAGACGACCTCCGACGGCCGCGCGCCCACCGCCGCGGCGACAGCCTCGCGCGACTCCTCGACCAGCCGGCGGGCACGGCGCCCGGACGCGTGCAGGGAGGACGCGTTGCCGGTCAGCGCGAGGGCATCAGTCGTCGCCGCGAGCGCCTCCGGCAGCAACGGGGTCGAGGCCGCATGGTCGAGGTAGGCCACGAGGAGAGCCTACGTGGGGGTCAGCGGACGGAGCGGACGAGCACGCGCCGTGTCAGGGCGGACCCCGTCGGCAGGTGGTCGGCGACGACGACCTGCGTCGGGAGCAGCCCGGCCGCCGAGCGCACGTCACGCGCGACGCCGACTGCCACGTCGCTGGCGTCCTCGGCTGCGTGCGGCAGCAGGTGCACGAGCAGCTCGTCCGCGCCGTCGCGGGCGGAAGGCCCCACGACGAGCCGCCAGTCGACGACGTCGGCCCGCCCCTCGAGCGCTGCGGCGACGCCGCGCAGGTCCACGGCACGGCGGCCTTGGCGAAGCTGGAGGGTGGGCACGAGGGCGGCGCGCTGCACACCCAGGACGCGGGGGACGCGACGCCCGCAACCGGGGCACCGCGAGATCTCGACGGCCTCGGCGAGATCGCCGGTGCGCCAGCGCAGCAGCGCGCTCCCCCGCATCCCGAGCTGGGTCACCACGACCTCGCCCGTGCTCGCCGACGCTCCCGTCTCGGGGTCCACGAGCTGCACCAGGTCAAGGTCGGGATAGCTGTGCAGCCCCGTGCCGGGCCGGCACTCCCCCCACAGCAGGCGGTGACCGTCGGGGGCGTGGACGGCGAGCACCGCCGGGTTGACGCCGGCGCGCAGGAGGGCCTCGGCGGCGGCGGCGCGCTCGTCGTCCGAGGGGGCGCCCACCAGCAGCACGACGCGCAGCGCGCCGAGGGGCGCGCCGGTCTCGTCCAGGTCGTCGACGACCCGGGCTGCCGAGGCGACCGGGAGGGCGAGCACGGTCGCCGGCACCAGGTCCAGGGCGCGCGCGACGGCGTCGACGCCGTCGCCGGGGAACAGCGCCGGCGAGCCAGCCGCCAGCGCGGCCAGCTCGAGCGCTTGAAGGGAGGCGGTCCGATCGAGCGGCAGTCCCGCCACGAGCACGTCGGCGCGTCGCAGGCCGAGGACGCGCCACAGCCTGGCGCCGGCACGGGCGACGACGTCGAGGTCGCTGCGTGTGCTCGCCAGCGGGTAGCGCAGTCCCAGGCCTGCTTCGACGAAGGTCGTCGGCCGCGTGTCCGCCTCGACGAGGGCGCGATACGCACCGGGCCGGACGAGCCGGCTCGCGAGCGCACGCCGCAGCTGTGGGCCTTCGGCGTGCACGGCCCAGCCCGCCTCTCCGGCCTGCAGCACCAGGGCCGCGGCCGCCGCGGGGTCGCCGTCGAGGCACACGTCCCGCTCACCCACCGGGGGCAGCGCAGCCAGGGCCTCGGGCGTCGCGACAGCCGACGGCGTGGTGCCGAGCGCGGCCAGCCGTGCCTTCCAGTACGGCGAGAAGGGACCCACTGCGTGCACGACCTGGGCCTTCAGCGCCCGCGCGAGGTCGGCCTGCTGCTGCTTCGAGGTGCGGCGGTCCCAGGGCATGCGCAGGAGTGTAGAGAGAGGACAAGGCAGAGCACCCGAATAGGCTTGCCTCCCATGACCCGCTGGACACCCGCCGACATCCCGGACCTGACCGACCGCACCGCGCTCGTGACCGGGGCGAACTCCGGCCTCGGGTTCTGGACCTCCGTCGAGCTCGCCCGGCACGGAGCGCGGGTCCTGATGGCGTGCCGCAACCCGGAGCGGGCGACCGCGGCGCTCGAGCGGCTGCGCGCCGAGGCCCCCGGCGGGACCGCGGAGCTCGTCGCCCTCGACCTGGCCTCGCTCGCGTCGGTCGAGGCGGCGGTCACGGACGTCGCGGATCGCACGGACGCACTGGACGTCCTGGTGAACAACGCCGGGATCATGGCTGTCGGCGAGGGCAAGACAGTCGACGGGTTCGAGCTCCAGCTCGGCACCAACCACCTCGGGCACTTCGCCCTCACCGGACGGCTCATCCCCTTGTTGCTCAAGGGATCCGGGCCGCGCGTGGTGACGGTGTCGAGCTACGCCCACAAGATCGGGAAGATCCACTTCGAGGACCTGATGGCCGAGGCCGGCTACCACCGCTGGCGGGCCTACGGCCAGAGCAAGCTGGCGAACCTGCTGTTCACCCTCGAGCTCGACACCCGAGCGCAAGGGCGGCTGACCGCCGTAGCGGCCCACCCGGGGTACGCCGCGACGCACCTGCAGCAAGGGCAGGGGCAGCGGCACTTCGAGACCCTGATGCATCTGGGCAACAAGGTCTTCGCACAGAGCGACGTACAGGGCGCATGGCCGTCGCTGCGCGCCGCGACGGATCCCGGCGTGCAGGGGGGCGAGTACTACGGGCCGCACCTCATGGAGCTGCGCGGTCACCCGGTCCTGGCCGGCCGCTCCCGGCACGCCCGTGACGTGTACGCCGCAGCCCGCCTCTGGGACGTCTCCGAGCAGCTCACCGGCGTCCGCTTCGACCTCTGACGCCTAGCGCACCGCTCGTCCGCAGACCGGCTGCGAGGCCAGTCCAGCCCCGTCGCGCAGGCCCGTCGGGGCAGCGAGGCGCCCGAGTGCCCCGGCGGTCTGCTGACCGTCGAGGACGTCGAGCCAGTCCGCTCGGGCTCGTGGCAGCCGGAAGGTCACGCTGCTCGGGTGCGCGCAGTCGTGCAGCACAGTGATCGTGGCAGCGCGTCCCGCCGGGCCCATGGTCCCGACGTGCGTCCGGAACGAGAGCTCCACGTGCCCGCCCTCGGGGACGACCAGGTCGGTCGCAGGGAAGTCCAGGATCACGTGCAGCGGCGTGTTGACCGGGGCAGGGTGCGGCTGGGTCTGGACGAAGCGCTCGCGCACCTTCGGCTCGAGGTACTGCAAGGACCGGAAGCTGTTGACTCGGGTCGTGAAGGACCTGGCGCCCTGCGCGTCGAACACCGCCAGCGACGAGTAGATCCGAGCATCTGGCTGGTTGGTGGTCACCCAGAGGTCGGCACGGAGACCGCCGACCAGCTCGAGCGGAGCCTTCAGCGGAGGCGTGGAGAACGTCGGACCCGCGAGGCGCTGATCGGTGCCGATGAAGTCGCGCTCGTCCCCGCGAAGAAGCCAGTCTTCGGCCCCTCCTGGTTGGACCTCGAGGTACGACGTCGACCCCGACGGCTTCGTGAGGCCGAGCGCCCCCGCCGCGCCGAGCGCGAGGCGCGCACGCGGTCCGCCCGTCTGGGGGAACCCGGGCTCCGAGCGCCACTGGCCGTCGGGACTCTGCACCTGCGCAACCGGCCAGCGCTCCACGCCGTTGCGCTTTCCCCGGAGCCACCGGTCAAGCCACGCGAACACCATCGGCACCCAGTCCTTGCGGCTGATCGCCGGGTTGATCGAGTTCTCGTCCGGGTAGTCGTGGTCCATCGCGCCGAACACGCCCGCCTTCGGCGTCCGGATGCCGTCGAAGGCTCCCGCGAGGCCGCGCGTCTGAAGCTCGGCCAAGCCGTAGCTCATGAGCACCGGGACGCCGATCCGGTCGGTCTGCAGGGCAAGCTCGCGCTCGAGCAGCCAAGGGGTCATCTCGCCCTTGGTGGCCGTGACGTTCGCCGCCTCGCGGGTGTCGCACACGGCTCGATCCAGCTGCACGACCGGATCCTTCGGCCCGTTCCCGACGTACTCGACCGTATCGTTTGCCTCTCCGCCCAGCGCTCCCGACGAACGGCCGGTGTGCCTCGTCTCGGAGTTGATCTCGAGGAGCAGGACCTGCCCCTCAGCGTCGGGGATGCCGGGCCACATCACGAAGTCGGCGTAGCTCGTCGCCGGAGAGGCCACGATGAGCGCCTTGAGACCGCGGAGGCGATGACGGTCGCCGCGCTCCGCCGTGTTGAGCGCCGCTCCCCCGTCGTGCGACTTCCCGAACAGCGCGATGCGCCCGTTAGAGAAGGGGGCCGTCGTCAGCCAGTCGATCGCCCGGGACACGTCGTCGGCGTCCTGCGCCCCGTGAGAGTCCCAGCACCCGTTGGACTCGCCCGTTCCGCGGAGGTGGATGTTCGCGAGCGCGTAGCCGTGGGAGACGATCAGCTGCGTCCAGCGCGGCGTGGCATTGAGCCGATCCGGCCGCGGCACCCCCTTGAAGGCGTAGGGGGTCGCCACCGCCACGACCGGCACGCGCCGGGGCGGGACATGAGAGCCGTTGCGCACGGGCAGCCAGGTCTCGACGAACAGCGCGGTGCCGTCGCCCGCCCGCACCGTGATCTGCACCGTCGTGGTGGACACGGCGTACTCGCCGGCGGCGTACGGCACCCTGAAGGCGCGGCCGCGGTCCGAGGTCGCCTGCGCGGGCGCGCCGGCGGCTCCCAGCACGACGACGACAGCGAGCGACACCCACTTCTTCATCGGGCAAAAGTAGGTGTCGGCGCCATTCGCCTCAGTCACGTTCATGACACCCCAGGTACGACGAAGGCGGGCCCTCAGCTGAGGACCCGCCTTCGTCGTACAGGGCCTAGCCCTTGCGCTTGGTGATCTCCTCGGTCAGCGCGGGGACGACCGTGTTGAGGTCGCCCACGAGACCGAAGTCGGCCAGCTCGAAGATCGGGGCCTCGGGGTCCTTGTTGATGGCCACGATGGTCTTCGACGTCTGCATGCCGGCGCGGTGCTGGATGGCGCCGGAGATGCCCGCTGCGATGTAGAGCTGCGGCGAGACGGTGCGACCGGTCTGACCGACCTGGTTCTGGTGGGGGTACCAGCCGGCGTCGGTCGCGGCACGGCTCGCGCCCACAGCCGCACCCAGGGAGTCGGCGAGCGCCTCGATGATGGAGAAGTTCTCCGCCGAGCCGACGCCGCGGCCGCCGGACACGACGATCGAGGCCTCGCCCAGGTCCGGGCGGCCGCCCTTGGCCTCGACGACCCGCTCGGTGACGCGCGCGGCCTTGTCGGTCTCGCTCGCCTGCACGGCAACGCTCTCGACGGTGCCCGCCCCGGCCCCTTCAACAGGAGCCGTGGAGTTGGCGCGCACCGCGATGATCGGGGTGCCGCTGGCGACCTTGGAGGACACGACGACGGCACCGCCGAAGATCGGCTGCTCGGCGACCAGCTCGCCGGTGATGCCGGTGGCGTCGGTGAGCAGGCCACCGCCGGTCTTCACCGCCAGCCGCGCGCCCACCTCCTTGCCCTCGGCGGTGGCGGGGACGAGCACGGCGACCGGGCTCGCGCTGCCGATGAGCTGCGCCAGCAGCGCCGCCTTCGGGCCGGCGAGGAAGTCGTCGTGGTCGGCGGACTCGTCGACGTAGACCTTGTCGGCGCCGTACTGCTTCAAGGTGTCGACCGCCTTGGACGCGCCGGCACCGGTGACGACCGCCGCCGGGGTGCCGAGCGTCTTGGCCAGCGCGAGGAGCTCGAGCGCGGCCTTCTTGGGGGTGCCGTCGACGTGGTCGACGAGGACCAGGACCTCAGACATGTGTGCTCCCAGCCCCTTCAGACGAACTTCTGCGATGCGAGGAACTCGGCGACCTTGGCGCCGCCGTCACCCTCGTCCTTGACGACCTGACCCGCCTGGCGCGGCGGCTTGGTGGAGAACTCCACGACCTGCGTGGGCGCGCTCGCGAGGCCCACGGCGCCCGCCTCCAGCCCGAGGTCGGCCAGGCTCTTGGTCTCGAGCGGCTTGCTCTTGGCGGCCATGATCCCCTTGAACGAGGGGTAGCGCGGCTCGTTGATCTTCTCGACGACCGACACGATGGCCGGCGTGCTGGCGGTGACGACGGCGTAGCCGTTGTCGGTGAGCCGCTCGATCGTGGCGGTGCCGTTCTCGACGGTCAGCTTGCGGGCACCGGTCAGCTGCGGCTTGCCGAGGCGCTCGGCGAGCAGCGCACCCATGACAGCCATGCGCGAGTCCGTGGCCTCGGAGCCGACGATGACGAGGTCGTACTCCAGGCCCTCGATCGCCTTCGCGAGCGCGGCGCTGGTCTGCACGGCGTCGGAGCCCGCCAGGGCGTCGTCGACCAGGTGCACGGCCTTGTCGGCACCCATCGACAGGGCCTTGCGGATGGTCTCGGTGGCACGATCCGGACCCATGGTGAGGATGGTCACCTCGCCACCTTGAGCCTCCTTGATGCGCAGCGCCTCCTCGACGGCGTACTCGTCGATCTCGTTCATCACGACGTCGACGGACGCGCGGTCGAGGGTCTTGTCGCTGTCCTTGAGCTTGCGCTCGGCCCAGGTGTCAGGCACCTGCTTGACCAGTACGACGATGTTCATGCTCGGGCGCCGCCTCCGGCTTGTCCTCACGCGGACCGCCCGCGCGATGCTGTTCGAGGTTCACCGTATCGGCGCGTTCGCGGCGTCAGACCGGCACCCTCTCGCCGGAGATTGTTACCGCCCAGTAGCCCCCTCGCAACGCGAGAGCGACGTGACCTGCACCACCCTCAGCGGCCGGTGAAGCTCGCCTTGCCGGGGCCGTTCTCGACGAAGCTCTGCATGCCGGCCTTCTGGTCCTCCGTCGCGAAGAGCCCTGCGAACAGGGCGGTCTCCAGACGCAGGGCGCTGTCCAGGTCGAGCTCGAGCCCCTGGTCGATGGCCTGCTTCGCGGCGCGCAGCGCGACCGCCGGTCCCTCGGCCCACTGGGAGGCCATCGCCACCGCTGCGGCGTAGACCTCCGCGTCGGGCACCACCTCGTCGGCGATGCCGAGCGCGAGCGCCTCGTCCGCCTTGACGAAGCGACCGGTGAACACCATCGACTTCGCCTTGGCCGGGCCCACCAGCCGGGTGAGCCGCTGGGTGCCACCGGCGCCCGGGATGACGCCGAGCAGGATCTCCGGCACCCCGACCTGGGCGGACTCGCCCAGCACGCGGAAGTCGGCGGTGAGCGCGAGCTCGAACCCGCCGCCGAGGGCATAGCCGGTCACGGCCGCGACGACCGGCTTCGGGATCGCCGCTACAACC
Organism: Mycobacteriales bacterium; assembly: GCA_035526225.1. Lineage (GTDB taxonomy): Bacteria > Actinomycetota > Actinomycetes > Mycobacteriales > SCTD01 > RYN-111. The sequence continues at coordinate 19,193 of DATLCV010000093.1, forward strand.
TTCAGGGCCTCCTGCAGCTTGGCGCCCCAGGCCACCATGTCGGCGTAGGAGATGACCTCCATCTCCTTGATGTCGGCGCCGGCCGCGAAGACCCGCTCCCCGCCGTAGATGACGACGGCACGCACGTCGGCGCGGTCGGCCGCCTCACGGGCGCAGTCCTCGAGCTCGCTGCGGAGCTGTGCGTTGATGGCGTTCATCTTGGGCCGGTCGAGGCGGATCGTCCCGACTGCGCCTTCAATCTCGAGCCGCACGAACTCGCCCACGTCCCGACTTCCTCTCCGCGCCCTGGTGCCCGGACCCTAGTCTCCCCCTCGTGTTCCGCGACTCGCGCGGTGTGGTCCACACCGTGAGCTCCCCCGACCCGTTGGCCGACGTGCCTGCGGCGACCGGAGCTGCGCTGGCGCGCGCCCTGCTCGTCCCGGTCGGCGGCGACCTGGGCGGCGCCCTGGAGCGGTGTGAGGCCATCAGCGCGCTGCTCGACCGCTGGCAGGACGCCTTCTTCGCCGCTCTCCCCGCCGAGGTCGACCTCGAGGAGGAGGCGAGGTACGCCGCCGAGGCAGGCGTGTCGCTCGCCGAGGTCGAGCAGGACTGGGACGACTGGGTCGACGAGGACGAGGACGACGACACGCCGTACGACGACGACGAGGTCGCCGGCCAGCTCGACCTCGACGTCCTGGACCTCGAGAGCGACCCACTGCTGCTCGGCCACGCCGCGGACCCCGTGACCGCCTGGCTGGACGAGGCACTCGTCAGCGAGCTCGAGCGCGACCTGCTGCTGCTGCCGATGCGCACGCGGTTGGAGGCCCTGATGGCCGCGAGCGGGCTGGTCGGGACGTGGGCGGACCTGCTCGCCGACCACGAGAAGTGCCTCGGCCACCTGGTGCTCGTGCACGGCGACCACCCCGAGGACCTGGTGCACGAGACACTCGCCGACCGGCACGCCGAGCTCCACGCCGGCCGCCCGGACCACGGATGATCACCTGGCGGCGCGTGGACGTGGACGGCTGCTCCCTGCGCGTGATGGAAGCGGGCGAGGGTGAGCCGCTGCTGTTCCTGCACGGCTGGGGGCTGTCGCCGCGCACCTACGAGGAGGGGATCAGCCGGCTCACGCAGGGCGGTGTGCGGGTGATCGCCCCTGCCCTTCCGGGCTTCGGCGGCAGCGACGGCCCGCCGCTGCTGCGCATCGATCTCAGGGCCTACAGCCGGCGGATCGCCGGTCTCATCGACGCGCTCGGGCTCACCGAGCCGGTGTTCGTGGTGGGTCACTCCTTCGGGGGCGGGGTGGCCCTGCAGCTCGCCACCGACCGCCCCGACCTCATCCGCTCCCTCACGCTCGTCAACACCGTCGGCGGCGCGCCGGGCCGCCGCACCGGCCTGGTCGACAGCTCGTGGCTGCGCTGGATGGTCGGCGCGCTCACCGAGCTGCACCCGCGGGCGCTGGCAGGGTCGCTCCCGTCGCTCGTCCGCTCGGTCGTCCCCAACGTCGTACGGCGGCCCGTCACGCTGGCGCTCACGGCGTACCTGGCTCTGACGGTCGACCTGGTCGACCAGGCGCGCGACCTCGTTGCGAGCGGGATGCCGGTGCTGTTCGTGTGGGGCGACCAGGACCGCCTCGTGCTGCCCGGGGCGCTGCGCTCCGTCGAGGGCGCGCTGCCCGCCGAGGTCGTGCACGGCAGGCACGGCTGGCTGCTCACCGAGCCCGAGGAGTTCGCCACGATCCTGCGCGACGCGCTCGTCGTCCACGCGATGCTCGAGCGCAAGCGACGCGGGCAGTCGCTGCGACTGCCTGTAGGGGTCCCGCTGACCGAGCTCATCCCCCCGGAGCGGCGCACGCACGCCAGGCACGACACATGAGGGCGTGGCCGGGGCGACCGACCCCGTTGGGCGCGCACTGGGACGGCGAGGGCACCAACGTCGCTGTCTTCAGCCAGGGCGCCGAGGCTGTCGACGTCTGCCTGTTCGACGAGCAGGGCTACGAGACACGGGTCGCGCTCGAGGAGACGACGCACTACGTGTGGCACGGCTACCTGCCCCAGGTGGGGCCCGGGCAGCGGTACGGCTTCCGGGTCGACGGGCCGTACGACCCGAAGCGGGGGCACCGCTTCAACCCGAGCAAGCTGCTCGTCGACCCGTATGCGCGGGCCATCGAGGGCGACCTGGTCCTCGACGACGCGGTGTTCGGCGATCAGGCGGGGCACCAGGACCACCGCGACAGCGCGCCGTTCGTGCCGCGCTCGGTCGTCGTCCACGACGCCTTCCCGTGGGGGCCCGACCACCACCGCCCGCGGCACGCGTGGGCCGACACGGTCATCTACGAGCTGCACGTCAGGGGCTTCACCGCCCAGCACCCCGACATCCCCTCGCACCTGCAGGGCACCTACGCCGGACTCGCCCACCCCGCCGCCGTCGACCACCTCGTCTCGCTGGGCGTCACCGCGGTCGAGCTGATGCCGGTGCACCACTTCGTCTCCGAGCCGCACGTGCTGCGACGGGGCCTGCGCAACTACTGGGGCTACAACACCCTCGGCTTCTTCGCACCGCACGCGGGCTTCAGCGCGAGCGGCGCGCGCGGCGAGCAGGTCCGCGAGTTCAAGGCGATGGTCCGCACGCTGCACGCCGCAGGCATCGAGGTGCTCCTCGACGTGGTCTACAACCACACGGCCGAGGGCGACGCGTCGGGGCCGACCCTGTCGTTCCGCGGGCTCGACAACGCGCCGTACTACCGGCTCTCCGACAGCGGCGGCTACGTCGACTACACCGGTTGCGGCAACACCCTCGACGCCCGCAACCCGCACGTGCTGCAGCTGCTCATGGACTCGTTGCGCTACTGGGTGACCGAGATGAAGGTCGACGGCTTCCGCTTCGACCTCGCCTCGGCGCTGGCCCGCTCGATGCACGACGTCGACAAGCTCTCGGCCTTCTTCGACGTCGTCCAGCAGGACCCCGTGGTGTCCCAGGTGAAGCTCATCGCCGAGCCGTGGGACATCGGTGAGGGCGGATACCAGGTCGGCGAGTTCCCCCCGCTCTGGACGGAGTGGAACGGCAAGTACCGCGACACGGTCCGGGACGTCTGGCGCGGCCAGGGCAACGGGGTCCGGGAGCTGGCCTACCGCCTCTCGGGCTCCTCCGACCTCTACCAGGACGACGGCCGACGCCCGTACGCGTCCATCAACTTCGTCACCGCCCACGACGGCTTCACGCTGCGGGACCTCACGACCTACGAGAGCAAGCGCAACGAGGCCAACGGCGAGGACAACCTCGACGGCACGGACGACAACCGCTCGTGGAACTGCGGCGTGGAGGGCCCGACCGACGACCCCGAGGTCGAGCTGCTCCGCGTGCGACAGGCCAAGAACGTGCTGGCGACCCTGCTGCTGTCCACCGGCGTGCCCATGCTGACGATGGGCGACGAGGTGCGCCGGACGCAGGCAGGCAACAACAACGCCTACGTCCAGGACAACGCGCTGTCCTGGGTGAGCTGGGAGCTCGACGCCGCCGCGCAGGAGGTGCTGGACCTCACCCGGCAGCTGATCCGGTTCCGGCGTGAGCACCCGGTCTTCCGGCAGCGGGCCTTCTTCTCCGGGCACGACGTCTCCGAGGACGGTGTGAAGGACGTCGCGTGGTTCGGGCCGGACGGGTCGGAGCTGACCGACGCGTCCTGGTTCGACCCCTCCGTGCGGACGATCGGCATGTACCTGGACGGCCGCGGGATCCGCACGCGCGGCCCGCACGGCGAGCCAGTGGTCGACGAGAGCTTCCTCGTGCTGCTGCACATGGGCCGGGACGACCTGGAGGTCACGCTGCCCGGTCTGCCCTGGGCCGCCCGGTACGACGTGGTCCTCGGTACGGCGGGCACTGCGCTGCACGAGACGGCCCTGAAGGTCCTGGGCCGGTCGGTGACCCTGCTTCGCGCCTGCCGCTGAGGGTTCGCCGTACCCGCTGGACGGGTAGGCCGCGAGCATGCAGCTGCACCGCGTCCTCCACCGGCTCGACGAGGCGGGGTACGTGCTCGCGCATCGCGGGGACTCGCAAGCGGTCGACACCGGTCTTGCCTGGGTCACCCGTTCGGCGGACTTCTCCGCGATCTGGCTGGCCGCCGCCGCCGTGCTCGCCGGGACCGGGGGCCGGCGCGGTCGGCGAGCGGCCGCCAGGGGTCTGCTGTCGCTCGGGTTGACGAGCGCCCTGGCCAACGGGCCGCTGAAGACCGCGGTGCGCCGACCGCGACCCGGCGTCGACCTGATCCCGGTGGGTCGGTCCCGGCACCGCCGAACGCGCACCTCCTCCTTCCCGTCCGGGCACAGCGCGAGTGCTGCGGCGTTCGCGGTCGGCGCCAGCTCGGAGCTGCCGGCCGCAGCGGCCGTGCTGGCTCCGATGGCAACCCTCGTCGGCATCAGCCGGGTGCGCACCGGAGCCCACTACCCAGGTGACGTCGTGGCCGGCATGGCGCTGGGAGCAGGGGTCGCGCTGGCGACCCGTCGCGTGTGGCCCGTCCCCCCGGGCCGGCCTGCTGCCGTCGGGCGTCCCGACCCCGCGCTCGCCAGCCGGGACGGCGCCGGCGTGCGGGTGGTGGCCAACCCCGATGCCGGCCCCTCCGGTTCCAAGACACCGACCGACGTCCTGATGGAGCAGCTACCCCGGCTGGAGGTCGTGGAGCACGACGGCGACGACCTGCTCGAGGCCCTGCAGAAGGCTGCGAGCGGCGCCACGGCCCTCGGTGCGGCCGGCGGGGACGGGTCCGTCAACGCCGCCGCGGCCACCGCCATGGAGCACGACCTGCCACTGCTGGTGGTCCCCGCCGGCACCCTCAACCACTTCGCGCGCGACGTCGGCCTGGACTCCGCCGAGGACGCGGCTGCGGCGGTGCACGCAGGGTCCGTGACCGAGGTGGATGTCGGCCTCATCGGCGACCAGGTCTTCCTGAACACCGCGTCGCTCGGCTCCTACGCGGAGCTGGTGCACGCGCGCGAGAAGCTGGAGGGCCGGATCGGCAAGTGGCCGGCCGTGGTGGTCGCGCTGGGCGGGGTGCTGCGGGGTCACACGCCGGTCGAGCTCGAGATCGACGGAAGCCACCGGCGCGTCTGGATGGTCTTCTTCGGCAACTGCCGTTATCGCCCCTCGGGCTTCGCGCCTAGCTGGCGCGAGCGCCTCGACGACGGGTTGGTCGACGTGCGGGTCGTGGACGCGGAGATGCCCTTCGCCCGGGCGCGCCTGCTGCTCGCAGTGCTGACCGGGACGCTCGGCCGCTGCCGGGTCTACGAGCAGCGCACGGCCCAGAGCGTCCGGATCCGCTCGTTGGAAGGCCCGCTCAAGGTCGCGCGTGACGGCGAGGTCGAGGAGGGGCCGGAGGAGCTGGTGGTGCGCAAGGCCGCGCAGCGCCTGCGGGTCTACGCCCCGGAGCTCACAACCTCTTGAGGTAGCGGCCGAACAGCCAGAGCATCGCGAGCAGCACCGCCACGCCCACCGCCGTCAACCACGGCCCGGCCTCCTTGTACGCCTCGCCCAGCAGCAGGCCGGCGCCCACCACCTCGACGACGCTGAGCAGGCCGCCGACCCCGTCCGCGACGAGGAACGTGCGCGTGGGCATCGTCGACGCGCCGGCGGCTGCGGCCACCAGCGAGGACGGCAGGACGGCCAACCGGCCGAGCACCACCAGCTTGGGCCCCTTCTTCCCGAGCACCTTGCGGATCGCCGCGATGCGCTTGGCGGGCAGCAGACGACCGCCGAGCCCCGGGACGTCGCCCGCCACGATCTCCTTCTTGTACGCGCGACCCAGGAAGAAGAAGTGCCACACCCCGAAGACCATGAGAGGCACCGTCGCCAGCAGCAGCACGAGCAGGTCGACCTCGCCCCGCCGGACCAGGAAGCCTCCGGCGAGCAGGACCTCCTTGGTGGGACGAAGCAGCACGAGCAGGACGAAGTGGTCCTCGTACAGCGCAGGCGCGAGCGGGACGGCCAGCAACGAGAGCGCGGCCCGGACGCCGGCGAGCACCATGAGCGGCCGTCGCCAGCGTCGGACGCGGCGGCCCGAGGAGGAGCGGGATCCGGCCCGCGCAGTGGTCACGCCTCGGTTTGTGCACCCCCTGGCGGGGCGACAAACACCCTGTGGTGATGACTGGCTTACCAGCCTCCCTCGCGCGGCGGATGGAGCCCGGTGCCCGCTTCGGGCTGCGGGTGACGCTGCTGGCCGTCGCGCTGTCCCTGGTGGGCGTGCCGTTCGGCCTGCTGCTGGCACAGGTGAAGAGCAACGGCCCGCTGGTGAGGGTGGACACGTACGCGGCGAACCACCTGCACAACTGGGTGCTCGGCCACGACACGCTGGAGAGCGCCCTGCGGGGCGTGTCGTACCTCGGCAGCCCACCGTGGTTCTACCTGCTCATCGGCTCGGCGGCGGTGTACTGGTGGTTGCACGGCGGGCACGTCCGGCTCAGCGCCTTCCTCGTCACCACCGGCCTGCTGGGCGGTGCTGTGGACACCGTCGTGAAGGTCGTGGTCGACCGCGACCGCCCGTCGCTCACCGACCCCATCGCCACGGCCCACGGCCAGAGCTTCCCGAGCGGTCACACCATGCTGGCCACCTACGGGTACGGCGCCCTGCTGCTCGCCTTCCTCCCCCTGCTGCCGGGTCGCCTGCACCGGCCGGCGATCGGCGCGTGGCTCGCGATGGTGGCCCTCATCGCCTTCTCCCGCCTCGCGCTGGGCGTTCACTACATCTCCGACGTGCTGGGCGGTTTCGTCCTCGGCCTCGCCTGGCTCGTCGCGATGACGGCCGCCTTCTCCATCTGGCGGGTGGAGCGCGGCAAGCCGCCCGTGCACCCGACCGAGGGCCTCGAGCCCGAGGTCGCCCGCGACTGACCCCGATTTCCAGGACGGGAGTCGGGGTTGTACGGCACAAGCACCCCGCGCGCCGTACGACGCCGACTCCCGTCCCGATAGCAGGGCTGTGGATGGCCCGAGCAGATGGTCAGGGCTCTCGTCGACTGTCCTCCCATGGACATCCCCTTCTTGGGTGCGACCTCCGGGATCGCCCGCTCGACCTTGGCGGGCCCGTCGTACCGGCGGGTGACACGTGGCGTGTTCGTGCGCGCCGATGCACCCGACGACACCCTGACCCGTGTCAGGGCCGCCCTCCTCATCAGCCCGGCAGCAGTGATCTGCGGACGCACCGCCGCGGTCCTGCTCGGGTTGCCGGTGGACGACGACGGGAAGGTGCACCTGTGCCTGGGGCAGACAGCGCCTCGTAGCGAGAGGCCGCTCATCCGGGTACACCGCCTCGACATCGCGGCAGACGAGGCCACGACGCAGTCCGGCATCGCCCTGACGACCGGTCCGCGGACGCTCAGCGACCTGGCCGCCACCATGAAGCCTCGCCTGGGATTCGAGGAGCTCGTCGCTGTAGCAGATGTCGTGCTGCGCGGGCACGGACACCGAGCACTCGACGAGGCCGTCGAGCGGGCGTGGGGCCGGCCAGGGGTCGTGCGCTTGTGCGAGCTCGTCCAGCTCGCCGATGCCGGGGCCGACTCACCCGCCGAGACCCGCATGCGGCTGCGCCTGCACGCGGCCGGCTTCACCGGACTCCGGCACGGGGTCGTGGTCCGCGACGCATGGGGCACGCTGCTGTCGGAGCCCGACCTCGCCGACCCCGAGGCGCGGGTCGCTGTCCAGCACGACGGGGCGCACCACTTCACCGACGCGGCTCGCAGCGCCTTTGACGTCGCCCGTGACGAGCGGACCAGAGCTGACGGCTGGGAGGTCGTCGTCAGTACCGTCCACGACGACCGGTATCCAGAGCAGCTGGTCGCCAAAGTGGCGGCCGCATATGCGCGGAGTGCGCGGCTACGCGCCTCCTGAATCCCCCGCCTGAAGAGACGGGATCGCAGCGAGACGTGGCCGAGCGGGGGATGCCGCTCGCTGAGCTCACCTACGGACGGGAGTCGGGTTCGTACGGCGAGAGGCATCACTCCGCCGTACAAGACCGACTCCCGTCCTAGAAACGCGGGCGGTCAGGTGCTGGTGACCAGGGCCAGGTCGGCGGGGCTCGGCAGCAGGGGATGGGTCGGCAGCACCCGCACCGCGTAGCCGTGGGCACCGGCCCGCTCCAGCGGCACCTCGCCCTCGTACCTCGGCAGGCCGTCCTCCGCGACGCCGGTCGGGCGCAGCGGCACCTGCAACGGCAGTGCGAGCTCGTCGTGCTCGTCCACCCGGCCGTACAGCGCCTGCACCACCACGTCGTCGGGGGCGAGGCCCGCGAGGTCGACGGTGGCACGCAGCGACAGCACCGCACCCACGGCAGGGGCGTCCCCCACACCGCCGGCCTCGACGTGCACGACGCGCACCCCGGGCCAGGCCGCGACGACGGACGACCGCCAGGCCGCGAGCTCGCGCGCCGGGCCGAAGCCGTCGTGCGACAGCGACCGGGAGGCCAGCGCCGCTGGCGTGTAGAGCTGGTGCACGTAGTCGCGCACCATCCGCGACGCGAGCACCTTCGGACCGAGCGACTCCAGGGTGTGCCGCACCATCTCGACCCACCGCCGCGGGACGCCGTCGGAGTCACGGTCGTAGAACCGCGGCCGAACCTGCTTGTCGACGAGGTCGTAGAACGCCGACGCCTCGAGGTCGTCCCGCCGGTCTGGGTCGGTGACGCCGTCCGCGGTGGGGATCGCCCAGCCGTTCTCCCCGTCGTACATCTCGTCCCACCAGCCGTCCAGGACGGACAGGTTGAGACCACCGTTGAGCGCGGACTTCATGCCGGAGGTGCCGCAGGCCTCGAGCGGGCGCAGCGGGTTGTTCAGCCAGACGTCGCAGCCGCCGTAGAGGTAGCGCGCCATCCCGATGTCGTAGTCGGGCAGGAACGCGATGCGGTGCCGGACGTCTTCCCGGTCGGCGAAGCGCACCACCTGCTGGATCAGCGCCTTGCCGCCGTCATCGGCCGGGTGGGCCTTGCCGGCGATGACCAGCTGGACCGGTCGCTCCGGGTCGAGCAGCAGCGCCGTCAGCCGCTCCGGGTCACGCAGCATGAGCGTCAGGCGCTTGTACGACGGGACGCGCCGCGCGAAGCCCAGCGTGAGCACCTCGGGGTCGAAGGCGAAGTCGGTCCAGCCCAGCTCGGCGTCCGAGGCCCCCCGCTGGAGCCACGACAGCCGCAGCCGGCGGCGCACCTCCTCGACCAGCCGGGCCCGTAGCAGCTGGCGTGTCTGCCACACAGCCGCGTCGCTGACCTTCGCGATGCCCTCCCAGCCCTGCGCCTCCTCGGTCAGGACAGTGCCGATCTCGCGCTCGGCGAGCTCGAGCACCTCGCGCGCGACCCAGGTGGGGGCGTGCACGCCGTTGGTGACGCTGGAGATCGGGACCTCGTCCTCGTCGAAGCCCGGCCACAGGCCGCGGAACATGCCGCGAGACACCTGGCCGTGCAGCAGCGCCACGCCGTTGCGGCGCTGCGCCAGCCGCAGCCCCATGTGGGCCATGTTGAACATGTCGGGGTCGTCCTCGGCGCCCAGCGCCAGCACCTGGTCCGACGGCACCCCGGGCAGGGCCCCGCCGTCGAGGGCCTGCGTGAGAAGCGCCTTGGGAAACCGGTCGATGCCGGCCGGGACCGGGGTGTGAGTCGTGAAGACCGTGCCGGCCCGCACCGCCTCGACGGCCTCCTCGTACGACAGCCCCTGCTCGACGAGCTCACGGACCCGCTCGAGACCGAGGAAGCCGGCGTGCCCCTCGTTGGTGTGGAACACCTCCGGGTGCGGCTCACCGCTGATGCCGGCCCAGGCGCGGATGGCGCGCACCCCGCCGATTCCCAGGAGCAGCTCCTGCGCTAGCCGGTGCTCCGAGCCGCCGCCGTACAGCCGGTCGGTGATGCCCCGCTCACCGGGGCCGTTCGCCTCGACGTCGCTGTCGAGCAGCAGCAGCGTGACGCGGCCCACGAGCACGCGCCACACGTGGGCGTGCAGCACGCGGCCGGGTCCGATGACGACACTGACCTGCACCGGCGCGCCGTCCCCGCCCCGCAGCAGCCCCAGCGGCAGGCCGTGCGGGTCGAGCGGGGGATAGCGCTCCTGCTGCCAGCCCTCGTGGTTGAGGCTCTGCGCGAAGTAGCCCGACCGGTAGAGGAGGCCCACCCCGAGGATCGGGACGCCGAGGTCGGACGCGGTCTTGAGGTGGTCGCCGGCGAGGATCCCGAGACCGCCGGAGTACTGCGGCAGCACCTCGGTGATGCCGAACTCCGGGGAGAAGTAGGCGATCGACGCCGGCACGCCCTCAAGGCCCTGGTACCAGCGGGGCTCGCTCAGGTAGCGGCGCAGGTCGGCGGCCGCGGTGCTGAGGCGGGCGAGGAACACCTGGTCCGCGGCGAGCTCCGCCAGGCGGGCCGGGCTGACCTCCGCGAGCAGGTCCACCGGGTCGTGCGCCACGCGCTCCCAGGTGTCCGGGTCGATGCTCGCGAACAGGTCCTGCGTCGGGTGGTGCCAGGACCACCGCAGGTTCATCACCAGCTCCGCCAGCGGGGACAGCGGGTCGGGCAGCGCGAGTCGGACGGTGAAACGGCGGAGGGCTCTCACCTGAGCGACCCTAGACGGGAGGTGGGTACGGTCGCACCGTGGCCGTCGGACGGATCGTGATCACGGACCTGGGTCCGGTCGTGTCCTGCGGCGCCTACCCGGCGAAGGCCGTGCGCGGGGAGCGCGTGGAGGTCGTGGCGACGGTGTTCCGCGAGGGGCATGACGCGGTTGCCGCTGACGTGGTCGTCACCCGGCCGGACGGCACGCGGCTGCCCTTCCTGCGGATGGCCCCCGGCTTCGAGGACCGCTGGACTGCCGACTTCGTCGCCGACGCGGAGGGCACCTGGTCCTTCGCGGTCGAGGGCTGGTCCGACCCGCTGGGCACCTGGTGGCACGACGCGCCGCTCAAGGTGGATGCCGACGTCGACGTCGAGCTGACGCTCGAGGAGGGCGCCGTCCTGTATGAGCGGGCCGCTTCCGCGCTGCCGGCGCAGCTCAAGCCCGTGGCGCTGGCCGCGCTGCACGCGCTGCGGGTCGAGGGGCCTCCGCGCGCCCGGCTGGACGCGGCGCTGGACCCCACCGTCGTCCGGCTGCTGCAGCAGCACCCCCTGCGCGAGCTGGTGACCCGAGGCGCCGAGCTCGCGTTGCAGGTGGACCGGACGCGCGCCCTGTACGGCTCCTGGTACGAGCTGTTCCCCCGCTCCGAAGGGGCGACGAGCCGCAGGTCCGGCACCTTCGCCACGGCCGCCAAGCGGCTGCCGGCGGTGGCCAAGATGGGCTTCGACGTCGTCTATTTCCCCCCCATCCACCCCATCGGGCGCGTGAACCGCAAGGGCCCCAACAACGCACTGGACGCCGGTCCGAAGGACCCCGGCTCGCCGTGGGCGATCGGCTCCGACGAGGGCGGCCACGACGCGATCCACCCCGACCTGGGGACCCTGGAGGACTTCGACGCCTTCGTCTCCCGTGCGCGATCGCTGGGCATGGAGGTCGCGCTCGACCTCGCGCTGCAGTGCGCCCCCGACCACCCCTGGGTGGGCAAGCACCCGGAGTGGTTCCGGCACCGGCTCGACGGCACCATCGCCTACGCCGAGAACCCGCCCAAGAAGTACCAGGACATCTACCCGCTCTCGTTCGACGAGGACCGCGCCGGGATCACCGACGAGGTGGAGCGGGTGCTCCGGCACTGGATGACGCACGGCGTCCGGGTGTTCCGCGTCGACAACCCGCACACCAAGCCGCTCGACTTCTGGGAGGACCTCCTCGGTCGCATCCGCCGTACGGACCCGGACGTCGTCTTCCTGTCGGAGGCGTTCACCCGACCGGCGATGATGCACGAGCTCGGCCGGCTCGGCTTCCACCAGAGCTACACGTACTTCACGTGGCGCACCGCGAAGGCGGAGCTGCAGGACTACGTGCGGGAGCTCGTGGCATCGCACCGGCACATGCGCCCGAACTTCTTCGTGAACACCCCCGACATCCTGCACGCCTACCTGCAGTACGGCGGACCGGCGGCGTTCAAGGTCAGGGCGGTCCTCGCGGCGCTGCTGTCGCCGAGCTGGGGGGTCTACGCCGGCTACGAGCTGCTCGAGCACGAGGCGGTGCGGCCGGGCAGCGAGGAGTACCTCGACTCCGAGAAGTACCAGGTGAAGCGGCGCGACTGGCGAAGTGCCCCGCTGACGCCGTACCTGACGGCGCTGAACCGCTTCCGGCGCGCGCACCCGGCCCTGCACTGGCTGACCAACGTCACCTTCCACGACGTCGACAACAGCGAGGTCATGGCGTGGAGCAAGCGGGAGGGCGACGACGTCGTGCTCGTCGTCGTCAACCTCGACCCGCGCACCGAGCACGAGGCGACCCTGCACCTCGACCTGCCGTCGCTCGGGGTCGGCTGGGACGACCAGGTGCTCGTGACCGACGAGCTGACCGGCCAGAGCTGGACGTGGGGGCGGTCGAGCTACGTGCGCCTCGACCCCCGGCAGGAGCCCGCGCACCTGCTCACCGTGCGCCGCGCCCACCCCGCCGAGCAGGGCCACTGGGGATGAGCGGGTCACTGACCCCGGACCTCGGCGAGCTCGACCTGCACCTGATCGCCGAGGGACGGCACGAGCAGCTGTGGGACGCACTGGGAGCCCAGCTCGTCGACGGCGGGGTCCGCTTCGCGGTGTGGGCCCCGAACGCGCGGGCGATGAGCGTCATCGGCGACTGGAACCACTGGGACCGATCGCAGCACCCGATGCGCCGGACCGGGGACGTGTGGCAGGTGGTCGTCCCGGCCGCCTCCCTCGGGATGCGCTACAAGCTCGCGGTCTGCGGCGCAGACGGCATGTGGCGCGAGAAGGCCGACCCGATGGCCCGCCGCACCGAGCCGCCGCCGCTGACGGCCTCGGTCATCGAGCGCAGCGACTACACCTGGGAAGACGCCGAGTGGATGGCCCGCCGCTCCGGCGCCCAGCCGCACGGCGAGCCGATGAGCACCTACGAGGTCCACCTCGCGTCGTGGCGCCCCGGGCTCTCCTACCGCGAACTGGCGGAGGCGCTCGTCGCGCACGTGACCTGGCTCGGGTTCACCCACGTCGAGCTGATGCCGGTCATGGAGCACCCCTTCGGCGGCAGCTGGGGCTACCAGGTCACGAGCTACTACGCCCCCTCGGCGCGGTTCGGGACCCCTGACGACCTCAGGTACCTCGTCGACCGGCTGCACCAGGCGGGCATCGGCGTCGTCCTGGACTGGGTGCCGGCGCACTTCCCCCGGGACGAGTGGGCGCTCGCCCGATTCGACGGGACGGCCCTCTACGAGCACCCCGACCCGCGCCGCGGGGAGCACCAGGACTGGGGCACGCTCGTCTTCGACTTCGGCCGGCCCGAGGTGCGGAACTTCCTCGTCGCCAACGCGGCGTACTGGCTCGAGGAGTTCCACGTCGACGGCCTGCGCGTCGACGCGGTCGCCTCGATGCTCTACCTCGACTACTCCCGCTCCGTGGGCCAGTGGGCACCGAACGCACGCGGCGGCCGGGAGAACCTCGAGGCGGAGCAGTTCCTGCAGGAGCTCAACGCGGTGGTCCACCGCCGCGCCCCTGGCGCCACGACGCTCGCGGAGGAGTCGACCGCCTGGCCGGGCGTGACCCGGCGTACTGACGACGGCGGCCTCGGCTTCGGGTTCAAGTGGAACATGGGCTGGATGCACGACACCCTGGCCTACCTCGCGCGGGACCCTGTCCACCGCTCGCACCACCACGACCAGATCACCTTCTCCCTGGTCTACGCGTGGACGGAGAGCTTCGTGCTGCCGCTGAGCCACGACGAGGTGGTGCACGGCAAGGGCTCGCTGCTCACCAAGCTGCCGGGAGACCGGTTCAACCAGCGGGCCGACCTGCGGGCGCTGCTGGCCTACATGTGGGCGCACCCGGGCAAGAAGCTGCTGTTCATGGGGGCCGAGCTGGCGCAGGACACCGAGTGGGCCGAGGGCGGCGGGCTCCCCTGGCACCTTCTCGAGGTGCCTGAGCACCGCGGCATGGCCGACCTGGTCCGGCGGCTCAACGAGCTCTACCGGGAGACCCCGGCCCTGTGGTCGCTCGACGAGAGCCCCGAGGGGTTCGGCTGGATCGCGGCCGACGACCGGGCGGGCAGCGTGCTGTCCTTCCTCCGGTACGGCGCCGACGGGAGCGTGCTGGCCTCGGTGACGAACTTCTCGGGCAGCGTCCACCGGGACTACCGGGTGGGGCTCCCGGTGACAGGTGTGTGGCGCGAGGTGCTCAACACAGACGCGTTTGAGTACGGGGGGGCAGGTGAGGGCAACCTCGGCCAGGTCTCGGCTGCGCCGGACTCGCGGCACGGCCAGCCGGCCAGCGCGGTCCTCACCCTCCCCGCCCAGAGCACGGTGTGGCTCACGCCTCAGCGCAGCGCCTGACCATCCGCGGCAGGAGTTCGCGCCACGAGCGCGAAGTGTCCCCGTGAAGACCTTTTCGAGGAGGACACACGTTGATCACCGTCGGCCGTCGCCGGGTACTGGGTGGGGTGGCGCTCGCCGCCCTTGGGATCGGGATCTGGTCCGCGAACGCTGGCACCGTCCAGCGGCGGACCACCGCCGACGCCAGCCTTATCGCCCAGCTCGAAGAGATCTGCAAGCACGCCCAGTCGGGCACCTACGGCCTCCCGGGGCACTACTGCGACTCTCCCGCCTCGCTCGGGATGGAGATCACGGGTGAGTCGATCGACCGCCTGGCGAACGAGGTGCAGCGCGCCGCGATCCAGGGAACAGCGTCGAACGGCGCGCTCATCACCGCCATCGAGCAGAAGCTGCGCCTGCTGCGCAAGGGACAGAGCGCCGGCAACGGCAACCGCTGGAAGTCCGACGGGATCGGCCCGCTGCAGGTCGGTGACGCGGAGTACTCCGGCGTCAACGGCCTCGGCCTCGTCGAGAACGGCGGCCGCGTCACCGACTTCACCTACGACGAGAAGCGCCGCACCGTGTACGCCTCCTCGGCCGGCGGTGGGCTCTACAAGTCGAAGAACTACGGCGCGAGCTGGACCTCCGTCGGCGACACCCTGCCGACGCTGCTC
The DNA here is from genome assembly GCA_035526225.1 of Mycobacteriales bacterium. Lineage (GTDB taxonomy): Bacteria > Actinomycetota > Actinomycetes > Mycobacteriales > SCTD01 > RYN-111. The sequence continues at coordinate 34,243 of DATLCV010000093.1, forward strand.
GTCGGCTCGGTCGGCTACTCCACAGCCAACGGCGGCACGCTCGTCGTGGTGACCGGCGACGGGTCTTTCGGGGCGAGCAGCCTCGAGGGCGCCGGCGTCTACCGCAGCACCAACGACGGGAAGAGCTGGACGCGCGCCAAGGGTGCGCCCTCCGACGCGTTCGGGTTCCGGGTCACGGTCGACCCGACCAACCCCAAGGAGATCTACGTCGCCACCGGAGCGGGCCTGTTCCGCTCGGTGGACGCCGGCGTGAGCTTCGCCAACGTCAAGCTCCCCACCGGGGCGTGCAGCGGCAAGTCCAACCGCGTCAAGGGCTGCACCTTCGCCAACGTCGTCACCGACGTCATCGTGAAGGCCCCTGGTGGCTTCACCGCCGGCAACAAGGGCGGCACCGTCCTCGCGGCCGTCGGCTGGCGTGGCGGTCAGGTCAAGAGCTCTGACGGCAGCGTGCAGGCCCCGAACAACGGTCTCTACAGCTCCACCTCCGGTGCGCCCGGCTCCTTCACCAAGCTGACCGCGCCCGGCTTCACCCAGCAGGACCGCATCGGCCGCATCGAGCTCGGTGCCACCATCGGCGCGGCGCAGAACCACGACTACGTCTACGCGCTCGTCCAGAACGCCAAGGCGGTGCAGAAGGGCGGGATCCCGCAGCTGCCCCCCGTGGACGACCCGGTCGACGCCGTCGCGACCGTGAACGGGCGGATCACCAGCACCTACAAGGCCACCAGCACCCTCGACGGCGTCTACGTCTCCCCCGACTTCGGTGGCACCTGGGTCAAGATGACCGACGGCGCCCAGCTCGGCGACCCGACCACGGGCTCCGCTCTGGCCGTCACCGGGCCGGCGCTCGCCGGCTACGGCGCGGGCGTGCAGGCCTGGTACAACCAGTTCATCAAGCCTGACCCGACGCGGGCGGTCGGGGGCGTCCCGACCCGCCTGCTCTTCGGCCTCGAGGAGGTCTGGGAGAACGACGACCTCGGCGTGCCGCAGAACAAGCCCACCCACTTCCGGGTCATCGGCCGCTACTTCAGCGGCAACACCTGCCTGTTCCTCGGACCGGTGGTCGCGGACGTGCCCTACCTGTGCCCGACGAACCGCGGCGAGGCGCTGGACATGACCACCACCACGCACCCGGACCAGCAGGCCGCGCTGTTCATCCCGGACGGCGAGGGCGGTGTGCGCCTGCTCGTCGGCAACGACGGAGGCGTGTTCACGCAGCGCACCGGTCCAGACCCGACGGATGACTTCCAGAACGCCAAGTGGGGCATCGGCAGCAACAAGGGCCTCACCAACCTGCTGCCCTACAACGTCGCCCGGGCCAAGGACGGCACGATCTGGATGGGCCTGCAGGACAACGGCACAGCCAAGATCGCCAACGTCTACAAGAAGGGCAAGCTCGTGCACCGCGAGCGCCAGATGGAGACGCTCGGGGGCGACGGCTTCTTCGTCGGCGTCAACCCGAACAACTCCAACAAGGCCTACGGCGAGTACGTCGGCGGAGCGATGTCCGGCACGGTCGACGGCGGTCGCACCTGGAACGCCCTCGCGCCGCCCATCACGCACGGGCTGTTCTCGACCCCGTTCTCGGTCGACCCGGGCGACCCCGACCACGTCATGATCGCCGGCAACGAGGTCGTCGAGAGCGGCTCCGGCCCCAGCACGGGTGCTGACGACTGGGCACAGGTCTACGACCTCGGCACGGCCAAGCACCCGGGCACCTCGACCGAGGAGGCCGCGGACGACGCCGGCAACGTGCAGACCGCGCTCGACCTGTTCGGCGTGAACGCCTACGTCGCCTACTGCGGCGTCTGCGACGTGCTGACCGACGCCCGCCCGTTCAAGAGCGGCATCGCCACCAACGTGGCGGGCAAGGTCCCGGGGAAGCGCTACACCAAGAACGGCTGGCACATCGCCAAGGCGATCGGCCTGCCCGAGCGCTATGTCACGTCCATCCAGATGGACCGCACCAACCCCAAGATCGTCTACGCGACCCTCGGCGGCTACTCACGCAAGTGGACGCCGCCCGGCACGCTCAGCGGCAAGGACGACAACGGCGGTCACCTCTACAAGTCGGTCGATGCCGGTGAGCACTTCTTCGACATCTCCGGTGACCTGCCGAAGGCCCCGGTCAGCTGGGTCACGGTCCGCGGCACCCAGCTGGTCGTCGCCACCGACATCGGTGTCTACGCGTCGCAGCCGAAGGCGGCCTGTGCTGCACCCGCCGCGCGCCGCTGCTCCTTCGAGGTGCTCGGCAAGGGGCTGCCGGCAGCGCCCGTGCTGTCCATGCAGCTCGCCCCGTGGGACTGCAACCTGCTGACGGTCGCCTCCTTCGGCCGCGGCGCGTACACCTACCGGTTCGGACCGCCGCTGAAGTGCGGCACCGAGATCAAGCCGGTGGTGCTGCACCCCAAGGCGTACGCGAACAAGCTCCTCAAGGCCTTCGGCTTCGAGGGCAGCGCCGAGGGCTGGCTCGCGACGACCAACGACACGACCGGCGTCATGGCCTGGCGCAACGGCTCTCCCGGCCACGGTGGCGCCAGCAGCGAGCAGGTCGTGCCCTACACCCAGGGCGAGGGTGACGGCGGCAACCACAACGCGTCGCTGACCTCACCGGCGCTGAAGCTGCCGCACGACGCCAACGTCAAGGTGTCCTGGTGGAAGGCGCAGAACACCGAGCCGGGCTTCGACGGCCTGAGCCTCGACTGGTCCTCGGACGGGAAGATCTGGCACACGGTGAGCACCAAGCTCGAGGGTGACGCGCAGTTCCCGACCTTCACCGCGGACAAGGCGTCCTTCGTGGCGCCGAAGGGCTCGCTGTTCCTGCGGTTCCGGGTCACGAGCGACGCGCTGCTCGCCTCCCCGCCGTACCTGGGCGTGATGCTGGACGACGTCGAGATCCGCTTCTAGCGGACCAGCCCGGCCCGGAGGCCGCGGTCAGAGCAGCCCGAGCTGGGCGGCTCGGGCCGCGGCCTCCGCGCGTCCGGAGGCGTTGAGCTTGGTCAGGATGCGCGAGACGTGCACGCTCGCGGTCTTCTCGCTCATGAAGAGCTGGGCGCCGACCTGTCGGTTGGTCAAGCCCGTGGCGACCAGGCGCAGCACCTCGACCTCACGCGGCGTGAGCGCGCCCGGCCCACCAGCGCGCCGTACGCCCGGGAGGTCGATGCGGCCGCGGCGGGCCAGCGCGACGACCTCCGCCATCAGCGGCTCGGCGGGCAGCTGTGCTGCGGTCTCGTGCGCGGCACGCAGCTCCTGCGCGGCGTCGGTCCGCTCCCCCAGGGCCAGCAGCGCCTCGGCGAGCCGTAGCCGCGAGCGCGCGACCTCGTACGGGTAGCCGTAGTCGAACTCCGCCACGACGCTGCGCCACAGCGCCGGGTCCGGAGCGCCCTGAGCCCGCGTGAGCTCGGCAGTGGCGCGCAGCAGCCAGGCCCGGCCCTCCGGCCCCAGTGCCCCCCCGCGGGGCCGGCCGCGCCGGGCCGTCTCCTGGGCGACCTGCTCCCACCGCTCGGCGCGAGCGACAGCGGCCTCGGCCGTGGCGCGGTCGTGCCGGTCGCGGGCGGCGACGGCGATGTCAGCCAGCGCGGCGATGCCGAGCGCGGCGAGCCAGATGCCCCCGAGCGACCACTCGCCCCAGGTCTGCGCGAGCCGGCGTGCGCCGTCCTCGGCGACGGCCACGGCGCGCTCGGGCTCGCCTGCCATCCGGAGCCCGTCGGAGCCCGTCCCCGCCGCGACGAGCAGGGTGATCGCGTCCAGGCCCGGCAGCTCGGTGAGACGCAGGGCGTGCGCCACCGCCCGCTCGTCCCCACGCGCGACCGCGGTGTAGAGCCCGACTCCGAGCAAGCTCTCGCGGGCCAGGTCGACGGCACCGGTGAGGCAGCTCGTCGCCGCGTCGCTGGAGCCGCGGAAGTCACCGCTGACGTAGCGGACCACGACCCGGAGCATGCGCAGCGAGTACCCGTACGGCGTCCAGCCGAGCCCCAGGTCGAGGGCACGCAGCACCCCCTCCTCGGCATCGCGCAGCGCGGTGGGCAGGTCGGCGGCGTAGAACGCGTTGGCCGCGACGTTGTAGCGGGCCCGCAGCTCCTCCATGAGGTGGCCACCCTCGACGGCCACGTCGCGGGCCTGCCGGTAGCGCACGAGGGCCGTGTCGCGGTCTCCCGCGGCCTCTGCCAGGCCGCCCAGCGTCGTCAGCGCCTCCGACTGCACCTCTGTGAGCCCGCTCGCGAGGGCGGCCTCGTACGCCGCCTCCGCTGCCTCGCGGACGTCGTCGTCGCGGTCGAGGTCGCTCCACACCGCCCGCGCGTAGAGCGACTCGGCTCCCGCCACGAGCCCGGCGTCGCCGGTCTTGCGGGCGAGCGCGCGAGCCTCGGTGGCGACGTGGACCGCGTCGTCCTCGCGGTCGGCGTCGAGCAGGTGCGAGACGAGGAGCTGCTGGGCGGACGCCAGCCCGCGCTCGTCGAGCTGCTGCGCGACGTCGACGTGCGCTCGCGCGTGCGCGAGCGCACGGCTCCAGTCGCCCGCGAGCTTGGCGGCTTTGGCCGTGCCGCGCAGCAGGTCGACGCGGTCCTGCACCGACAGGTCCGGCCCCGCGCCGGCGGCCAGCAGGTCCAGCGCTCGCTCGCGGTACGCCAGGGCCTCGTGCGGCGCTCCCGCGGCCATCGCTGCGTCGCCGGCCTCCAGGTAGGCCGCGAGCGCTCCGCCACGATCGCCGCTGCGCTCGCGGTGCATGGCCAGCTCCCCCGGGGAGCCGCCCTCGAGGACGGCAGCGAGCAACCCGTGCAGGCGCACCCGCTCCCCGGGGAGCAGGTCGTCGTACACGGTCTCCTGCAGCAAGGCGTGCCGGAAGGAGTAGGCGCCTGCGGCACCGCCGTCCCCGACTTCGAGCACGTGCGCGGAGACCGCCTCGCGCAGCGCCTCGTCGAGCGCCAGCCCGGTCTGCGTGCAGGCCGCTGCCAGCAGCTCGTGGTCCACGCGGCGTCCGGCGACGGCGGCGACGCGCACCACGGCCAGCGCTGCCTCGCTCAACCGGGACAAGCGGGCGAGCAGGACGTCGGTCAACCGGGTGGGCAGGTCGCGCCGCCCGGTCTCCAGAGCCGCTTGGGCGAGCTCCTCGGCGAAGTAGGCGTTGCCCTCTGCGCGGTCCACCACGAGACTCACGAGGTCGTCCGGCAGCGCGCCGATCGCACGCACGTGCCGGCCCACCGCGTCGTCACCCAGCGGCTGCAGCATGAGGTGCTCGACACCCCCGAGGCGGCTGAGCTCCGCCACGAGCGGCACCAGCGGGTGGCGGCGGTGCAGGTCGTCGGCGCGGTAGGACGCCAGGACAGCGACCCGCTCGTCCCGCAGGCGGGAGAGCAGGAAGCGCAGCAGCTCGCGGCTCGAGGCGTCGGCCCAGTGCAGGTCCTCGAGGACGAGCAGCACCGGGGCCTGCTCCGCGGCGAGCCGCAGCGCGCCGGCGACGGCCTCGAACAGCTGCAGCCGGCGTACCTCGTCGTTGACGGCGGTACCGCCGGCGAGCAGCGGGCCGAGACCTGGGAGGTCGGCCACGGTCGGGACCGCCCGCACCAGGTCGGTGAGGGCCTCGACGAAGGGGAGGTAGGGCAGCCCGACCTCTCCCAGGTCGACGCAGCCGCCGCGCACCACGAGCAGCGGCCGTGGCGCGTCCTCGACGACCTGAGCCAGCAGGCGCGTCTTGCCGACGCCGGCGTCACCCCCGAGCAGGACCGCAGCCGGCCTCCCCTCGCCGGCAGCGGTGACGGCGTCCAGCAGCAGCCGGAGCTCGTCCTCGCGACCCACGAGCGGAGGCCGGTCACGGGCGGTGAAGGCGGCCACGTCCGCCATCGTGCCAGTCGGTGCCGACGTCGGCACCGACTCGGCCGTCAGGGTCACGCGGCGCGCCGCACGGTCCGCCGCCACGCCCGCCGCCGGGCGCCGGCGTCCACCACGGCCCCGCTGTGCTCCCGGTAGGCCCGCTCGCGGTGCCAGGCCTGACGCTCCTGCATCTCCAGGGCTCGCAGCCCTGCGCTCATCTCGCTCATCTGTGTCGACCTCCTCGGCGTCCCGGTCTCTCCGGGGCCGAGCACCACGTTCGTGCTGAGGGGTGGGGTCGGACATCGGGCGATCACGCCGTCCCGGCCTTACGCACGCCTTACCCGTGCCTTACCCCATGCCTGAGGCGGGCCTCAGTACAGCGCGTTGGCGAGCGCGCGGCGCCCGGCGAGCACGCGCTCGTCGTCCTGGTCGAGCACGGAGAACAGCTCCAGCAGGTGCAGCCGCGCCTGGTCGCGCTCCTCACCGGAGGTACGGCGGACCAGCCCGACCAACCGGTCGACCGCCTCCTGGATGCGCTCGGAGAGGACCTCCGCGTCGGCCGCAGCGGTCTGCGCTGCCACGTCGTCGGGTCGCAGGTCGGCCTCGGCGAGCACTGTCACCGGGTCGAGGTGCGCAGCGCGGCCCAGCAGCACCGCCCAGGCCCTGCCCAGGACCGCCTCCGGGTCACCCGGCACCCGCTCCAGCAGGGCGTCGTACGCCGCGGCAGCCGCGGGGTAGTCCTCCCGGGCCAGCGCGTCCTCCGCGGCGAGGAGGTCGGGGTCGGGCGGCGGCGGGGCCTGCTGCTCCGTGGGGGGCGCCCCGCCACCGATGCCGGCCTGCTGCGCGGCAGCCAGGACCTGCTCGAGGAAGGCCCGCAGCTGGGCCTCCGGCAGCGCCCCTTGGAAGCCCGGGACGAGCCGTCCACCGAGGGCCAGGAACACCGCGGGGATCGACTGGATCTGCAGCTGCGCCGCGATGCCCTGGTTGGCCTCGGTGTCGACCTTCGCGAGGACCCAGGCACCTGCCATCTCGTCGGCGAGCCGCTCCAGCACAGGGGTCAGCTGCTTGCACGGCCCGCACCAGTCCGCCCAGAAGTCGATGAGGACCGGGACCTGCAGCGAGCGCCTGAGGACGAGGTCCTCGAAGTCTGCCTCGTCGACGTCGAAGACGTAGGGGCTCGTGCTCGTCGGGGCCGCGGGACCGGCCGCCGGCTTGGCGAGCCGGGACAGGTCGACCGCGCCGGCCAGGGTGAGGTCACTGGGGCGTTGCTGCATGCTCCCAGTCAACCTCACCCGGCCGTGGGCTACCCGACCGTCAGCCGGTCGACGACGACGCGGTTGCCGGTGGCGCCGGTGCGGTGCGTGCCCGTCAGCACGACCTTCAGCGTGTGCACCTTGTCGGTGAGCCGCCAGGTGCGGCTGCCCGCCTTGGTGGTGGTCGCGAACTGGTCGTAGGTGCCCTTCGCGACACCGTCGACGTAGACCGTGGCCTTGCCCATGCCCTTGCCGAGAAGCGTCCGCCACGTGATCGAGGTGCCCCGGAAGGTCAGCGAGAACGACTCACCCCGGGTGTCGCCGTACGCGTAGCGGCCCCCGGAGGCGAGCGTGCTCGCCGTGGTGCCCCAGCGCTGCGCGAGCGCGGGGTTGCTGGTCAGGGTGCTGACCTTGACGGCGTCGACGACGACGCTGGTGCCGGTGCCCGCGGTGGCGCCCTTGCGCCCGGTGGCGACGACGCGCAGCAGGTTGTTGGCCGTGCTCGAGGAGCAGGTGACCTTCCGTCCGACGTGCCAGCTCGTCGTGGCCGCGTAGTTGTTGACCGTGGCCTTCAGGGTCGAGCCGCAGTAGACCTTCGCGGTGCCCATGGAACGGCCCTTGGCGGTGAACCAGGTCACCGACGTGCCGCGGAAGGCGTAGGAGACGGAGGCGCCCGCGAGATGCGCCTGCAGGTAGCGACCGCCGTACGCCGCCGTGCTGGCGCGCGGAGCCCAGCCCTGGACCACCGCCGCCTGCGACTCCTGCAGGACGCGCAGCGCCCGGAAGACCGTCGCCGGCGACGAGGCGGGGTTGCCCGCGGCGTCGTGGACGGCGGAGCCGGTCGACAGCACGTACCGCTGACCGGGCACCAGGCGTGCCACCGGGGTGAGCACCACGGTGCGCACCGCGCCACCGCAGGACGTGAGGGCGGCACCTGCGTCCAAGCAGGTCTGGCGCGTCAGGACCACTGCCGTGGTCCCCGCGACCAGCAGCCGGACCGCGCTCGCGGTCACCCCCTGCACCGACTCCGGGAACGCGACCGTGGCAGCGCCCGTCAGGGTGCTCGGGAAGCCCACCGTGCCGACCGGCGCGACGGTGTCCAGGGTCCAGGAGTAGCTGACCGGGGTGCCGACGTTGCCCGCCTGGTCGACCGCGGCGACCTGCAGCGTGTGCGCGCCGTCGCCGACGGCCGGGGTGAAGCCGCTGCTGCACGCGTTCCAGGCGCCACCGTCCACGGAGCACACGAAACCTGCGACCGAGGCGGGGTCGGGGTTGCCGAACGTGAACGTCGGCGCGCTGCTGACGGGGCCCTGGTCACCGGGGGTGACGCCACCGGGCGGTGTGCTCGGCTGCAGCGGCGGAGGGGACGTGTCGAGGACCCAGGTCCAGTCGACGGAAGCGCTGGTGTTCAGCCCGTCGGTGGCCCGGACGTGCAGGGTGTGCGAGCCGTCTCCCGGGAGCGGTGAGACGAGCGCCGACAGGGTCACGCCCGGGTCGCACGCCACGAAGCTGCCCAGGTCCACCGCGCAGGTGAACCCGGTCGTCGTGGTGTCGGTGTCGACGAAGTCGAAGACCGGGTCGGTCACGGTGGTGGGCGTCGCCGGGCCGGAGACGAAGGCGGCCGGCGACGGCGCGGTGGCGTCGTACGTCCACGAGACCCCGAGCGCGTCGCTCTGGTTGCCTGCGAGGTCCTGCGCCCGGACCTGCAGGGTGTACAGGCCGTTCGCCGGGGTGAACCCGGGGCCTGGGACCCACGGGCTGGTGCACGGCGCCGTCACCGACTCGAAGGTGCACGCGTAGGACGCCGTGGACAGGTCGGTGTGCGCGAAGCGCACGGTGAAGGCGGCGTCGTTCGTCGTGACGGCCGGGGCCGAGACGAGGTCGGGTGCGGTGGGGGGCGCTGTGTCGACGACCCAGGTCACCGACCCGGTTGCGCTGTTGCTCGCCGCGTCGACGGCGGTGACCGCGAGCGTGTGCGAGCCGTCAGCCAGCGGCGCCGCCGGGACCCACGGGCTCGAGCAGGCGGACGGCACAGCGCCGTCGAGGGCGCAGGAGAAGACCGCGTCGACCTCCCCGGTGAAGGCGACGCCTGCGCTCGGCGCGTTCGTCGGGTTGGCCGGGCCGGTGAGGACCGGGATGTTCGGAGCCGAGCCGTCGACGGTCCAGCTCACCGAGCCGCTGGCCGCGTTGCCCGCCGCGTCCCTCGCGGTGACCACCACGGTGTGCAGGCCGTCGACGAGGCCGCTGTAACCGTGCGGCGAGGTGCAGGGCTCGGCGACGCCGTCGAGCGCGCAGGTGAAGGCGGTGACAGAGGTGTCGCTGTCGGTGAAGGACACCGCGGCCGTCCGGTTGCTCGTCGGTCCGGCGATGGGGCTGACGACCGGCGCGAGGGGCGCCACGGTGTCGACCACCCAGCCGTAGCTGTAGGTCGCAGGCTTGCCGGCACCTGCCCGGGCCCGCAGCGCGAACGTGTGCTGCCGGTCAGCGAGCCCCGAGTACGACGCGGGCGAGGTGCAGCCCGTGTACGCCGAGCCGTCCAGGCTGCAGGTGTAGGTCGTGCTCGCGTCGACGACCCACCCGAAGGCGGCCGCTGCGCTGCTGCTCGCCTTCGCGGGCGTCTGCGTGACAGTCGGAACGGGCGTCCGCACCGGCTTGGCGGCGTACGCGGCGCCGGTGCTGCCGAGGACGAGTGCGGCGGGAACTGCTGCTGCGCACACGCGCAGGACAAGACGACGAGCCTTCACGACGTACCCCCTGGTAGAGCGACGTGCCTGGGCCGACGACGCCGGCCCTCTTCCTGTTCGACCGGTGACGGGATGTCCCGAAGGCCCGAAGAGCACCCTTTGCGCTGCGCCGTCCGGCCTAGAGGCGGTAAGGAAGAGGTGCCCTGCTCGCCAGTCCTCGCCCCACCTGAACACGACGGAGCCGCCGTCCCGAGGGGCGGCGGCTCCGTCAGCAGCTGGGTGAGTCGTGCGTCAGACGCACTGCACGTGGTCGACGGGCGTGCCGTTGACGTTCACGTGGATCTCGACGCAGGCGTTCTCCGCGCTCGCCGGGATGGCGAAGGCAGAGGCGGTGCCGAGCAGCAGGGCGGCGATGGCGATGACTCGCTTCACTACGGTTTCCCCTTTGGTTGAGTGCGGCGGACCAACTCGATCCGCCACCTGGAGCAACGTGTGAGGGCTCCCGGCCTCGCGCCTACGCTGAGCCGATGAAGGACACCCGGGGGCGCGCGCTGCGCGACCTGCGCGTCTCGGTGACGGACCGCTGCAACTTCCGGTGCCCCTACTGCATGCCCCGCGAGCTGTTCGGACCCGACCACGCCTTCCTGCCGCGCGCGGAGCTGCTGTCCTTCGAGGAGCTCACCCGCGTCGTGTCGGTCTTCGCACGCCAAGGGGTGACGAAGGTCCGCCTCACCGGCGGCGAGCCGCTGCTGCGCCGCGACCTCCCCGACCTCGTACGCCGCGTGGCGGCCGTCGACGGCATCAACGACGTCGCGATGACGACGAACGGCTCGCTGCTCGCCCCCCTGGCCGCCTCGTTGCGTGACGCCGGGCTGGCCCGGGTGACGGTGAGCCTGGACAGCCTCGACCCCGCGGTGTTCCGGCTGCTCGCCGACACCAACGTGCCCCTGGAGCAGGTGCTCGCCGGGATCGACGCCGCTGCGTCGGCGGGACTGCCCGTCAAGCTCAACACCGTGCTGCGCCGCGGGGTGAACGACGAGGGGGTGCTCGAGCTCGTGGAGTACGCCCGCGAGCGAGGGCACACCCTGCGCGTCATCGAGTACATGGACGTGGGGACCACCAACGGCTGGGTGCTGGACGACGTGGTGCCCGGCTCCGAGGTCCGGGCCCGGGTGGCGGCTGTCCACCCGCTGGAGCAGATCGGCGCCGAGGGCACCGCCGACCGCTGGCGCTACGCCGACGGAGCCGGCGAGATCGGGTTCGTCTCCTCGGTGTCGCAGCCGTTCTGCGGCACGTGCACGCGGGCACGGCTCACGGCGGTCGGGGAGCTGTTCACGTGCCTGTTCGCGACGCGCGGCACCGACCTGCGCTCCGCCCTGCGGAGCGGGGCGACCGACGACGAGCTGGCCGTGCTCGTCGGCGGCCGGTGGGCCGCGCGCGACGACCGGTACTCCGAGCTGCGCGGACAGGTGACCCAGGACCGGGCCGAGATGTCCTACCTCGGCGGCTGAGTCACTCCGGCTGCAGTCCCGCCAGCCGCTGCACGACGCGGAGCCCCTGCGGCGTGCCCGGCCAGTGCCGCTCCAGGGCCGGCCGCCCCGCGGTGCGCACGACCGAGCGCAGCGCCCAGGCCACGAGGACGGCGTCGTCCGCGTAGCCGACCACGGGCACGAAGTCCGGCACGAGGTCCATCGGCAGGGCGAGGTAGGCCAGCACCAGCCACAGCGTCACCCGCGTCCTGCGCGGCACCGCCGGGTCCTTCGCCAGGCGGCCCACGAGGCGCAGCACATCGGGCAGCAGGCGGATCGCGTCGCGCAAGCGGTCCTCCCCCGGGTTGAGCCGCAGCAGGACCAGGACCAGCAGCAGCCACAGGACGCCGACTGCTCCTGCCGCCCACGCCAGCGCCTCCCACGTCACCAGGTGCATCCTGCCGGACCGCTCGCGCAGTGGGTCATGTGGCGACGGCATGGCCCGGCACCCGGACGCGCGTGACTCAGCCGAGGCCCTGCACCAGCTCGTCGGCGGCGGAGTAGGGGTCGAGCGTGCCCGCCACCACCAGCGCGGCGAGCCGATCGAGCTCGCCGGAGGAGCGCAGGTCGACCCGGAGCGAGGTGAGTGCGATCCCCTCGACCTCGTCGCCGGCCCGCTTCGCGCGCCGGGCCTCGAGCCGGCCCGACGACGCGAGGTACGCCCCGTGCGCCTCGATCGCGTCGACCACCTCGTCGGCGCCCTCGCCCTTGGACGCCACGGTCCGCAGGATCGGCACCCGCCAGCCCTCGTCGGTGCGTCGGTCCCCGAGCGACAGCATGTACCTCAGGTCACGCACCACGGTGTCCGCGCCGTCGCGGTCGGCCTTGTTCACCACGAAGACATCGGCCACCTCCAAGATCCCGGCCTTCGCGGCCTGGATGCCGTCGCCCATCCCCGGCGCCATCAGCACCAGGGTCGTGTCGGCGAGCGACGCGACCTCGACCTCCGCCTGACCGACGCCGACGGTCTCCACGAGCACCACGTCGCAGCCGGCCGCGGACAGCACCCGCAGCGCTTGCGGCGTAGCCCAGGACAGCCCGCCCAGGTGGCCCCGCGAGGCCATCGAGCGGATGAACACCCCGTCGTCCGTCGCGTGCTCCTGCATGCGGACGCGGTCTCCGAGCAGCGCGCCGCCCGAGAAGGGTGACGACGGGTCGACCGCGAGCACCCCGACCTTCATCCCCCGGCGGCGGTACGCCGAGACCAGCGCCGACGTCGAGGTGCTCTTGCCCACGCCCGGAGCCCCTGTGAGCCCCACCACGCGGGCGTGACCAGCGCGGGGCGCGAGCAGCGCCATCACCTCGCGGAGCGCGGGTGAGGCGTCCTCGACGAGGGAGATCAGCCGAGCGACGGCACGCGCCTCACCGGCCTCGGCGCGGGCGACGAGGTCGGGGACGTCCTGGGAGCTCTTGCTCAGCTGGGGACCGTGATGAGCAGCGCGTCGCCCTGACCGCCGCCACCGCACAGCGCGGCAGCACCGAGGCCGCCGCCACGGCGCTTCAGCTCGTGCGCCAGGTGCAGCACGATGCGGGCGCCGCTGGCGCCGATCGGGTGGCCGAGCGCGATCGCCCCGCCGTTGACGTTGACCTTCTCCGGGTCGATGCCGAGTGCCTTGGTCGAGGCGATGCCGACGGCAGCGAACGCCTCGTTCAGCTCGAAGAGGTCGATGTCGCCGATGCTCTTGCCTGCCTTGGCGAGCGCCGCGCGGATCGCGTTGGCGGGCTGCTCCTGCAACGAGGTGTCGGGGCCGGCGACGATCCCGTGCGCGCCGATCTCGGCGAGCCAGGTCAGGCCGAGCGACTCGGCCTTGTCCTTGCTCATGACGACGACCGCCGCGGCACCGTCGGAGATCTGCGAGGCGTTGCCCGCGGTGAGTGTTCCGTCCTTGACGAAGGCGGGCTTGAGGCCGCCCAGGGACTCAGCCGTCGTTCCGGGACGGACGCCCTCGTCCTCGGTGACGAGGACCGGGTCGCCCTTGCGCTGCGGGATGGAGACCGGCACGATCTCGTCGGCGAACCGGCCCTCCTTGATCGCGGCCGCGGCGAGCTCGTGGGAGCGAGCGGCGAACTCGTCCTGCTCCTCGCGCGTCATCTCGTACTTGTGCTGGTAGGCCTCGGTCCCCGTACCCATGGCGACCTTGTCGAAGGCGTCGAACAGACCGTCGTGGAACGTCGCGTCGAGGACCTCGGCATTGCCGTAGCGGTAGCCCTGGCGGGCCTTCGGCAGCAGGTACGGCGCCTGGGTCATCGACTCCATGCCACCGGCGACCACGATCTCGACCTCGCCCGCGCGGATGAGCTGGTCGGCGAGGGCGATCGCGTCGATGCCGGACAGGCAGACCTTGTTGATGGTCAGCGCCGGGACCGACATCGGGATGCCGCCCTTGACCGCGGCCTGGCGGGCGGTGATCTGCCCCTGCCCGGCCTGCAGGACATGGCCCATGATCACGTAGTCGACCTGGTCGCCGCTCACGCCGGCCTTGTCGAGGGCGCCCTTGATGGCGATGCCGCCGAGGTCCATTGCGGTGAAGTCCTTCAGCGACCCGGAGAGCTTCCCGATCGGCGTACGCGCTCCGGCCACGATCACAGTGCTGCCCACGGGGGTCCTCCGAACGTCGTGTTTCCCTGCTGTCACCATAAGTCGCAGGCCCGCAACTCGGAACGGAGACCCCCTGTCGTGAAGGTCACTGACTCTGGTGCCCACGCCCTGCCGGGCGTGACCGCGATCGACCACGTCGGCATCGCCGTCGCCGATCTCGACGCCGCCATCGCCTTCTACGAGAAGGCGTACGGCATGCGCTGCGCGCACGTGGAGGTCAACGAGGAGCAGGGCGTCCGCGAGGCGATGATGGAGGTCGGCGACTCCGGCTCCTACGTCCAGCTGCTCGCGCCCCTGAACCCGGACACCACGATCGGGAGGTTCCTCGACAAGAGCGGCCCCGGCATCCAGCAGATGGCCTACCGGGTCGACGACCTCGACGCGGTCAGCGCCCACCTGCGGTCCGAGGGGCTGCGGCTGCTGTACGACGAGCCCCGCACCGGTACGGCGGGCAGCCGGGTCAACTTCATCCACCCCAAGTCGGCGGGGGGCGTCCTGGTCGAGCTGGTCCAGCCCGCACCGGGCGGCATGGGCCACTGACCCGGCGGGTACTACCGGTCGGTAACATCTGGGCAACCAAGCGGAAGGCAGGGCTGTGAAGGCGATCCTCGAGGCGATCCTGGCTGACGAGTCCCCCGTGGGGATCGGCGTGCCCGAGTCCTACCAGGGCGTCGTCGTCCGCAAGGACGAGCAAGCGATGTTCGAGGGTCTCGCGACGAAGGACAAGGACCCGCGCAAGAGCCTGCACCTCGACGAGGTCGCCACGCCGGAGCTGGGTCCGGGCGAGGCGATCGTCGCCGTCATGGCGAGCTCGGTGAACTTCAACACGGTCTGGACCTCGATCTTCGAGCCGGTCTCGACCTTCTCGTTCCTCGAGCGCTACGGCCGGCTCAACGACCTCACGAAGCGTCACGACCTGCCCTACCACGTGGTCGGGTCCGACCTGTCCGGCGTGGTGCTCGCGGTCGGACCGGGTGTGAGCAAGTGGAAGGCAGGCGACCGTGTCGTCGCGCACTGCTTGTCGGTCGAGCTCGAGGACCACGAGGGCCACGACGACACGATGATGGACCCTCAGCAGCGCATCTGGGGCTTCGAGACCAACTTCGGAGGCCTCGCCGAGCTGGCCCTCGTCAAGGCCAACCAGCTCATGCCCAAGCCCGCCCACCTGACCTGGGAGGAGGCCGCGGCGCCTGGACTGGTCAACTCCACGGCGTACCGGCAGCTCGTGAGCAAGAACGGCGCCGCGATGAAGCAGGGGGACACCGTGCTCATCTGGGGCGCTTCCGGCGGGCTGGGGTCCTACGCCACGCAGTACGCCCTCAACGGCGGCGCGATCCCGGTCTGCGTCGTCTCCAGCCCGGAGAAGGCGGAGATCGTGCGCCGCATGGGCGCCGAGCTGGTCATCGACCGCAGCGCGGAGGGCTACGCGTTCTGGAAGGACGAGCACAACCAGGACCCCAAGGAGTGGCAGCGGTTCGGCAAGAAGATCCGTGAGCTCACCGGCGGCGAGGACATCGACGTCGTCTTCGAGCACCCGGGCCGGGAGACCTTCGGCGCCAGCGTCTACGTCACCAAGAAGGGCGGGACGATCACGACCTGCGCCTCGACGTCGGGCTACATGCACCAGTACGACAACCGCTACTTCTGGATGAACCTCAAGCGGATCATCGGCTCGCACTTCGCGAACTACCGCGAGAGCTGGGAGGCGAACCGCCTGATCAGCAAGGGCCTCATCCACCCCACGCTGTCCAAGACGTACCCGCTCGCGGAGACCGGCTCCGCGGCCTACGACGTGCACAAGAACCTGCACCAGGGCAAGGTCGGGGTCCTGTGCCTGGCACCTGAGGAGGGGTTGGGGGTCGAGCCCTCGGCTCAGGAGTTCCGGGCCAAGCACCTCGACGCGATCAACCGCTTCCGCGACGTCTGAGGGGTGGCCGGCGCCAACTGCTGGTATGACTCAGGCCATGAGTGACGAGAACCTGGTGCTGATGGAAGACGGCGGAGGCAGCGGCTTCGACGTCGTGCTGCGCGGCTACGACCGGCGACAGGTGGAGGACTACGTCCACCGGGTCGAGCTGACGCTGGGCGACGCCGACCGGGTGCACCAGGAGGACGGCGACCGCATCCTGGCGCTGGAGGAGGAGCTCGCGCAGGCGAGGCTCGCGCTCGGCGAGGCCGAGCGGCGCGCCGAGGGACTCCCCGAACCGGCATCGCTGGTCGGGGAGCGGATCGCGACGATGCTGCGCCTGGCCGAGGAGGAGGCGGAGGAGCTCGTCGAGCACGCCCGTGCCAAGGCCGCGCAGAGCACCGCCGAGCGCAACGCCGAGCTCTCCGCCCGCGAGGCTGCGATCGCCGACGCCAGCGACGCCGCCGACCGCACCCGCATGGAGGCCCAGCGGGACGCGCAAGCGCTCCGCGACCGGACGCAGCAGGAGATCGACGGTCTCGTGCGACGCACCCAGGAGCAGGTCGAGGAGATGCTGTCCGCGGCGGCCGAGGAGGCCGACAGGCGCCGGCACACCGCGGAGGAGGACATCGCGATCCTGCACGAGGAGGCACGCGTGCGCGCCGCCGAGCGCGTGGCCGCGGCCGAGGGCCAGGTGGCCGACCTCGCGCAGCAGCGAGACACGATCGCCCAGCAGCTCGAGGAGCTCCGGCGCACGCTGTCCGCGGCCATGAAGCCCCTGGGAAGCGGCGAGCAGGAGTGAGCCCCCGCGGGTCGAAAGGGGCGGAGGACGCCCACGTCGTGCCGCCGGAGGAGCTACTGGTCCCGGACACGCCGATCGGCCCGGAGCCCGATCCCGGGCCTCCTCCCGAGCCACCCCCCGCCCGGCCGCTCACGACCCGGACAGCTTTCCGGATCGGCTTCATGGCGACCCTCGGCGGGCTCTTCGCCTACGGGTTCCTGCACGCCGTTCTGCTCACGAAGTCCGTACTGGTCCTGCTGCTCGTCTCGGCGTTCCTGGCCATCGGTCTCAACCCGCTGGTCGAGCTGCTGCAGCGTCGCGCGCGGTTGAGCCGCGGGCGCGCGGTCGGCGCGGTGCTGGCGATCGTGCTGCTCGGGTTCGTGGTCTTCCTCATCGCGATCGTCCCGCCGATCGTCGAGCAGACCCAGAACCTGGTGGACAACGGACCGAACTATCTCGACCAGCTGAGCAGGAACCGCACGGTCCGGCGGTTGGACGCGCAGTCACACGTCATCGACAAGGCGAAGGCCGCGCTCCGGTCGCCTGCACTGGCAGCGAGTGTCTTCGGCGGCGTGCTCGGGGTCGGCAAGGCCGTCTTCGGGGCGGTGTTCTCGACCATCACGGTGCTGACCCTGACGCTCTACTTCATGTCCTCACTGCCGGCGATGAAGCGGGCCGCGTACCGTGCCCTGCCGCGCAGCCGCCGCGAGCAGGTGGAGCCGCTGGCGGACGACATCCTGCAGCGGATCGGCGGCTACGTCGCTGGTGCGCTGAGCATCGCCCTGATCGCCGGGGTGAGCAGCTTCCTGCTCCTCCTGATCCTGGGTGTCCCCTCACCCGTCGCGCTCGCCCTCGTGGTCATGCTGACCGATCTGCTCCCCGTCATCGGCGCCACCATCGGCGCAATCATCGTCAGCGCGGTCGCCTTCGCGCACGACGTACGGGTCGGGATCGTCGTGGCGGTCTTCTACCTCATCTACCAGCAGTTCGAGAACTACGTCCTCTACCCGCGGATGATGAAGCGCTCGGTGGACGTCTCCCCCGCGGTCACGATCGTGGCGGTGCTGCTCGGCGGCTCGTTGATGGGCGTGATCGGGGCGCTGCTGGCCATCCCGACCGCAGCCGCGGTCCAGCTGATCATGATCGAGGTGGTGCTGCCCCACCAGGAGGCGAGCTAGCCACCTCCGAGGAAAACCTGGCTTGCGAGGGGTCTTACGGCCTGCGCGGGGCACACGTCACAGGAGCGGCCGCGCAGCCGCTCGCGGCACCCGAGGGGTGACGCACCTCAACGGTAGGAGTCCGACGATGTCCCAACGCAACACCCTCGCTCATGTCATGCACGACGCCGGCCTCGCGGCATGGTTCGGTGGTTCGCTCATGGGGGCCGTGGGCGTCAACGGCGCCGCAGCCGACGTCGACCTGAGCCAGCGTGCTCGGGTGGCGAACGCCGGATGGGACCGCTGGACCCCCATCAACGCCGCAGCGATCGCGATGCACCTCATCGGTGGTGCGCAGATCATGCGCGCCAACAAGGGACGGGTCGCGACGCAGAAGGGCGTCCTCGGGAACACCATGGTCAAGTCAGGGCTGACGGCAGGCGCGATGGCTGCCACGGCCTACGCGCGCTACCTGGGGAAGAAGATGAGCGAGGCTGGCGACGTGCCCGTCGCGGGCGCTACCGAACCGACCTCGGGGACACCTGTCGAGGTGGAGAAGGCGCAGAAGCAGCTCAAGACGCTGCAGTGGGCGATCCCGGGCATCACCGGGGCGATGCTCGCGTCGTCATCCCTGCACGAGGAGCAGCAGCGTCCGGCGCAGGTCGTCAAGGGGACGCTCCTGAAGCTGCCGGCGGCCGTCGGCGCGGCGGTCAGTGGCGCGGCCGCGACAGCCAAGCTGGGGTAAGCGCCTGAGGGGTGCCCCGCAGCTCCCTCAGCAGGGTTGGCAGACCGGACAGGCGTAGGCGGTGCGGCCGCCGATGCTGGAGGTCACCACGAGCGTCCCGCAGCGACGGCAGACCAGCTGCTTGTAGACCATGCGCGCCTGCTGCTCGGGTAGCTCACCCGCACCGGGCACGGTGACGATCCGGTTGTCCTCCACTGCTTGCCGCATCATCTGCACCAGCAGCTGCCACAGGCGATCGAAGGCCGGTCGCCCGAGAGCTGCCGCCGGGCATGCCGGGTGGAGTCCCGCTGCGAACAGCGCCTCGGCACGGAAGACGTTGCCGACCCCGGCGAGTACCGACTGGTCGAGCAACGCAGCCCCAAGGGCACCTCGAAAGGCGTGCACGCGGCTCCAGGCGACGCCGGGGTCGGCATCGGGCCGCAGCGGATCAGGACCCAGGGTTGCGACGAGGGTGCTCCACTGACCCGGTTCGAGAAGGCGACACGTCGCGGGAGCGATGAGGTCCCAGGCCAGGTCCGAGTCGCACAGCCGGAGCCGCACCTGAGCCCGAGGCGGCCGGTCTGCGTCGAGCCGGATCCACTTGCCTTGCATCCCCAGGTGCACGTGAAGCTCCGCACCCCCGTCGACGCAGTGATGGAGGTGCTTGCCATAGGCCTCCACGAGCTCCAGTCGGTGCCCGTCGAGCACCGCGGCACCCTCGGCGAACCGGCCCTGCGGCGACGACACCGCCAGGCGCCGATGGAGCAGCGACTGCTGATCGCGCGCTAGGCGGTGGAGGATGTGGCCTTCGGGCATCAGCTCACGTGACCGGGAGCGACGCACCGTCGGACGTGCCCGCCGGTGAGCTCCCGCTGTGACTCTGCATGACGCTGACCTACCCATCGGGCCTCCGAGCAGACACCGAGCCCCGCGCCGGCCGCGCGGGAGATGTGGAGCGGTCAGCCGCTGGTCTGGCCGCCGTCGACCACGATCGTCTGCCCGGTGACGTAGCTCGAGGCGTCGCTTGCCAGGAACACGGTGGGTCCGACCATCTCCTCGACGGTGGCCCAGCGCTTCAGCGGCTGGTTCCCCACGAACGACAGGCCCTTCTCCTCGTTGTCCCACAGCGGGCGGTTGAGGTCGGTCATCGTCCAGCCCGGACACAGCGCGTTGACCCGGACGCCGCTCGGCCCCCACTCGTGCGCCAACGACTTGGTCAGCGAGATGACCGCCGCCTTGCTCGCGCCGTACGCCGCGAGCAGCGGCGTCGCAGCCAGTCCCGCGACGCTCGCGACGTTGACGATGCTGCCGCTCTCGCGCTCCACCATGTGCCGCCCGGCCGCCTGGCACAGGTGCACGAGCGAGTCCACGTTGAGCCGCATCGTCTTCTCCCACCCGGAGAAACGCAGCTCCGTGAAGGGCCCCATGTACGACGACCCACCCGCGTTGTTCACCAGTACGTCGAGGTGCCCCAGGCCGGCGACGGCGTCGGCGACGATCGCGTGGCACGCGGCCGCCTCGGTCACGTCCGCCGGCAGCACCACTGCCTTGCGCCCCAGGGCTGCCACCTCCTGCGCGACCTGGGCCAGGGCGTCGGCGTCCCGGGCCGAGAGGGCGACGTCCGCGCCCGCCCCAGCCAGGCCGAGGGCGAGCGCCCGGCCGATGCCGCGCGAGGCGCCGGTGACGAGCGCCGTGCGCCCGGAGAGGTCGAAGCTCATCCGCTGTACTCCTTCGGGAGGGGGTAGGCCTTCGGGTTCACGTGCCGGACGACCTCGCAGAGCACCTCGTCCGCGAAGCCGACCCAGAGGTGCTTGGCCCCGTCGATGCCCACCACCTCCGCCTGCGGCACGACGGTGAACCGCTCCCGCGCCTGCGGCGGCTGCAGGTAGTCGTCGTGCTCCGGAACGACAGCGATCAGCGGCCGGCCCGACCTCGCCCACTGCGCCAGATGATCGGGCGTGGAGAAGCGCAACGGCGGACTGAGCAGGATGGCCCCGACGACGCTGGGGTCGCAGCCGTGCATGAGAGCGAGGTCGGTGCCGAAGCTCCAGCCGACGAGCCAGATCTGCGGGAGGTCCAGCGACTCCACCAGGTCCAGCGCGGCGGCGACGTCGTACTGCTCCGCAGCACCCTCCCCGAAGACCCCTTCGCTCGTGCCCTGGGTGGAGCTGGTGCCGCGGGTGTTGAACCGCAGCACCGCGACATCGGCCAGTGCGGGGAGCCGGTTCGCCATCTTCTTCAGCAGGTGGCTGTCCATCATGCCGCCGTGGGTCGGCAAGGGGTGCAGGCACACCAGCGTCGCGACGGCAGGCCGATCGAGCGGCAGGGCCAGCTCACCGACGAGCGCGAGGCCGTCAGCCGTGTGCAGGGTCACCGGCCGGCGGTCCGCCGGCAGCACCGTGTTCGCGCGGATCTCAGCCATCCCGTCGGACCCTCACGTCCGCCCTCCCTCGCGAGTTGTCAGGTGTTCAGCGAGCCAGGACTCGCTCAGGGCCTGACAACACTGAGGACCTGGCGCCCCTCAGCGCTTGGCGTAGTCGCGGAAGCCGCGGCCGGTCTTGCGGCCGAGGTAGCCCGCCTTGACCAGGTGCTCCAGCATCGGAGCGGGAGCGTGCCCGGGCTCGCGGAACTCGTCGTACAGGGTCCGCTGGATGGCCAGCGTGACGTCCAGCCCGACGACGTCCATGAGCGCGAACGGCCCCATGGGGTGGCCGCAGCCCGCGGTCATCGCCTTGTCGATGTCGTCGATGGTGGCGTAGTGCCCCTCGAGCATCTTCACGGCGTCGTTGAGGTAGGGGAACAGCAGCGCGTTGACGATGAAGCCCGCGCGGTCGCCGCACAGGACCGCGTGCTTCTTGGTCTTGGCGCAGACGTCGAGGACGGTGGCGATGACGTCCGGTGCGGTCGCGACCGTGGGCACGACCTCGACGAGGCGCATCACGGTCGCGGGGTTGAACCAGTGCATGCCGACGACGTCCGCCGGGCGGCTCGTCGCTGTCGCGCACTCGATGACCGGCAGGCTCGATGTGGTGGTCGCGAGGACGGCACCGGGCTTCAGCACCTGGTCGAGCTCGGAGAAGATCGCCTTCTTGACCACGAGCTCCTCGGCGACGGCCTCGATCACGAGGTCGCAGTCGGCGAGGTCAGCGAGGTCGGTGGTGCCGCTGATGCGCGCGAGCGTCTCGGTCCGCGCCTCCTCGGTGAGCTTGCCCTTCTCCAGCGCCTTCGCCAGCGACCCCTCGACCTTCTTGCGCACCGCGGCGACCTTGTCGTCGCCGCGCGCGCGGAAGGTCACGGCGTACCCGCTCTTGGCGCAGACCTCGATGATGCCGGTGGCCATGGTGCCCGTGCCGATGACGCCGATCTTGGTGACCGGCCGACCGCTCACATCGCTTGCAGCAGAAGGGGTCTCGGCGTCGGTCACGACCTCAGAGGTGTCGGGGGCTGCGTAGGTGTAGAAGCCGCGGCCGCTCTTGCGACCGAGCAGACCGGCGCTGACGTACTGCTTGAGCAGGGGCGCGGGGGCGTGCAGGTGGTCGCGCGAGCCCTCGTAGATGCGCTCGAGGATCTCGTACGCCGAGTCCAGCCCGATCAGGTCGAGCAGGGCCAGCGGGCCCATCGGGTGACCGCAGCCGAACCGCATGGCAGCGTCGATGTCCTCACGGCTGGCGTACTTCGACTCGTACATCCGCACGGCGTTGTTGAGGTAGCCGAACAGCAGCGCGTTGGCGATGAAGCCGGCGCGGTCGCCGGCCGTGACGTCGTCCTTGCCCACCTGCGCGACGAGCGCCTCGACAGCCTCGACGACGGAGGGGTCGGTGACGACGGTCTGCACGACCTCGACGAGCTTCATGACGGGCGCCGGGTTGAACCAGTGCAGGCCCACGACCCGGCTCGGCCGTCCGGTGCTCGTGGCGATGTCGGTCACCGACAGGGCGGAGGTGTTGGTGGCGAGGACCGCGTCCGGCGGCAGCAGCGCGTCCAGCTGCGCGAACAGGTCCTTCTTGACGTCGAGCCGCTCGGGCACGGCCTCGATGACGAGCTCGCAGTCCTTGAGGCTGGCCAGCTCGGTGCTGGTGCTGATGCGAGCGAGGAGCTCGTCCACCTCCTGCTGCGTCACCTTGCCGCGGGCGACGGCGCGGTCCGTCGAGCTGCTGAGGTGCCCGCGGGCGCGCTCGAGCGCCGCGTCATCGACCTCGACGCCGACGACCTCCAGACCGGAGCGGGCGAGCACCTCCGCGATGCCCGCACCCATCGTGCCCAGCCCGACCACGCCGATCTTGGTGAAGCCCACAGCCACTCCTCGAGGATCCGTTGCACACGAGTGTCCCAGACTGTTACCGGTCAGTAGCAGGCCCCCTCAGGGAGCCGCTCGTCAGGCTTCCTGCGCCTCGCGGTAGCGCCGTGCGATCCCCTGCAGGAGCTTCCACCCGATGGCCGCGTTCTGGCGGACCATCGCGGCGAAGTCCCACGCCGTCACCCCCTGGCAGACCAGCTCCGTGCTGGCGATGACCGTCGCCGTACGGGCTCCCTCGTCGAGCAGCGCGATCTCCCCGAAGTGGTCACCTGGTCCCAGCGTCGCGCGGTGCTGCCCGTGGACGGTGACCTCCGCCGTACCGGCCTGGATGATGAAGAAGGCCGCACCGCCCGCCCCCTCCTTCGCGACGGTCTCCCCTGCCGCGAAGCGCCGTTCCTTGAACAACCGGGCGACCCGCACGGACTCTCGGGTGGACAGGTCGGCGAAGAGCGGGACCGTCGGCAGCATCGCGACCACAGGGGTGGCGGTGGCCTGCGAGGCGCTCGAACCACGCGAACTGGTCACCGCTCGGCACTGCAGCAGGAACAGCCGGCCGTCGGCGAAGGCCCACTCGATGTCCCGGCCCGAGCCGTAGACCTGCTCGCAGGTCGTCGCCAGCTCGTGCAGGTCCCCGAGCTGCCCGTCGTCGAGGCACAGGGCCTCCACCCGCTCGGCTGGGACCTCCTCCTCGACCGTGCCGCCCGAGGGCAACGGCCGGATCACGAGCTTCTTCACACCCGCCCGCCGCTCGAGCACCTCCCCGGACGCGGCGATCCGGAACGCGTCGGGGATGACGCGCCCCGAGACCACCGACTCCCCCAGCCCCCAGCTCGCCTCGATGAGCCGCTCGTCGGCGCCGGTCACGGGGTTGCGCGTGAACATCACACCGGCGACGTCGGGTGCCAGCAGCGACATCACGACCACCCCGATGCTGGGCCGCGTGACCTGACCGACCCGCTGCCGGTAGGACAGCGCGGAGTCGGAGTTCGCCGACCACCAGATCTCCCGTACGGCGGCAGGGACGTCGGCGACCGAGGGCACGTTGAGCAGGGTCAGGTGCTGGCCGGCGAAGCTCGCCTCCGCGCCGTCCTCGTCGATGCCGGAGGACCGCACCGCCAACGGACCGGGCAGCGAGGCGATCGCCTTCTCGAGCACCCGCAGGGCACGTCGGTCGCTGGAGGAGATGGCCTCCACGAACGGCCCTGGCAGCGCGACGCCGGGCGGCACCGGGAGCCCCGCACGTGCGGCCTCCCCCAGGCCGACGGCCTTGGCGCCGTAGAGGCCGACCTCGTGCACCCGGGGCAACGGGAGCACGGCCCTCATGAGCTGACCGTCACCTCGCCTGCGTCGCCGTCGACGCGCACGTGCGCGCCGTCAGGGATGCGCTCGGTGCCGTCACGCGTCCCGACGACACCGGGGATGCCGTACTCGCGCGCCACGATGGCGGCGTGCGACAGCAGGCCGCCGCTGTCGGTGACGATCGCGCCCAGCAGCGGCAGCAGGATGTTGAACGCCTCGGTCGTCGACTCCGTGACGAGCACGTCGCCCTGCTGGATGCGGTCGAAGTCGGCACGGCTGGACACCCGACGCACCAGGCCCTCGAAGACGCCGCCGCTCGCGGGCAGGCCCTTGATGACGGACTCCCCGTGCTCCTCCTCGGAGTTGGCGAACATGTTCCCGATCGAGAACCCGAAGGCGCGCAGCATCC
>DATLCV010000109.1:0-10434 GCA_035526225.1 Mycobacteriales bacterium
GTGGCGGGAAGCAGGCGGGACAGCAGCGCGAGCACGCGCCGATCCAACCAGCCCGTCTCTTCGCTCGCGCCCGAGTTGTCAGGCCGCGGTGAGGCCTGAGCGCTCCCACGACCTGACAGCTCCCGCGGCTCGCGGGCCCCACCCGCAGTTGTCAGGCTGTGGGCCTGCCGGGGCGCGCTGAGCGCCTGACAACTGCACGGGGGGCGGCGCGGCCTAGGCTCGGTGTCGTGACGGTCCTGCGCCTCGGTGGTGAGCCCCTGTCCCTCGTGGGCCGGGCCCGCGTGTACGTGTGCGGGGTGACGCCGTACGACGTGACGCACCTCGGGCACGCGGCGACCTTCGTGTGGGTGGACGCGGTCGACCGCGTGCTGCGCCGGCTCGGCGTGCAGGTCGAGGTCTGCCGCAACGTGACCGACGTCGACGACGTGCTGTTCGCGGCCGCGAAGCGGCAGGGGGCGCAGTACGAGCGGTTCGCGGCGGTCCAGCAGTTCCACTTCGATCGCGACATGGAAGCGCTGCGGGTCCGGCGCCCCGTGCACGAGCCGCGCGCCCACACCTTCATCGAGCCGGTCATCGCGCTGGCCCAGGCGCTGCTCGACCGCGGGGCGGCGTACGCCTCCGGCGGCGGCGTCTACCTGCCTGGCGCCCCGGTCGCCGAGCGCGCCGGCCTGGACCGCGACACGGCGCTGCAGCTGCTGGCCGACAACGGCGGCCACCTCGACGACCCTGCCAAGCGCGACCCGATCGACCAGGCGGTGTGGCAGGTCAGCAGCGGGGACGAGCCGGCCTGGCCCAGCCCCTGGGGCCCCGGCCGCCCGGGGTGGCACGCCGAGTGCACCGCGATGGCGCTGTCGACCTACGGCAACGGCGTCGACCTGCACGCGGGCGGCGCCGACCTGCGCTTCCCCCACCACGCCTTCGAGACCGCCCAGGCCGAGGCCGCGACAGGGGTCACCCCGTTCGCCCGGGCCTGGATGCACGTCGGCACCGTCTGCGTCGACGGCGAGAAGATGGCCAAGTCCACCGGCAACCTGGTGTTCGTCGCGGACCTGGTCGCCAAGACCAGCGCCGAGGTCGTGCGCACGATGCTCCTGGACCGCGCGTACGACGAGGCCTGGGACGCCGACGACGCCGGCCTCGAGGCGGCCGGCCGGCGGCTCGACGCGCTGCACGCCGCCGCGGGACGCCCCGGCTCGTCCGAGGCCGCGTCGGAGGCAGTGCTCGCGGCGCTCGCGGACGGGTTGGATGTGCCTCGTGCGCTCGACCTCGCGGTGGAGGCCGGTGGGCAGGCAGCCCGCGACCTCACAGCAGTGCTAGGGCTCTGACACCAAAGCGCGTCCACTTCGTCCGCCCTTGACCCAGTACGCGTGTCATGCACCGGACAGGCACTGTGCGGTAGATGACATTCGCGGTTATCGTCCGACATGCGCCAACGGGCGCACGAGCCTTGCCGGTGCTCCGACCGGCGCTCCCCCCGGAGGTGGCGCATGACGCTTCGTCCCCGTGCCCTGCTCGGCGCTGCAGCCCTGGCGGTCGGCGTCGGCCTCGCCGTACCGGCTGATGCGCAGGTCCCGACGGCCTCGTACGTCGTCACGACCGTGCCGGGCAGCAACGCCCAGGCGCTGGTGAAGGCCCTCGGTGGCCGGGTCGGCTTCGTGTACTCCCACGCGCTGAACGGCTTCTCGGTCACGCTCCCCGTGCCGGCCCTGTCCGCGCTGCAGCTGCTGCCCGGTGTCGTCGCCGTGCAGCCCGACCTGCCGGTGCACGCGTCGGGGACGCAGGCCGGCCCGCCGTCGTACGGGCTTGACCGCATCGACCAGCGCGCGCTGCCGCTGAACAACAGCTACAGCTACACCGCGGACGGCACCGGCGTGACGGCGTACGTCATCGACACCGGCATCAACTACGGCCACAGCGACTTCGGCGGCCGCGCGCGGGCCGGCTTCGACGCGGTCACCGCCGGCGGCGGCGCCGTCGACTGCAACGGCCACGGCACGCACGTCTCCGGCACGATCGGCGGCACCGCGTACGGCGTCGCGAAGCGCGTCAGCCTGGTCGGCGTCCGTGTCCTCGACTGCGACGGCAGCGGCACGACGGCACAGGTCGTCGCCGGCATCGACTGGGTCAAGAACCACCACCAGGCCGGCGTCCCGGCGGTCGCGAACATGAGCCTCGGCGGTGGGGTGGACAACGCCATCGACACGGCCGTGAACAACGCCATCGCCGACGGCATCACGTTCGGCGTCGCGGCGGGAAACGACGGCGGCTTCGTCGGTGACCTGCTCGGCTCGTCCAACGCCTGCAACCACTCGCCGGCCCGCGTCGCCGCCGCCCTGACCGTGGGCGCGACGGACAAGACCGACACGAAGGCGAGCTACAGCAACAAGGGCACCTGCCTCGACCTGTTCGCGCCGGGCACCGACATCAAGAGCGCCTGGATGGGCTCGTCGACGGCGACGAACACCATCAGCGGCACCTCGATGGCCACCCCGCACGTCGTCGGCGTCGCGGCCCTCTACCTCGCCGGGCACACCAGCGCGACCCCTGCCGCCGTCGCGAGCGCGCTCCTCGGCAGCACGACGAACGGCGTCGTGAAGAGCCCGGGCACCGGCTCGCCCAACAGGCTCCTCTTCGAGGCCTGGTAGCAGGAGCCCCCGGCAGGGGCTCACACGCGTCGACGCTCGCCTGACACCTACGCTGGTGGGGTGAGCGCGCCCTCCTCCCGCACGTACGAGGTGCGCACCTACGGGTGCCAGATGAACGTGCACGACTCCGAGCGGATCTCCGGCCTGCTCGACGAGGCGGGGTACGTGCCGGCTGACGAGGGTGCGACCCCTGACGTCGTCGTGTTCAACACCTGCGCGGTGCGGGAGAACGCCGACAACAAGCTCTACGGCAACCTCGGTCACCTCAAGCCGGTCAAGGACGCGAACCCCGGCATGCAGATCGCGGTCGGCGGGTGCCTGGCGCAGAAGGACCAGGGCCTGATCGTCGCGAAGGCGCCGTACGTCGACGTCGTCTTCGGCACCCACAACGTCGGGTCGCTGCCGGTGCTGCTCGAGCGGGCGCGGGTCGAGCAGGCGGCGCAGGTCGAGCTGCTCGAGGCGCTCGAGGTCTTCCCGTCCACGCTGCCTGCGCGCCGCGAGAGCACCTACTCCGCCTGGGTGTCCATCAGCGTCGGCTGCGACAACACCTGCACCTTCTGCATCGTGCCGTCGCTGCGCGGCAAGGAGGAGGACCGCCCGCCGGCGGACATCGTGCGCGAGGTGGAAGTCCTTGTGGCGCAAGGCGTTCTCGAGGTCACGCTGCTCGGCCAGAACGTCAACTCCTACGGCCGCTCCTTCGGTGAGCGTGACGCGTTCGGCACACTGCTCCGGGCGGTCGGGAAGACCGGCGTCGAGCGGATCCGCTTCACCAGCCCGCACCCCCGCGACTTCACCGACGACGTCATCGAGGCGATGGCCGCCACCCCCGCGGTGTGCCCGAGCCTGCACATGCCGCTGCAATCCGGGTCGGACGCGGTCCTGAAGGCGATGCGCCGGTCCTACCGGTCCGAGCGCTTCCTCGGCATCCTCGACCGCGTCCGCGCGCAGATCCCCGACGCCGCGATCACCACCGACGTCATCGTCGGCTTCCCGGGCGAGACGGACGCCGACTTCGAGGACACGCTGCGGGTCGTCGAGGCGAGTCGCTTCGCGGGAGCGTTCACCTTCCAGTACTCCCCGCGCCCCGGCACCCCGGCCGCCACGATGCCCGACCAGGTCCCGCCGTCGGTGGTGGCCGAGAGGTACCAGCGCCTCGTCGCGCTCCAGGACCAGATCACCTACGACGGGATGCTGGCTCAGGTCGGTCGCACCGTGGAGGTGCTGCTGTCTCGGGGCGAGGGCCGCAAGGACGGCGCGGCGCGGATGACCGGCCGGGCACGCGACAACCGCCTCGTGCACCTGTCCCGCGACGCGGCGTGCCGGCCCGGTGACGTGGTGGAGGTGGCGGTCACCGGCGCTGCCCCGCACTACCTGCTCGCGGACGGCCCGTTGCTCAACCACCGCCGTACGGCGGCGGGCGACGCCTCGGAGGCGGGGCGGGCCCTACGGACCCCGGGCACCGACCTCGGGATGCCTTCTGTCGGCCGCCCTGCCCCGATGACCGCCGTACCGGTGTGCGGCTGAGGCTGTCACCTCGACGACAGTCCGGGCGCCGGCTCACACCTAGCCTGGGTGGGTCCGCACCCAGCGAATGGACGGTGGCTCGTGCGCCGCACCCTGGTACCTCTCGTCCTGATGACGTGCCTCGTGGCCGTGCCCGCTCAGGCGAGCCCGACGGGAACGTCAGGCTCGTACGACGTGCACGTGCTGCCGGACCCGACCACCGACGTCTCGCCAGACGGGCAGTGCGGCGCCGCCAACGCATTCGTCCTGGGCAGCGAGATCGGCCAGGACAGCCGCGCCTTCCTCGTGCGCAAGGGCGCCACGCTCAGGGCTGAGGTCGTGCCGGTGCTGAACGTGTTCGCCGGGGATGTCGGTCTCGACTGGAGCCTGCGCGTCTACGACGTGCAGTGGCGCGAGCTGGCGCGGTCGTCCGGCCCGCCGTGGGGGGCCACGTCGGTCTCGCACCGTGCTTCCCGGGCTCAGAGGGTCTGGCTGGTCGCGTGCAACCGCCGGGGGCACCCCGACGCCACAATCACCTACTCCCTGGGCTGAGCCACGGACGACGCCGGACATTTGTGCCCAAACCACCGCGAACATGGTGGGCCCCGGGCGTTGGGGGAAGGAAGACCCTAGAGCTGTCCCCGTCTTGAGGAGCCCCCGTGCGCGTACGCCGCCTCCGACTGTCCGCTGCGATCGCGGGAGGCGCCGCCCTCGCGGCGTCGAGCCTGCTGATCCACCCCGGCCCAGCAGCTGCCCTCTCCGGCTCGCCGACCTTCACCAACTTCGCGGCCCCTGGCTCGCTGCCCAACGTCAACAACGCGGGGGAACCGACCCTCGGGGTGAACGGCAAGACCGGGGCGATGATGTACCAGGCCTACGCGAGCACGTACAAGGTCACGGTGAACGCGGCCGGCGTGCCGTCCTGGACCAACGTGACGCCCCTGCAGCACGTCTTCAACATCGACCCGATCCTCGCCACGGACCGGACCACGGGGCGCACCTTCGCGGGTGGCCTGGCCGGCGAGTGCTCGGCCCTGAACTACAGCGACAACGACGGCGCCAGCTGGACACCGATGGGCAACGCGTGTGCCGGGGTGCTGGACCACGAGAGCATCGGCTCCGGGCCGTGGAAGGGAGCAGCGCCGCTGGGATCGACGTACAGCCGGGCTGTCTACTACTGCGCGCAGAACGGCAACGACGCCTGTGCCACGAGCAGCAACGGCGGGCTCACCTTCGGCGCGCCGGTGCTGGTGAGCGGCGCCTGCGGCAGCCTGCACGGGCACGTGAAGGTCGCCCCTGACGGCACGGCGTACCTGCCCAACGCCCACTGCGGCGGCAAGGCCGGCGGCGCCATCACCACCAACAACGGCAGCACCTGGACGAGCTACACGATCCCGGGCTCGAGCGAGCCGGCGAACGGCTTCGACCCCAGCGTCGCGATCACCCCTGACGGCACGCTCTACGAGTCGTGGCAGGGCGCTGACAACCACTCGTACGTCGCGAAGTCGACGACGCGTGGGGCGACGTGGAGCACGCCCGTCGACGTGGGCGCGGGTCTCGGGGTGCTGACGAGCACGTTCCAGGCCGTGGTCGCCGGCGACAACGGCCGCGTCGCCGTCGCCTACCTGGGCAGCACGACGGGCGGCAACCCGTTCGACTCGAAGTGGAACGGCGTGTGGGACCTCTACGTGTCCTACTCCTACGACGCGGGTGCCACGTGGACGACCGTCAAGGCGACGACCGACCCCGTGCAGCGCGGCTGGATGTGCGCCAGCGGTACGACCTGCAACAGCGGTCGCAACCTGCTCGACTTCATGGACGCCAACGTGACGACCGACGGGCGCGTCGTGGTCGGGTACGCCGACGGCTGCATCGGCACCTGTGCCGGCTCGTCGGGCACGAAGGCGCAGAGCGTCGACGCCTACTCGACCATCGCCTACCAGAGCGCCGGCAAGGGCCTGTTCGCCGCCTTCGACACCCCGTAGCGCATCGGGCCACCCGCGTCGGAAGTACCTTGCGAGCAGGGGAACCTTTCGCGGGGGCGGGGGCGACAGGCAGTACATGACGGTCACGCGCTCGGACGCGGAGCTGATGGCGGACATCGCCGGACGCGACCTGGCCGCGCTGCGCGAGCTCTACGACCGTCACGCCGCGTGGCTCGCGGTCCGGCTCCGGCGTCGGTGCAACGACGCCGAGGTCGTGGCCGACGCGCTTCAGGACACCTTCGTCGCGGTCTGGGACGAAGCGCCGAGGTTCCGGGGGGACGGCGAGGCCGCCGCATGGCTGTGGGGGATAGCCGTGCGGCGGCTCGTGTCCCGACTCCGTCGTCGGCGGGACGTGGCCTTCCTGGCCGACCTCCCGTCGTACGCCGGACCTGTCGCTCCCGCGGCGGAGGAGCAGGTGCTCCTGTCGGTGGAGTACGGCGACCTCGGTACGGCGCTGGCTCGGCTCTCGCCCGAGATGCGCGCGGTGATGCAGGCCGTGGTGCTCGACGGGCTCACGACGCGAGAAGCGGCGAAGGTCCTGAAAGTGCCTGAGAACACGGTGAAGACCCGGCTGCACCGCGCGAAGGCGCACCTGCGGACGGACCTCGCGGAGGTGACCCCATGACGACCACGTGGCACGTCGACGACGCTGCGCTTGCGCGCTGGGTCGACAGCACGGACGGCTCGATCAGTGGGGCGTCGGTGGAGCAGCACCTGCTCTCCTGTGAGCAGTGCAGGGCGCGTGTGCCGGCCGAGCCGGTCCTCGACGCCGTGTGGGCGCGGGTCCAGGACGTGGTGGAGGTGCCGCCGGTGTCGCTGCTCGAGCGCGCACTGCGGCGCGTCGGGCTGCCCGAGGCGGACGCCCGGATCGTCGCGGTGAGCCCGGCGTTCCGCGGAGCATGGCTGATCGGGCTCGCGACGCTTCTGGCCTTCGTGACGGTCGCTGGGGGATACGGCGAGGGACGCGGAGAGTGGGTCTTTCTCGCCGTCGCACCACTGGTGCCCGCGCTCGCGATCGCGCTCGGCTACGACCCCGAGCTCGACGAGGCGCTCGAGCAGGAGTGCGCAACGCCGTACTCACGACTTCGCTTGGTACTGCTGAGGAGTGCCGCGCTCCTTGTGATCGCCGGACCGGTGTTCGTGGCTACGTCACTCGCGGTGCCGGGAACGATCGCGTTCTGGTGGCTCGCGCCGGCCGCGGGTTGCACCGCGCTGGTGCTGGCCCTGTCCACCTGGGTCGCTCCGCTCACGGCCGTAGGCGGCGTCGCAACCACATGGTTCGTGATTGTCGCCAGCATCGCCCAGGGTGGCTCCCCTGCGGAGGTTGTCGACGAGCGCTGGGTCGCGGTCTACGCAACAGTGTGCTTCGCCGCGCTGGTGCTGCTGGTCGTGCGACGAGGGCGTCTCGCGACCTGGAGGGCGACGTGAGCGCGACGGTTCGGTTGACGGGCGTCGGCAAGAAGTACGGGCGCACGCACACGCTGCGCGGGCTCGACCTCGTCCTCGAGCCCGGAGTGACCGGCCTGCTCGGGCCGAACGGTGCGGGTAAGACGACGCTGCTCCGCATCCTCGCGACCGTGCTGCCACCGTCCGAGGGGCGGGTTCGGGTGCTCGACCTCGACCCGTCCGACCCGCGAGAGCGCACCGAGGTGCGCCGTCGGCTCGGCTACCTGCCACAGGAGCTTGGCTTCCCCAGTGGTTTCACGGCCTTCGCGTTCGTCGACTACCTCGCCGTGCTCAAGGAGTGGACCCAGGCGGACGCCCGCCACGACGAGGTACGACGGGTGCTGGGCCTCGTCGACCTGGCCGGCCAGTCCGCGAAGAAGGTCAAGGCGCTCTCGGGCGGCCAGCGCAGACGGCTGGCTCTGGCGCAGGCGCTCATCGGCAGCCCGGCGCTGATGCTGCTGGACGAGCCCACGACCGGGCTCGACCCGGAGCAGCGGGCGTCGCTGCGCGGCGTATTGGCCGAGGCCGCGCGCACGTCGACCGTGCTGCTGTCGACACACCAGACGAACGACGTCGCCGCGCTCTGCGAGCGGGTCGTCGTCCTCGACGCCGGCCGGGTCTGCTTCAACGGGGCTGTGCGTGAGCTCCTCGCCCGGGCGGAGGGGTGCGTCTGGCTCGCCGACGAGCCTCACTCCTCAGCCATCTCGACCTGGCGCACAGGGACCGGGCGCTACCGCAACCTCGCCGATCCCGCGCCTCCCGGCGCGGAGCTCGTCGAGCCGACTCTCGAAGACGCCTACCTACTGCTGCGGAGCAGCGCACCCGCGCTCACCTGAACCGCTCGTACACACCTGCTGGGGGGATTTGTGATGACTGCTGTCCAGAACACGATGGATGCTGCTCGCGTGAGCGAGCTCGCGAAGGTGGAGACCAGGCGCTACGCGCGCCACCCCGTCTTCCTGCTCGGGCTCGTGCTGGGGATCGTCTCGCTCTACGCAGCACTGAACCACGTCACCGACGACTACTACGGCCCACCGGTGATCCCCGCCTTCTTCCTCGGCGTCTTCGGCATGGTCGTGGCCTTCCGCCTCACGCGGACGATGGAGCGCTCCGCGGAGGCGGTGGAGAGCTCACCTACGCCTGTGCACCAGCGGGTCGGCGCCCTCCTGCTCGCGTGCCTGCTTCCCGCTGCGCTCGGCCTGCTCGCGGGCCTCGCGATCTTGGGGCTCGGCGAGGTGAAGGCGGACTGGGCCTACGGCACCTGGAGCACCGACGAGCGCGTCGCGATCATCCTCGGGCAGTCCCTCGTCGCAGGCCTGGGCGGCCCGCTCCTCGGTGTAGCGGCCGCTCGATGGCTGCGCTTCCCGGGTGCCGTCGTCGTGCCGGTCATCGCGGTGTCCACCTGGGTCATCATGGTCAACGGCTGGTCGGCGACCAATCAGGACTCGACCGGATGGCTTGTTGCCCGCCTGTTCTCGCCGTTGGCGTTCTTCACGACGCTCGACACCGACGGCGGCACGCACCGCGTCGAGTCCTGGAGGGGCGACCCCTGGTTCTACCTGCTCTGGCTGGTGCTGCTGTGCGCCCTCGCGGCGATCGTGGCGCTGCTCAAGGGCGCGGAGGGCGAAACGCGCGCCCGCCTGCGCTCCAGCCTCGTCGTGGCCGTCGTGCTCGCGCTCGCAGCGCTCACGCTGGCCGTGACCAGTGGCCCCGACCACACAACCGTCCGCTCACCCGCAGGGGTCACCGGGATCTGACATGACCTGGCTGCTGGCTCGAGCAGCGCCTTGGCGGGCGCTGCTCGGGCTGGCGCTGGCAGCGGCGATACTCGGTGGGGTTGGCCTTGCCCTCGGCGGCGGCCCAGGCCTGCGAGTGCTGCAACTAGGTCTCCTGCTCGTCGGCGCGGCCGCTGCGTGTGCTCTGGACGAGCCTGCGGCCGCCGTCGTCGATGCCTGCCCGGTCCCACGCGTCCGGCATGTCATCGTGAGAGCCGTCTCAGCGAGTCCGGCCCTGCTCCTCGGTGGCGGATTGGTGGCGTCCTGGTGGTCGCTCGAGGGCGTGAATCGCCTGGTACTGCTGCAAAACGCCGGTTGTTGGCTACTCGGCTTCACGCTCTCGACGCTGGCGCGCACCAGGATCGACGAGCCGGCCGAGGTCGTGGTGGCCGGGTACGGGTTGGTCCTTGTGACGGTCATGCTGGTGGAACCGATCGGGCGCCGTCTCGCGTTGTTCCCGATGGGGGAGGACAGCACGCGAGCGACCCGAACCTGGTGCGTCGTGCTCCTCGCGTCGGTCGTTGCGCTCGTCCTCGCCGTACGGGAACGGCGGTGGCGCTAGAAAGGACGCATGCCCATCGTCGTCGCGGTCGTCGGACCGACGGCGGCCGGCAAGTCCGACCTCGGGGTCGCGCTTGCGCGGGAGCTGGGGGGGTCGGTGGTGAACGCGGACTCGATGCAGCTCTACAAGGGCATGGACATCGGTACGGCCAAGCTGAGTCTCGAGGAACGACAGGGGATCCCTCACCACCTGCTCGACGTGTGGGACGTGCGCGTAACGGCGACGGCTGTGGCGTACCAGGGGCTGGCGCGGTCCGTGCTGGCTGCGCGTGAGTGCCCGTTGGTGTTCGTCGGGGGGAGTGGGCTCTACCTGAGGGCAGCGCTCGACCGGCTCGAGTTCCCCGGGACGGACCCGGAGCTGCGCGCGCTGCTCGAGGCCGAGCTGGCGGAGCAGGGGCCGGGGGCCTTGCACGCGCGGCTGAAGGAGCTCGACCCAGGGGCTGCTTCGCGGATGGAGCCGTCCAACGGACGCCGGATCGTCCGGGCGCTCGAGGTCGTGATTCTCACCGGGTCGATGCC
>DATLCV010000013.1:0-151916 GCA_035526225.1 Mycobacteriales bacterium
GCAACCGCTTCTTCAGCTCCCCCGGCATCGGCCAGCCGTGTCCGGCGTCCACCCGGCTCTGACAACGCACCAACGTCTCGCGGATCAGGCCGGCCTGCTGCCCGGTGTCCCCGGCGGCGAACCGGCCGGCCTCGGTCAGCAGTGCCGTCGCGTGCCGGGTGCTGAGCTCACCACGCTCCACCAGCGCGAGCAGCTCCGGCACCTCGCACACGCCCACGGCGGTGACCAGCAACGTCGCTCCCGACCGCGGGTGGGTGTTCGTCAGCATCGCCAGGTCGTCCCCGACGAACTCCGCCGACACAGCACCGGTCGCGGCGTGCATCGCCGCGGCCGCCCGCCACATCCGCGCGGTCTGCCGCTGCAAAGCGAGCCACTCCATCGCGAACCGGTCCGCCAGCAGCTCCGGGGACCGCGTCAGCGTGAACACCGGCTCGTCCTGGACCGGTCCGGGGAAGCACACCGCACCGCACTCGCACCTCGGCGGCTCCGACGCGCTGACCGGCCACTGGCGCACCCAGTCCGGCATCGGCGGCAGCACGTCCGCGGTCGGCGGCAGCTCGGCGTGCTCGGCTTCCAGCTCCTCGATGAGCCCCACTGACACCACCCCCGTTCCTCCGTGACTCGATCACATGTTCGAGACAAAACCTACCCGACCCCCATGACCGACGCAACCCCCTGTGTGGACGAGATCGCCTGCAAACACAGGGGTTCCGCTATCGGCGGACATCCCAGCCGCCATCACAGCCCGTCCCGACAGGGCCGGGCTGTGGTGGCCGCCCAGGCGCCTCGCGAGCGAAGGCGCGGGCCTGCCAGTGCCGCAGCGAAGGGCCAGCGCCGGAGCAGGTACCAGCGCCCGCAACCACCCGCTGGGAAGGCCGCGAAGGGCCAGCGCCGGAGCAGGTGCCGGCGCCCAAGCCGGAGAAGCGACGCGCGCTACCCCTCGAAGCCGATCAGGCGCCCGTGCAGGCTGTCCCAGCCGTCCAGGAAGACCACGGCGACGCACCCGGGCCCCATGCCGCGGTCGGTCAGCTCACGGGCAGCGGGGCGGTCGTCGAGCTCCCAGGCGAGCCGCTCGACGGCGGGGTTGTGACAGACGAGCACCAGCGTGGCCACCGACGGTGCAGTCGATGCCACCACCCCGCGCAGGTCCTCCACCGAGGCCTCGTAGAGCCGTTCGTCCACCACGGCAGCGACAGAGCCCACGGACGCCAGCTCCCAGGTCTGCTGCGTCCGTGCCGCCTCGGACACCAGGACCCGGTCCGGCGACAGGCGCTCCGCGAGCAGCCACCGGCGTACGGAGGCGGCCTCCTCGCGACCGCGAGGGTCGAGGCGTCGCGCCCGGTCGTCGGAGCCCGGCGACGCGTGGGCGTGGCGCATCAGCACCAGGGTGGGCATGCTCCGAGCGTGACACGCGTGCAGATCACCATCGACACGAAGGATCCCGAGGCGCAGGTCGCGTTCTGGTGCCTGCTGCTTGATTACCGGCCCAAGCCGCCGCCGGAGGGCTTCGACAGCTGGCGCGCCTGGTACGTATCGGTCGGCATCCCCGAGGACGAGCTCGGTGACGGCGACTGCCAGGACCGCATCGAGGACCCGCGCGGTCAGGACCCTCCCATCTGGTTCCAACCGGTGCCGGAGACCAAGGTCGTGAAGAACCGCGTGCACGTCGACGTGCGCCTCAACGCTGGCCGGCACGTGCCCATCGAGGAGCGGGCCCGCGTCGTCGAGGCCAAGGCGGCCGAGCTCGAGGCGGCGGGCGCTACCCGGGTCCGGTTGCTGAACGAGACGGACAACCACTATGCCGTCGTGATGCAGGACCCCGAGGGCAACGAGTTCTGCCTCACGTAAGTTGGCCCGCATGGACGTCCTCGTGCTCGGTGGTACCTCGTTCGTCGGCCGGGCGGTGGTGGACGCGCTTCTCACCCGCGGCCACTCCCCCACGCTGTTCACCCGGGGGATCACGAACCCCGACCTGTTCCCCGACGTCCTCCGACGGAGGGGGGACCGCGACGCCGGCGACTACGCGAGCCTCGACGGCAGCAGCTGGGACGCCGTCGTCGACGTCAGCGCCTACCACCCGCGGCACGTCGGCCAAGCCATCGACGCAGCCCCCGCTGGCCGTTACCTGTTCATCTCCACCGTCTCGGTCTACGACGTCCCGCGCTGTCCCGAGGAGGGACTGACGGAGGACGCCGCCCTGCTGCCGGAGGTGCGTGACACCGAAGAGGTCACCAACGACACGTACGGCGGGCTGAAGGTGGCCTGTGAGACAGACCTGCGGCGCAGGTTGGGCGACCGGGCCACGATCGTGCGCCCTGGGATCGTGGCGGGCCCGCACGACACGACCGACCGCTTCACCTACTGGGCACGACGGGCCTCGCAGGGCGGCCGGGTCGCCCTCCCGGGACGCCCCGAGCAGCCTGTCCAGGTGATCGACTCCCGCGACCTCGCGAACCTGTGCGCTCAGCTGCTCGAGGACGACCGGTTGGGGACCTTCAACGCCGTCGGACCCGCCGTACCCGTCTCGATGGCTGAGCTGATCGCGACCTGCGCGCAGGCCGGCAGCACCACTGCAGAGGTCGTGCCGGTGCCGCTGGTGGAGCGCACGCCACCCTTCCCGCTGGTCCTCGACGACCCGAACGATGACCGCATGTTCCGGTCAAGCTCCGCCGCTGCCCGGGCCGTGGGGCTCACCGCGACCTCGCTGTTGGACACCGCACTCGACACCGCGGCCTGGGACGCCGAGCGCGGTGCGCCCCCGATCCCGCGCGCCTTCACCCCGGAGCAGGAGCAGGCTGCCCTCGCCGGATCACCGGTGCGAGAGGCGCCCTAGGGTGACCGCGTGATCCCGCCGTACGTCGACGAGCAGTGGTTGACCGCGCACCCGAAGGCCGTCCTCGCCGACGTCCGCTGGTACGCCGACGGCCGGTCCGGACGGCAGGCCTACCTCGCCGGGCACCTCCCAGGCGCCGTCTTCGTGGCACTCGAGACGGCGCTCGCGGGCACCGCTTCGCCGGCTGAGGGCAGGCACCCGATGCCCGACCCGGAGGTCTTCGCCGAGGCCATGCGCGCGCTGGGGATCAGCGACGGGGACACGGTCGTCGCCTACGACGACGACGCCGGCGTCAACGCCGCGCGGCTGGTGTGGATGCTTCGGGTCACCGGCCACGACGCCGCCCTCCTCGACGGCGGCCTGACCCGCTGGTCGGGACCGCTGAGCACCGACGTCCCGGCGCGCCCGCGCAGCGCGTTCACCGCGCAGCCCTGGCCCGCCGAGCTGCTGGCGGACATCGACGACCTCGGCGACCTCCTCGTCGACGCGCGAGCGGGTGAGCGGTACCGCGGCGAGGTGGAGCCGTTGGACTCACGGCCGGGCCGGATCCCCGGCGCGCAGAGCATCCCTTGCCGGGAGAACGTCGGCCCCGACGGCCTTCTGCTGCCGGACGACGTGCTGCGGGAGCGGTTCGGCATCGTCGACCGGCCGTGGGTGTCCGCCTGCGGCTCCGGCGTCACGGCCTGCCAGAACCTGCTGGTCGCCGAGCACCTCGGGCTGCCACCGGGGCGGCTCTACGCCGGGTCGTACTCGCAGTGGTCCGCGACCGACCGCCCCGTGGAGACGGGCTAGGCGTCGCCCATCGAGGCGAGGTCGTCAGGCGTCATCGCGTTGACGATCGTCGGCAGGTCGAAGTAGTCGCGCCAGAGCACGATCTTGCCGTCCTGCACCTCGAAGACACCGGCGACGGGCAGGTCCAGCCACTTGCCGTGCATCTCGAAGCGGTCGGTTCGCTCGTTCATCACGGTCGTGCCGCTCGCGAGCTGGCGGTGCACCACCCACTCGGAGTCGGTGCACAGCGACAGCAGCGCGTCGAGGGTGTCCCGGACGCCCTGGTGCCCGTGCACCGGCGGCAACGGCATGTTCTGGTACTCCACGTCGTCCGCGAGGTACTGGAACGCGGTGTCGAAGTCGCGCTTCGCCGCTGCGGCGCAGAAGGCGTCCACGGTCTGCTCGGGCGTCATGTGCTCAGCTCCTTCCGCATCGAGACGTGCTCGATGCCTGCTTCGAGGTAGACCTCGCCGTACGGCGTGTAACCGGCCTTGTCGTAGAAGCCTGCCGCATGCAGCTGCGCGTGCAGCTCGACCACGCCGTAACCGCGTGCGCGGGCCTGGTCCTCCAGGCAGCGGAGCACGGCCGCCCCGACCCCCTGACCGCGCACGGCGTCGGCGACGGCCATCCGACCGATGGTGCCGTTGGGCAGCAGCCGACCCGTGCCGACGACGGCGCCGTCGAGCACTGCGACCGCGTGGTCGCACACCGCGTCGAGCTCGTCGAGCTCGAGGTCTGCCGGCACCCCCTGGGCCACGACGAACACCTCGTGGCGCAGCGCGTAGGCCGAGGGCATGTCCTCAGGCGTCGCCAGTCGCGCGATCACGACAGACCCACGAACGTCGGTCGCGGCACCACGCCCTCGACCTCGGGGAGCAGCGGCTGCACCTGCACCTGCAGCAGCGACAGCCCCCGCGCGGCGACCTCGACCGCTCGCACCCCGGGGCGCGCGTTCAGCGACAGCAGCAGCACGGGCGAGGCGGTCACCAGCACGGCGTACACGCAGGCGCAGTTCCGGGTGTACTCGCGCGCCTCGATCCCGCTGCTGCGGGCGAACGCGGCATACAGGTCGCGGAAAGCCCGGTCCTGCGTGCTGTTGGGGCGCAGCGTGTCCACGTAGCCCTGGTACGACCGCTGGGCGGACGTCCGGCTCCGCGCGGTCTCGACGTACGCGCGCCGCAGCGCCGGTAGCAGCGGGCCGGCGACCTCGACGGGCAGGGCAGCGGCCTCCTTGCCGGCCGCCTTCGCCCGCAGATAGGCGCGTCGCACGGTGAAGCCCGACAGCAGGGCGTCGGCCTGCTCCGGGGTGCGGTAGGACGACAGGCTCACCAGCGCGACCCGCGTCGCTCCCGGTGCGTCTCGCACCGCGTCGACCAGGCCGTCGGTCGACTCACGCACGTAGCCCCGGGTGCGGTCCCCGACCTGCGGACCGAGCACGGCACCATGTGGCAGGGCGCCCTGCCCGGGCGGCTCGTTCGCCGATCGCGGCCCCGTGCCGCCGGGCTCGTCCCGTTCCTGCACCAGGGCGGCACCGACACCACCGGCGAGCACAGCGCCCACCACGACCAGGGCGAGGACGGGCTGGGAGCGCAGCAACGACAACGGCTTGCGCCCGGCGAACCGGGCGTCGAGGGAGACGAGGTCCCAACCCGCAGCGGCGGCCCGTCTGCGCTGCACGGCGGTGCTGACGGTGTCAAGACGCACCCGCAGCCACGCAGCGGCACGCGGCAGGTAACGCTCGTCCAGCTGCCGCAGGCTCACGACAGGGCAGCGATCGTGTCGAGGGCGCGCTGCAGGTCGGCGGGGTAGGGGCTCTCGAGCTCCAGCAGCCTGCCGTCGTCCGGGTGCGCGAAGGCCAGCCGCACGGCGTGCAGCCACTGCCGCTCCAGCCCGAGCCTCTTGGACAGCGTGGGATCGGCGCCGTACGTCACGTCACCCACGCACGGGTGCTTGATCGCGGCCATGTGCACGCGGATCTGGTGGGTGCGCCCGGTCTCGAGGTTGATGTCGAGCAGGGTCGCGTGCCGGAAGGCCTCGATCGTGTCGTAGTGCGTGACGCTGTCGCGGCCGCCCTGCACCACCGCGAACTTGTACGCCGAGGTCGGGTGCCGGTCGATCGGCGCGTCGACGGTGCCTGTCATCGGGTCGGGGTGTCCCTGGACCAGCGCGTGGTAGGTCTTCGTGACCGTCCGCTGGCGGAACGCGTCCTTGAGCACGGTGTAGGCGTGCTCGCTCTTGGCCACGACCATGAGCCCGCTGGTGCCCACGTCCAGGCGGTGCACGACGCCCTGCCGCTCCTCGGCACCACTGGTGCTCACGCGGTGCCCCGCGGCGGCGAGGCCGCCGATGACGGTCGGTCCCTCCCATCCGGGAGACGGGTGGGCGGCGACCCCGACGGGCTTGTCGACGACGAGGAGCGCGGCGTCCTCGTGAACGACCCGCAGGCCCTCCACCACCTCCGGGGCGGGCCGGGTGGACGGTGGCGCGCTCGGCAGCTCGACCTCGAGCATCGAGCCGGCCAGCACCCGGTCGGACTTGCCACGCACCCGCCCGTCGACGCGCGCGCCGCCCTGCTCGATCACCGTGACGGCCGACGTGCGGGACAACCCGAACAACCGCGACAGGGCCGCGTCCAGGCGAAGCCCGTCGAGGCCCTCGGGCACGGGCAGCGCGCGGTGGTCGGTCACCCGTCCATTGTGCCGGGATGCCGCCCCGGCGTCCGGTGCGAGCCGTCGACCTCGATCCCGCGCAGTGACAGGAGCACGGCAAGCAGCGCGCCGATCGTGATCGCGCTGTCCGCGATGTTGAAGCTGGCGAAGTGCGAGGGATGGATGAAGTCCACCACCGCACCCCTCCCCACGCCGGGTGCCCGGAGCAGCCGATCGACCAGGTTTCCCGCCGCTCCCCCGAGCAGCAGACCGAGCGTCACGGCCCAGCCGGTGCTCCGCAGGCGGGGCAGCGTGCGGACGATGACGACGACCACGGCCGCCGCGATGAGGGTGAGCAGCACGGTGGCGCCCTGGGCGAAGGAGAACGCCGCGCCGCTGTTGCGGGACACCTCGAGCACGAGGAGGTCGCCAAGCAGGCGCACCGGAGCCCGGTGCTCCAGCCGCTCCACGACGACGGCCTTCGTCGCCGCGTCCAGGACGACCGTGTTCAGCGCGAGCAGGACGAGCAGGGAGCGGGGTCGGCTCAGCGCCGTTCCTCGCGCTGCTTGCACGTCACGCACAGCGTCGCCCTGGGGAACGCCTGCAGGCGGGCCTTCGGGATCGGGTTGCCGCAGTTCTCGCAGCGGCCGTACGTGCCCTCGTCGAGCCGGGCCAGTGCCCGCTCCACCTGGAGCAGCAGGTCGCGGCTGTTGGCCGCGATGGACATCTCGTGCTCGCGCTCGAACGTCTTGCTGCCCGCGTCGGCCTCGTCACCCGTCCCCTCCGAGCCCGCGTCGCGCTTGAGCTCGGCGGTCTGCTCCTCGGCCTCGTCGATCTCGCCGCGCAGCTCCCTCGCCTCGGCGTCGAGCTCCGCGCGTACGGAGGACAGCTCCTTCTTGGTCCACGCGTCCGCCCCCGTCAGCGGGCCGGAGGGCTTGGGGGGCGGCGGTGCGGCCTTCGCCGGCTTGACGGGAGCGGCCACGACCGGCGCGGGCGCGGGAGTCGCGGCAGGCGCCGCGGCCGGAGCAGCCTTCGCAGGAGCAGTCTTCGCGGACGCAGCCGCAGCCGCAGCCGTCGCGGGTGGGGTCGCGGGCTTCGCCGCCGGCTTGGCGGTGACCTTGGCCGCGGGCTTGGCGGTGACCGTGGAGGCTGCCTTCGCGACGGGCTTGGGAGCAGCCTTCGCGGCCGGCTTCGGCGCAGCCTTGGCAGCCTTGGCAGCCTTGGCGGGCTTGGCGGGCTTGGCGGGCGTGGCGGGCTTGGCGGCAGCCTTCCCCGCTGCCTTGGGTGCAGCCTTGGCCGGCTTGGCAGCGGACTTGGCAGCAACCTTCGTGGCAGCCTTGGCCGGTGCCTTGGCCGGTGCCTTGGCCGGTGCCTTGGCCGGTGCCTTGGCCGGTGCCTTGGCCGCAGGCTTGGCAGCCTTCGCCGGCTTGGCGGCGGCCTTCGCAGCAGCCTTCGCCGGCTTGGCGGCGGCCTTCGCAGCAGCCTTCGCCGGCTTGGCGGCGGCCTTCGCAGCAGGCTTCGGGGCAGCGTTGCCCAGTGCCTTGCGCCCGGGCTTTGCGGCGGGCTTGGCGGCAGGCTTGGTTGGCTTCGACGCGGGCTTCACCGGAGCCTTGGCGGCCGCCGGCTTGGCGCCCTTCACCGGCTTGGCAGCCGGCTTCGGTGCGGCCTTCGCCGGCTTCGGTACGGCTTTCACGGGCTTGGCCGCCGGCTTCGCAGCGGGCTTCGCAGCGGGCTTCGCCGCTGATTTTGGCGCGGCCTTCGCGGGCGTGGCCTTCGCGGTCTTCACAGGGGGGGCCTTTCGCGCCGCCGTCGCCGCGCCCGGGGCAGGCGCAGCCTTCTTCGCGGTCCCGGCGGCCTTCGCCGGTGCCGTGGAGCCCGCCTTCGCCGTACCCGAGGGCCTCGCCGCAGGCGGCGCGGCCGGTGGGGGCGTCGCGGGTGCGGACGCTGCAGAGGACTTCGCCTTGCGCGAGAACAAGCGGCCGATGCGCCCCTCGCCTGCCATGGCTGCTCCTCGCGTGGTCGTCACAGCGTGCGTGCTCGGACGGGCCGCGAGCCTACGTGGCTGCGCGAGCCGTCACAAAGCACCACGCCGACAGAGATCAACCTGGTTCCGTTGCGGCCTGTTCCCTCGCTAGGCTGGCGGCACGTCGTGATGACGGGGACGAGTAGCCGCGGACGCAGCCTGCAGCGACCTGGGGACGGTGCGAGCCCAGGGGCCTGGCCGCGGTGAAGATCACCCCCTGAGCGGCCGGCACGGCAAGAGAGGGGCGCCCCGGCCTGGCAAGGGCAGCGGCACCCAAGGAGGGTGGTACCGCGGGACCTGCGGGTCTCGTCCCTCCGTCGCAAGCACCACCGCTGACGGAGGACACGTGCGCAAGCTTCCCGCCCAGGTCGACCTGCCCGCGCTCGAGCACGACGTGCTGCAGCGCTGGGAGCGGGACCGCGTCTTCGCCCGCTCCCTGGAGCGGACGGCCGACGGCGCCCCCTGGGTGTTCTACGA
Source organism: Mycobacteriales bacterium (assembly GCA_035526225.1). Taxonomy (GTDB): domain Bacteria; phylum Actinomycetota; class Actinomycetes; order Mycobacteriales; family SCTD01; genus RYN-111. Next base: position 8,753 of record DATLCV010000013.1, read on the forward strand.
GGGGCCGCCGACCGCCAACGGCAAGCCCGGCACGCACCACGTCGAGGCGCGCGTGTTCAAGGACCTGTTCCCCCGCTTCAAGACGATGCAGGGCCGCCACGTGCCCCGCAAGGCCGGCTGGGACTGCCACGGCCTGCCGGTGGAGCTCGCGGTCGAGAAGGAGCTCGGCTTCTCCGGCAAGCAGGACATCGAGGCGTACGGCATCGCGGAGTTCAACGCCCGCTGCCGCGAGTCGGTGCAGCGGCACGTCGGGGAGTTCGAGCAGCTGACCCAGCGGATGGGCTACTGGGTCGACATGCCCGACGCGTACTGGACGATGGACCCGCAGTACGTCGAGTCGGTCTGGTGGAGCCTGAAGCAGGTCTACGACAAGGGGCTGCTGGTCGAGGACCACCGCGTGGCGCCGTACTGCCCGCGCTGCGGCACCGGCCTGTCCGACCACGAGGTGGCGCAGGGCTACCAGACCGTGGTGGACCCCTCCGTCTACGTCCGCTTCCCCATCACCAGCGGCGAGTGGGCCGGCAGGGCCTCGCTGCTCGTCTGGACGACGACGCCGTGGACGCTCGTCTCCAACACCGCCGTGGCGGCGCACCCGGACGTCACGTACGTCGTCGCCCGCCTCGGCGACGAGCTGCTCGTCGTCGCCGAGCCGCTTGCCGGCGGTCTTGGCGAGCACGAGGTCGTCGCGTCCTTCCCAGGCACGGCGCTGGAGCGTACGACCTACACCCGCCCCTTCGACTGGGTGGACATCCCGGGCGCCCACTACGTCGGGCTGGCCGACTACGTGACCACCGAGTCCGGCACCGGGCTGGTCCACCAGGCACCGGCCTTCGGCGCGGAGGACCTGCAGGTCGCCCGCGCGTACGGCCTCCCGGTCGTGAACCCCGTCCGGCCCGACGGCACCTTCGACGAGCACGTCCCGCTGGTCGGCGGGCTCTTCTTCAAGGCGGCCGACCCCGCTCTGGTTCGGGACCTCGACGAGCGCGGGCTGCTGTTCCTCGAGAAGCCCTACGAGCACCCCTACCCGCACTGCTGGCGCTGCGACACCGCGCTGCTCTACTACGCGCTCCCCTCCTGGTACATCCGCACCACCGCAGTGAAGGACCGCCTCCTGGAGGAGAACGACAAGACCGACTGGCACCCCGCCACCATCAGGACGGGCCGGTACGGCGACTGGCTGGTCAACAACGTCGACTGGGCACTGTCACGCAACCGCTACTGGGGCACGCCGCTGCCGATCTGGCGGTGCGAGGCCGGCCACCTCACCGTCGTCGGCTCGCTTGCGGAGCTCGGATCCCTTGCGGGACAGGACCTCTCGTCGCTGGACCCGCACCGCCCGTTCGTCGACGACGTGATGCTGCCGTGCTCGGACTGCAGTGGCGAGGCACGCCGTGTCCCGGAGGTCATCGACTGCTGGTACGACGCCGGGGCCATGCCGTTCGCCCAGGTCGGGTACCCCCACAGCGGGGTGGAGCCGGCCTACCCGGCGCAGTACATCTGCGAGGCCATCGACCAGACGCGCGGCTGGTTCTACACGCTCATGGCCATCGGGACCCTGGTGTTCGACAAGAGCTCCTACGAGACGGTCCTGTGCCTGGGGCACATCCTCGACGCCGAGGGCCGCAAGATGAGCAAGCACCTCGGCAACGTCCTCGACCCGTTCGAGCTCATGGAGCGGCACGGAGCCGATGCGCTGCGCTGGTACATGCTCTGCGGCGGAAACCCCTGGAGCTCGAGGCGGATCGGCCACGACCAGCTCGAGGAGGCGGTCCGCAAGGTCCTGCTGACCTACTGGAACACCGCCGCCTTCCTCACGCTCTACGCCGAGGCGAACGCCTGGCAGCCCGGCACCGTGCCTGCGGGCGAGCGGACGCTGCTCGACCGGTGGGCCATCAGCGAGCTGCACAGCACGGTGCACGAGGTCACCGAGGCGCTCGAGGGCTTCGACTCGCTGCGCGCCGGCCGCCGCCTCACGCAGTACGTCGACGACCTGTCCAACTGGTACGTCCGCACGTCGCGCCGCCGGTTCTGGGACGGCGACACCGCGGCGCTGTCCACCCTGCACGAGTGCCTGGAGGTGCTGACCCGGCTGCTCGCGCCGTTCGTGCCCTTCGTCACCGAGGCGGTGCACGACGCGCTCGTGGTCAGCGCCTTCCCCGACCTGCCCGACTCCGTGCACCTGCGCGACTGGCCGGTCGTGGACGGCTCGCTGGTCGACGCCGCGCTGGGCGAGCAGGTCGCCCTGGCGCGCCGCCTGGTGGAGCTGGGCCGGACCGCCCGCGCCGAGTCCAGGACCAAGACGCGGCAGCCGCTCGGGCGCGCCCTGGTCTCGGCCGTGGGCTGGGAGGAGCTGCCCCAGGAGCTGCGCGCGCTGGTGGCCGCGGAGCTGAACGTGGAGCACCTGGAGTCGCTGTCCGGCGACCTCGTCGACGTGAGCGTCAAGGCCAGCTTCCGGCCGCTCGGCGCGCGGTTCGGGAAGGGCGTGCAGGCCGTGGCCAGCGCGATCGCTGCGGCGGACCCGGTGCAGCTCGCAGCCGCCGTACGCGCGGGGACCGCCACGGTCGTCGTCGACGGGGAGACCGTCCCGCTGTCCCGCGACGAGCTGGTCGTCACCGAGACGCCGCGCAGCGGCTGGGCCGTCGCGAGCGGGCCCGGTGCCACGGTCGCGCTCGACCTCGAGATCACGCCCGAGCTGCGCCGAGCTGGCCTGGTCCGCGATGCCGTGCGGCTGGTGCAGGACGCGCGCAAGAGCACGGGACTGGACGTCAGCGACCGGATCGAGCTGTGGTGGGAAGGGGCGGGTGAGGTCGCCGAGGCGCTGCGGGAGGGCTCCACGCGCCTCGCCGAGGAGGTCCTGGCGGTGAGCGTCTCCTACGGGCCACCCACGGCCGACGTCGCGCGCCACGACGACCCGGAGCTGGGGCTGCGCTTCTGGCTGCGACTGGCGGGCGGCTGATCCCCGTCTGAATCACCCGGATGGCGGCATCAGGCGCAGGACCCTGCGTGCCGATGCTCTGGTTGACACCCCTGTCTGCTCCATCCGGCGCAGTCGCCGCACCACCCGGGAGCCCCCGTGACCGTCCACACCGTCGAGCTGGCTCAGCCGAAGCCCGTGCACCGCTCCTTCCGTCTCACCCGACCAGGCGCGGCCATCGCACTGGAGAGCCAGGTCCGACCCGCTCTCGTGCTCCCTGAGCGCGAGGGACGCGCCTTGCTCGCGGCCGCGCAGCGCGAGGACGTCTCGGCTGGGGGCTGCTTCTCTGCGGGCCCGGCGGGCATCCAGGTCTGGAGCGGCCCCTGGGAGGGCGCGGGCGGCAGCCGTGGCGACGCGAAGCACCTCGGCTCGGTCGACTGGAGCTACGACACCCCTGTCCGCCACTACATCACCATCTACCGCGTGCTCGTGACCTCGATCGGGGTGGAGGCTGACGAGACCACGCAGACGGTGCTCGAGCGCGTGCTCGGCCTCGCGGGCCTCGGTGCCGGCGGTGAGGTCCTGTCCCTGCCGGTGCCGCCGCCGCGCGACGCCTTCCGCAACGCCCTCATGCGCGAGCGCAGCTAGCGCTACCGACTTCCGCGGGCGGGCTGGCCCGCGGGGAGAATGACGCGGTGCCCGGAGCCCCCCCCTGTTGCTCCGGGCACCGCGTCCATCACGTCGAAAGGCCCCTCCCCGCAGTGCGGGCAGGGGCCTTTCGACTGCGGCTCGACGGGAGCCGCCGAGGTCGAACCGGGTCAGGAGCGCTTGGCCGAGGCCTTCTTGGCGGGCGCCTTGGCGGCGGCCTTCTTGGCGGGCGCCTTCTTCGCGGGGGCCTTCTTCGCAGCCGCCTTGGCAGCGGCCTTCGCCGGGGCCTTCGCGACGGTCTTCGTAACCGGCTTGGCAGCGGCCTTGGCGACGCTCTTCGCCGGCGCAGCCTTCTTGGCCGCGGCCTTGGCCGGTGCAGCCTTCTTGGTCGCGGTGCCAGCCTTGGCAGGCGCTGCGGCCTTGGTGGCCCGGGCGGGGGCGGCCTTCTTGGCCGCGGTCCTGGGGGAGGTCCTGGGGGCGGTCCTGGGGGCGGTCTTGGTGGCCGCCCGCTTCCCAGCAGCGCTCACCGTGGCGACGGCCTCGGTGTCGGGCTCGACGAGCGCGACGTGCGCGTCGGGGGCCGCAACCGGAGCCGAGGCGAGCGACTCGTCGGGCTTGCAGACGCCGCAGGCGGTGAAGCCGTCAGCTTGCGCCTGGCCGACCTCGACGCCGCGAGCGTCCTTGCCCGCGAGGTAGCGGCAGCCTGCGACGTGGTAGCGCGGACGACCCTCGACGACCAGCACCTCCCCCACGAGCCCACCGAGGGCGGCGGACTCCGCAGGCGCCGTGTCGGGCGTGCGGATCGCGGCGGCGATGTCCGCGGCGGAGGACGGAGCCCCGTCGATGACGGCGTCCTCCTTGCGTCGCTGCAGGACGCCGACGACCAGGAAGACGAAGGCCGCGAGGCTCGCCCCGATCGAGGCGTACACGAAGCCGAGGCTCGGGCCGACGAGGCCGATGACGAGCAGGACGAGTGCGACGAGGACCAAGGCCCCGCTGATGACGATCACGTGCAGAGTCCTCCGACAACGAATGTGCGCGGACGCGCCTGGGCATCCTACTGACAGCGGTCACCCGGCCCGGTCACCCGGTCCCGGAACCAGGGTTCAGGGCTGGGCCGGGGGCTCCGGCCCTTCGTCGACCTGCTCGAGCGGGTTGTTCGCGGGGACGGAGAACGGACCCACCGACGGGAGTGACCCGCCCGGTGCCTGTCGGGGCGGGCCGCTGGGTGCAGCCGGGCTCGCAGCAGGCGGTGCCGGGCTCGCAGCAGGAGGCGCGACCGAGGGAGCAGCGGCCGGCGCCGGGGGCGCCACGGGACGGGCCGCGCCGGGATCGGTGACGCCGGCTGGTGTCGGCCCCACCGCCGCAGAGCGTGCGGCGGCGGGCACACCGGCACCGACACCCTCGCCACCACTGCGGCTGTCGAGCTCGCGCAGCTGACCCTCCAGGTAGGCCTTGAGGCGCAGCCGGTACTCGCGCTCGAAGGCCTTCAGCTCCTCGACCCGGGCACGGGTGTCCCGCTGCTCGGCCTCGAGCTGGGACATCGCCTGCTGGATGCGCGCGCTCAGGTCCTGTTCGGTCGCCGCGACCTTCGCGCGGGCGGCACCAAGGATCTGCTCGGCCTCTGCCCGTGCCTCCGCGACGGCCTGGTCTGCTGTCCGCTGCGCCATGAGCAGCGTGCGGAGCGCGGCCTCCTGGGTCTCGTGCGCAACGCCCTCCGGGACAGCCGAGGGGGGCGCCGTCGGCGGCGGGGGCGCAGCCGGGGGAGGCGCCGAGCGCTGGGCCAGCCGGGAGTTCTCGGTCAACAGCCGGGAGAGCTCCTGCTCGACCTCGTCGAGGAAGGCGTCGACCTCCTCCATGACGTAGCCGCGGACCTGGCGGCCGAACTGCTTGCCTGCGACATCGCTCGGAGTCAGGGGCACTGCGTCCTCCTGGACGTGGGGGAAGTCTTCGGGGTCGTCACGGCGCGACCACGGACATGAGGATCGACGTCACCACGAAGACGACGAAGAAGCCCAGGTCGATGGAGACGGTGCCCACCCGGAGGGGTGGTAGCACCCGTCGTACTGCTTTCAGTGGCGGGTCGGTCGCGCTGTAGGCCAGCTCGAGCGCCATGGCGAACATCCCCTGAGGGCGGAACCCCCTGGCGAACATGAACACGTAGTCCATGACGAGCCGGAAGATCAGGAGCAGCAAGAAGACGAGCAGCCCCGTGTAGAGGATCTCGCGTGCGACAGTCACCGGCGTCAGGACTGGTTGAAGAAGCCGCCCTCGGCGATGCGGGCCTTGTCCTCCGCGGTCACCTCGACGTGCTCGGGGGAAAGGAGGAACACCTTGTTGGTGACCCGCTCGATGCGGCCGCGCAGGCCGAAGATGAGGCCCGCGGCGAAGTCGACGAGGCGCTTGGCGTCGTTGTCGTCCATCTCGGTGAGGTTCATGATCACGGGCGTGCCCTCGCGGAAGTGCTCCCCGATGGTGCGGGCGTCGTTGTAGCTGTGCGGGTGCAGCGTCGTGATGCGGTAGCCCTCGTCGTACGCCGGGACGGGCGCCGGGCGCCGGACGGTGTCGAGCGCGACCGCGCCCTCAGTTCGCAGGGTCGTGTCGAAGGAGCGGCGCGGCACGGCGGCGGTCGCCGCGGCGGGCGCGGCGGCGTGGCGGCGGCCGGCCGGCTCGTCGTAGCGCTCCTGCGGGTAGTCGTCGTCGTAGCCGTCGTTCTCGTCGTCCTCGACGAGGCCGAGGTAGAGGCCCAACTTGCGCATGGCCCCGGGCATGTCGGCTCCTAGTGTTCGGCGGCGCGTCCTGCGGCGCAGACTACCCGAGGAGGGGTGGCCGAGGACCCAGGATGGCCGTCCCGACACGCACGTGCGTCGCGCCGGCTGCCACGGCCTCCTCCAGGTCGCCGCTCATGCCGGCGCTGACGAGGGTCGCGCCCGGGTGCCGGCCCCGCAGGGCAGCTGCCAGCTCGGTGAGCCGGGCGAAGGCGGTTGCGGGGGGCATCGCCAACGGGGCGACGGCCATGACGCCGCACAGCTGCAAGCCCTTCGCGGCGGCGACGCGGTCAGCGAGCGCGGGCACCCGGTCGGGCGACGCACCCCCGCGGTCGGGGTCGCTGTCGATGCTGACCTGCACCAGCACGTCGACGACGCGGTGGGCGCGGCGGGCTCCCGCCGCGAGGGCGTCGACCAGCGAGTCACGGTCCACGGCGTGCACCACGTGGGCGTACCCGGCCACGTGCGCGGCCTTGTTGGTCTGCACCCGCCCGACGAAGTGCCAGCGCACCCCCGTCACCTCACGCGCCTTCGCGGCCGCCTCCTGGTCTCGGTTCTCACCGAGATCGGTGACGCCGAGCTCGCGCAGCAGCGCCGCATCGGACGCAGGCCAGGTCTTGGTGATCGCGATGAGCGTGACCTCGGCGCGGTCTCTGCCGGCGGCCGCGCAGGCCGCGGCGAGGCGTGCCTCGACGCGAGCGAGGTTCGCGGCGAGCTCGTCGCGCCTCGTCACGCCGGCAGCCACACCACGCCGCCCTGCCGGCCTGTGACGCCGTCGCGCCGGTAGGAGAAGAAGTGCTCGGGCTGCTCAGCCGTGCAGCCCCCGACGGCCCTCACCCGGACGCCCAGGCCAACGAGCTGCGCGGTCGCGCCGGCGGTCAGGTCGACGCCGGTCGTGCCGACCGAGGTGGCGCAGCGGGTGCCGGGCACCGCCTTCTCGACCTCGCCGGCCACGGAGGGCGGGAGCTCGTAGCAGCCGCCGCAGATGCCGGGACCGATGACCCCGGACAGGTCCTGCGCGCCCTCCGAACGCATCACGCGGACGAGCTCCGCGAGCACGCCCTTGACCAGACCGCCGCGGCCCACGTGCGCGGCACCGACGACGCCGCCACCGGCGAGCAGCACCGGCAGGCAGTCGGCACCCATCATCACCAGAGCGAGCCCGGGGACGGAGGTGACCAGGCCGTCGGTGTCGTCGAGGCCGCGGCTGGTGCGCTTCGACAGGCCGCGCACGACGCGGACCCCCGCGCCGTGCACCTGCTTGCCGAAGGCCAGGCCCTCCACGCCGAGCACCGCGACCAGTCGCGCGCGGTTCTCCTGCACCTTGCCGAAGGCGTCGTCGACGTGCACCGCGAGGTTCAGCGAGTCCCAGGGCGGCAAGCTGACCCCGCCCCGGCGCGTGCTGAACACGCCCCGTGCCGGCGCCGGCAGCCCGGCGTCGAGCACTACTTCAGGAAGTCGGGGACGTCGAGGTCGTCCTCGAACACGACGGTCCGCCGGGGCCGGTCGGGTGCCGGCGCGCTCGGGACGTACGTCGGCTCGGCGACCCTCGCGGGCTCCCGGTGCTCGACGAGGTCGATCTCGGGCTCCGGCTCGGGCTCCACCTGGCGCTTGGGGGCCTCGTAGCGCTTGTGCGTCGGCGCCCCGCTGTCGAAGCCGGCCGCGATGACCGTGACGCGGACCTCATCGCCGAGGGCGTCGTCGATGACCGCGCCGAAGATGATGTTCGCGTCGGGGTGCGCCGCGTCGGCCACCAGCTGCGCAGCCTCGTTGATCTCGAACAGGCCAAGGTCGCTGCCGCCGGCGATCGACAGCAGCACCCCGTGGGCGCCGTCCATGCTCGCCTCGAGCAGCGGGCTGGCGATGGCGCTCTCGGCAGCCGCCACGGCACGGTCGGACCCGCGGGCCGAGCCGATGCCCATCAGGGCGGACCCGGCACCGGCCATCACGGACTTGACGTCGGCGAAGTCGAGGTTGATGAGGCCCGGCGTGGTGATCAGGTCGGTGATGCCCTGGACCCCGGAGAGCAGGACCTGGTCGGCGCTCTTGAAGGCGTCCATGACGCTGACCTGCTTGTCGCTGATGGACAGCAGCCGGTCGTTGGGGATCACGATGAGGGTGTCGACCTCGTCGCGCAGGCCCTCGATGCCGACCTCCGCCTGGCTCGCGCGCCGGCGGCCCTCGAAGGAGAACGGCCGGGTGACGACACCGATCGTCAGTGCGCCGAGCGAACGCGCGATGCTCGCGACCACGGGAGCACCGCCGGTGCCCGTGCCGCCGCCCTCGCCGGCGGTGACGAAGACCATGTCGGCGCCCTTGAGCACCTCCTCGATCTCGTCGCGGTGGTCCTCCGCAGCCTGCCTGCCGACCTCGGGAGCCGCACCTGCCCCGAGACCGCGGGTCAGCTCGCGCCCGATGTCGAGCTTCACGTCCGCATCGGACATGAGCAGCGCTTGGGCGTCGGTGTTGATGGCGATGAACTCCACGCCCTTCAGACCGACTTCGATCATCCGGTTGACGGCGTTGACGCCACCGCCCCCGATCCCGACCACCTTGATGACGGCGAGGTAGTTCTGCGGGGATGCCACGTTGTCGGGGGCCTCTCTTCGTGCGCGGACGTCGGCTGCCTTGCGAGTGGAGTGCGTGGGGAAGCGCTGCTGCGCGAGCACGCGACCCCGTGACGCAGGGAAGGCGTCGCGAGCCCGGGGAAGGGTGCTGGCACGAGGGACGGTCTCCCGACCCTCAGCCTCAGGTAGACCCTTATAGTTATGTCAACCTGAGGTTGGCCGAGACGTTAGGCGCGACCCCGCCCAGGGTCAACCGGGGTCACGGCGTGTCGCGTGACAATCCTGCGCACACCCCGGTCAGGTTCCCCCGAGGTCAGCGGCGGGTGACGACAGTGGGCGAGCTCACGTCGTACACCCCGCCCTTCAGGCGCAGCAGGGCGAGCAGCGCGCTCGCCTTGGCGCGCGCGTCGGAGGTGCCCCCCCACACGACCCTGCGTCCGTCGCGCAGCACCATGCCCACCTGCTCCGGCGAGGTCGCGCGGACGACGGCGACCCTGCCACGCAGGGCGGGGGGCAGCGAGCGCAGCACCGTCAGCGCGGCGCGGGTCGAGGGGTCGGCGGGTCCCGGATGGGCGACGGCGAGCTGCACCAGACCGGCGGGCACCGCGGTCGCGGACCCGAGCTGCGTGCCCGTGTCGTCGTACAGCGTCCAGGCGGTCCCACGGCCGACGGCGACGACCGGCTCGCGCTCGGTCACCGCCACCCGCAGCGTGCCGGGCCACGAGCGGCTGACGGTCACCGTGGCGACAGGCCCGAGCGCCCGCACCCGGGCGGCGACGGCGCCGGTGTCGACGCGTGCCAGCGGCGACCCCAGCCGCACCCGGGCAGCTGCCCGCACCTGCTCGGCCGTCACCCGCCCCTCCCCCGTGACGACGACCTTGTCGACGACCAGCCAGGACGAACCGAGCAGCACCCACGCCGCGAGGCCGAACGGCGCGAGCCCGGCGACGAGCCACCCGGCGCGGCGGACAACGAGCAGGCGGCGGGCGCGACGCGCCGCGCGGGCGCGCTCCTGCAGCCGGGGCCCGGCGGGCAGGACGGCGCGGCTCACGGGGCCACCCCCTCGAGGAGCCGGAGGACCTCGGGACCGAGCTGGGTGACGTCACCGGCTCCCAGGGTCACGACAAGGTCACCGGGCGCGACCCGCGCGGCCACCGCGGCTGCCACGGCGCTCCAGGACGGCTCGAACAGCACATGCTCGTGCGGGACGTGCGCCGCCACCAGCGCGCCGGTGACACCGGGGACGGGATCCTCGCGTGCGCCGTAGACGTCCATCACCACCACCTCGTCGGCCAGCCCGAGCGCCTGCCCGAACCCCTCGGCGAACAGCGCGGTCCGGGAGTACAGGTGCGGCTGGAAGACGGCCACCAGGCGGCCACCGGCGGTCATGGTCCGTGCCGCCTCGAGCTGAGCACGCACCTCTGTCGGGTGGTGCGCGTAGTCGTCGTAGACCCGCACTCCCCCGGCGTTCCCCTTGAGCTCCATGCGGCGCCGCACGCCGGTGTAGACGCCGAGTCCCTCCAAAAGCTGGTCCTCCGGCAGGCCGAGCCCGATACCGGCGAGCAGGGCGGCCGCGCTGTTGCGGGCCAAGTGCTCGCCGGCGACCTGCAGACGCACCTCGCCGACGCGACGGCCCTTGAGCACGGCCCGGTACGCCGAGGCACCGCCGCTCACGACGAGCTCCTCGAGGCGGAGGTCCGCCTGCGGCGAGGTGCCGTACGTGCGGACGTCGATGCCCTCGTCGCGCGCGACCGCAGCCAGGCGGACGGCGCCCGCGTCATCAGCGCACAGCACGACGAAGCCGAGCGGGTCGATGGTGCGCACGAACGAGGCGAACGCCGCGTGCACGGCGTCGGCGGTGCCGTAGTGGTCGAGGTGGTCCGGCTCGACGTTGGTGACGATGGCCGCGAAGGGGCGGTAGACGAGGAACGAGCCGTCGCTCTCGTCGGCCTCGACGACGAACAGGTCGCCTGCCCCCTGGTGCGCGTTGCTGCCTGCCTCGTTCAGGTCGCCCCCGATGGCGAAGGAGGGGTCCACGCCGCAGTGCTGCGCCGCCACGGTCAGCAAGGAGGTGGTCGTGGTCTTGCCGTGGGTGCCGGCGACGGCGACCGCCCGGTGCCCGACGAGCAGCTCCGCCAGCGCCTCAGCCCGCTTGACCACGCGCAACCCCTCCTCGCGGGCCGCCATCAGCTCGGGGTTGCTGTCCCTGATGGCACTGGAGATGACGACCGTCTCCACCCCGTCGAGGTGGGCCGGGTCGTGCCCCACGTGCACCTCGGCGCCGAGGGCCCGGAGCGCGGCCAGCCCGCGGGAGTCCCGGGCGTCGCTGCCGGAGACCGGGACACCTCGCGCGAGCAGCACGCGGGCGATGCCGCTCATCCCCGCGCCGCCGATCCCGACGAGGTGGGTGCGGCCGCTCATCGTGGATCCCTGGCCGCCAGGAGCACCAGGTCGGCGAGGGCATCGTCCGCCTGGCCGTAGCTGAGACTCCTTGCGGCAGAGGACATCCGGTCCAGCTGGTCGGGGTCCTTCAGCAGCGGGAGCACGTCACTGACGAGTCGTTCGGCGGTCAGCTCGGCGTCGGCGACCAGCAGAGCCGCGCCGGCAGCGACCAGCGGCCCGGCGTTGAGCGCCTGCTCGCCGTTGCCGATGGGCAAGGGCACGAACACGGCCGGCATGCCGACCGTCGCCAGCTCCGCGCAGGTCATCGCACCGGAGCGGCACAGCGCGAGGTCCGCGGCGGCGTAGGCCGTGTGCATGCCGTCGACGTAGTCGAGCACGTGGTGGGTGGCAGGCGCTGCGGCCCCCAGGGCGGCTCGCACCTCCGCGGCCTGCGTCGGCCCCGCCACGTGCAGCACCTGCACCCCGGCCCCGGCGAGCACCGGCGCCGCCGCGACAACGGCTGCGTTGAGACGGCGGGCTCCCTGCGACCCCCCGGTGACGAGCAGCACCGGCCCGTCTTCGAGCCCGAAGGCGGCCCGGGCACCGGCGCGGGCGGTGGCGCGGTCCAGGTGGGCGACCGCACGCCGCAGCGGGATCCCGACCACGGTCGACCGCGGCAGCCGCACGTCGGGGCCGGAGGTGGCGACGGTGACGGCGAAGCGCGCGCCGAGACGGTTCGCGATGCCGGGGCGGGCGTTCGCCTCGTGCACCACCACCGGCACGCCGCGGCGACGTGCGGCGAGGTACGCCGGCACGGAGACGTACCCGCCGAAGCCCACGACGACCGACGCGCCGACGGCGTCGAGGTGGGCTGCCGCAGCGCGGACGGCGGCGCGCAGCTCGAACGGCACGCGCAGCAGCTCGGCCGTCGGCCGGCGCGGCAGCGGCACCTTCGGCACGAGCACCAGCTCGTACCCGCGCAGCGGCACCAGGCGCGACTCCAGCCCCTCCGCCGTACCGAGGACGCTGATCCCGATCGAGGGGTCGCGGCGTCGCAGCGCATCGGCGGTCGACAGCAGCGGCTCGACGTGCCCCGCGGAGCCGCCGCCCGCCAGGACCACGTGCGTCATCGTCCCTCACCGCTCGCGCGTCTCGCTGCGTTCCTCAGCTCGACCGGCTCGGTCATCGGCGCAGCAGCGCGCGCACGCGACCACGGTGCTGCCTCAGCGCGGCCTCGGCTCCCGGCTCGGTGCGGGCGAAGGACAGCAGGATCCCCAGCGCCACCAGGTTCAGCACGAGAGCAGAGCCCCCGAACGAGATGAGCGGCAACGGGATCCCCGTGACGGGGACGAGCCCCACCACGGTGCCGATGTTCACGAGCGCCTGGGCCGCGATCCACACCGTGATGCCCGCGGCTGCCAGCCGGGCGAAGGGGTCCTTGGTGCGGTTGGCGATCCGGAAGCCGGCGTACACGACCGTGGCGAACAGCAGCAGCACCGTGAGAGTGCCGAGCAGGCCCAGCTCCTCGCCGACGATGGCGTAGACGAAGTCGGTGTAGGGCTTCGGCAGGCCACCGACCCACTTCTCGCGGCTGGCACCCAGGCCTAGCCCGAACCACCCGCCGGAGGTCATCGCCTGCAGTCCCTGGCAGGCCTGGTACCCCTCGTGGAGCCGCTGGTGCGCGGCGCAGGGGTCGAGGAAGGAGACGAGGCGACGCAACCGGTAGGGCTCGGCGACGGCCAGCAAGGCCCCCAGGGAGAACGTAGCGGTGAGCAGCACCCCGAAGACGCGCATCGGCGTGCCGACCACCCAGAGCAGGGCCATGAGGATCCCGAGCACGACGATCGTCGTGCCCATGTCGGGCTCGAGCATGATGAGCATCGCGAGCAGGCAGGCCACGGGCACGAGCGGCACGAGCAGGTGCTTCCAGTCGCGCAGCAGCTTCTTCTTGCGCACCAAGAGATCGGCGCCCCACAGCACCAGCGCGAGCTTGGCCAGCTCACTCGGCTGCAGGTTGAACCCGGCGGGCAGGGAGATCCAGCGCCTGGCCCCGTGCGTGCCGTGCCCGATGCCGGGGACGAGCACCAGGACGAGCAGGCCGATCGAGGCGAGCAGCAGTGGCGCGGCGGCCAGCCGGTAGAACCGCACCGGCAGCCGGGAAGCCAGCCACATCAGCGGCAGCCCGATGGCGATGAAGGTGCCCTGCTTGATCGCGATCGTGTACGACGAGCCGTAGGTCGAGTAGGACCGCACGCTGGAGGCGCTCAGCACCATGACGAAGCCGATGGCCAGCAGCAGGCCGGTGGTCACCACGACCAGGTAGTACGACGCCAGCGGTCGCTGCAGCACCGACGTGCGCCCGACGGCCTCCGTGCGGGAGACCCGGCCGGCGGGGACGGAGACGCGCGCGGTGGTCATGCGAGCTCCCGAACGGCCTGGGCGAACAGGTCTCCGCGCTCCTTGTAGTCGCGGAAGCAGTCCATCGACGCCGCCGCGGGCGCGAGCAGCACCGTGTCCCCCGGCTGCGCGAGCGCACGCGCCGCCGTCACCACCTCCCGCATGGCTCCAGTGTCGAGGCGCGCGACCTCCACGACCGGCACATCGGGGGCGTGTCGCGCGAGCGCGACCCGGAGCACCTCGCGGTCGGTCCCGAGAAGGACGGCGGCACGCAGCCGGGGGGCGGCCCGGCGTACGAGGTCGTCGACGTCCGCGCCCTTGAGCAGGCCACCGGCTACCCACACGACCGGGGCGTACGCCGCGAGCGACGCGGCCGCGGCGTGGGGGTTGGTGGCCTTGCTGTCGTCGACCCAGCTGACGTCCCCGACGGTCGCCACGAAGGCGTTGCGGTGCGGCTCAGGAGCGAAGGCCCGCAGTCCGTCACGCACCGCCTCTGCCGGTGCGCCGAATGCCCGGGCCAGCGCCGCGGCGGCGAGGGCGTTCGCGACGTTGTGGTCCCCTGGGACGGTGAGGTCGGCCAGCGTGGCGACCTCGGTGGCCTCGCCCGGCACGTCGGGGAAGGCGCGGTCGACCAGCAGGTCCTCCACGACACCCAGCTCCCCCGCGCGCGGGCTCTGCAAGGTGAACGCCACCCGCCGACCGCGCGCCCGGTTGAGCAGCGTGCGGACGACCTCGTCGTCAGCGTTGCCGATGCTGACGTCGGCGTCGAAGACGCGAGCCTTGGCGAGGGCGTACTCCTGGAACGAGCCGTGCCAGTCGGTGTGGTCGTCGGCGAGGTTGAGCAGCGCACCCGCGAAGGGGCGCACGCCGGGAGCCCAGTGCAGCTGGAAGCTCGACAGCTCGACGGCCAGCACGTCGTAGGGCTCGGCCGCCAGGACCGCGTCGAGGAGCGGCAGCCCGACGTTGCCGGCGGCCACCGCCCGGTGACCGGCGGCCCGCAGCACCGCCTCGAGCATCTTCACCGTCGTGGTCTTGCCGTTCGTCCCCGTGAGGGCCAGCCACGGCGCGGCCCCCGGCTCGCGCAACCGCCAGGCGAGCTCGACCTCGCCGATGACCTCCACCCCCCTGGCCGAGGCCTCGAGCAGCAGCGGTGCGCTCGGGCGCCAGCCCGGCGAGGTGACGACGAGGTCGAGTACGGCGGGAAGCACCGAGGCGACGGTGAACCCCTGTGCCGCAAGGGCCTCCCGCGCACCCTCGTCGGCGTCCACCACGGTCACCGTCGCGCCCAGGTCGCTCAGGACCCGGGCCGCGGAGGTCCCGGAGACGCCCGCGCCGGTGACGGCGACGGCGCGTCCGTCGTACTCGGCGGTCATGAGGCGGGCGTCACCGCAGCGAGCCGTTGGACAGGAACTCGGCGTAGAAGAGCCCCAGGCCGAAGGCCACCGCCAGGCCCGCGAGGATCCAGAACCGCACGATGACGGTGTTCTCGTTCCAGCCGCCCAGCTCGAAGTGGTGGTGGAACGGCGCCATCCGGAAGACCCGCTTGCGCGTCAGCTTGAAGAAGCCGACCTGCAGGATCACCGAGAGGGTCTCGATGACGAACAGGCCCCCGAGCACGACGAGCAGCAGCTCGGTGCGGGTCACGATCGCCATGCCGGCGAGCAGCCCGCCGAGCGACAGGGAGCCCGTGTCCCCCATGAAGATCTTGGCCGGCGACGCGTTCCACCACAGGAAGCCGAAGCACGCCCCCATCGCCGCCGCTGCCACGAGGGCGACGTCGAGGGGGTCGCGAGCCTCGTAGCAGCTCGGCGTGACCTCCCGCACGCACGCGTTGCCGAACTGCCAGAAGGCGATGATCACGTAGGCCGCGAACACCATGACCGACGCACCGGACGCGAGCCCGTCCAGCCCGTCGGTGAGGTTCACGGCGTTGGAGGTGGCGGTGATGATGACGTAGGCCAGGACCACGAAGCCCGCCGTGCCGAGCCCGATCGCGCGGTAGTCCCGCACGAACGACAGGTGGGTCGAGGCCGGGGTCAGGCCCGTGGTGGTGTTGCGGAACTGCAGCGCCAGCAACCCGAAGCCGACCCCGGTCACGAACTGTCCGCCGAACTTGGCGAGGGCGGTGAGGCCCAGCGACCGCTGCTTGCGGATCTTGATGAAGTCGTCGAGGAAGCCCACCACCCCCAGGCCCCCCATCAGCCCGAGCAGCAGCAAGCCGCTGGCCGTCGGCCCCCTCCCGGGGTGGCGCAGGGCGACGATGTGCGCGACCCCGTAGCCGATGAAGGTCGCGACGATGATCACCGTCCCGCCCATCGTGGGCGTCCCGCGCTTGGTGGCGTGACTGGCCGGGCCGTCCTCGCGGATCTCCTGGCCGTAGCCCCGGGCGCGGAAGAGCTTGATGACGAAGGGCGTGCCGATCAGGCTCAGGGCGAGCGCCGTCATCGCGGCGACGAGGACGGAGATCACGGGGCAGCACCGAGCGCGGCCAGGACCGCGGGGACACCGGAGACGAGCACGGCGTCATCGTCGTGCAGATCGGCGGCCAGCAGGGTGAGCGCGGCTCCCGCGTCCGCGACGTGTCGCGACTCCTCGCCCCACGATCCCTCGAGCACAGCACCTGCGTGGATGGCCCCGGCCTCCCCCACCACCACGAGGGCGCTGATGTCGAGCCGCACCAGGAACCGGCCCAGGTCCATGAGGTCCTCGCGCGTCGCCGCGGGCACCGGGCCGAGCACCGCCCAGGTACGACGGGTCTTGCCCTCGCTCGCGACGGCCAGGTCCTTCAGGGCGGCGCGCACGGACGGGAGATCGGCGGTGCTGGTCAGCAGCCTCACGCCAGCGCCTCGAGAGCCTCGCGCAGGACGACGCGGTCGTCGAACGGCGTGACGACGCCCCCCGCCTCCTGGCCCGTCTCGTGGCCCTTGCCCGCTACCACGACCGCGTCACCCGGCCGGGCCTGACCGACCGCAAGGGCGATGGCGGCACGGCGGTCCGGCTCGACCAGCGCCCCCGGCTGGGTCATCTGGTCGAGGATGGCGAGCGGGTCCTCGGAGCGCGGGTTGTCGCTGGTGAGCACCGCCACGTCCGCGCCCTCGACGGCTGCCTGTCCCATCAGCGGTCGCTTGCTGCGGTCGCGGTCACCACCGCAGCCGAGGACGACGATCACCCGGCCGGGCGTGACCTCGCGGACGGCCCGAAGCAAGGTCGCCACGGCGTCCGGCGTGTGGGCGTAGTCCACCAACGCAGCGAACGGCTGCCCCGCGTCGATCCGCTCCATGCGCCCCGGGACCCCCGGCAGGCCGGCGACCCCCCGCACGGCCGCCGCCACGGGCACCCCTGCGGTCACGAGGCAGGCCAGGGCCCCAAGGCCGTTGTCGAGGTTGAAGGCGCCCGGCAGCTGCACGGAAGCCGCGGCACGGACACCGGGGCCGACGAGCTGGAAGTCGGTGCCGTCCGGCCGCAGGTCCACCTGCTCGGCCCGGAAGTCCCCGTGCTCGCCGTACGACGTGAGGGGGGTGCGGGGGTCCGCCAGCAGGCGCTGTCCGGCCTGGTCGTCGGCGAACACGACGCCGCGCGCGGACCGCTCCGGGGCGAACAGCGAGGCCTTCGCGCGGAAGTAGTCCTCCATGTTCCCGTGGAAGTCCAGGTGGTCCTGGCTGAGGTTGGTGAACACCGAGGCGGCGAAGCGCACGCCGTCGACCCGACCGAGGGCGAGCGCGTGACTGCTGACCTCCATGGCCACGGCGGTGACCCCTCGCTCGCGCATGACGGCGAACAGCGCGTGCAGGTCGGTCGCTTCCGGGGTCGTCCGCTCGCTGGGGACGGTCTCGTCGCCCACCCGCGTGAGCACGGTGCCCAGCAGACCGGTGACGTGCCCGGCTGCCCGCAGCCCGGCGTCGAGGAAGAACGCCGTGGTCGTCTTGCCGTTCGTGCCCGTCACGCCGAGGACCGTCAGCGCCGCCGAGGGATCGCCGTGGACCCACGAGGCCACTTCTCCGAGAGCGTCCCGGGGAGTCCCGGCGACGAGCACCGGCAGCTCGGTGACCCGGCGTGCGCCGACGGCGTCGGTGAGGACCGCCACGGCCCCGGAGCGCCTGGCATCGTCGGCGAAGTCCGCGCCATGGGCGCGGCTGCCGGGCAGGGCGGCGTAGAGGTCACCGGGCCGGACCGACCGCGAGTCGTGCGTGCAGCCGGTGACGGTGACGCCCTCGAGCGAGCCCTGCACGGACAGCCCGGGCACGGCGTCGAGGAGCTCCCCCAGGGGTCTCGGCGTCGGGGAGGCGGGCCGCAGCAGCACGGCGCCGAGGCTAGTCGGAGGCCTCGAGGCGGAACGGGTGCGGGCGGGTGCCCGTCGGCGCCACGTCGTACGACCGCAGCGCGAAGCCCATCACCTGGCTGAACAGGGGCGCAGCGACCTGACCGCCGAAGTAACCCCGCGACCCGGTGCCCTGCAGCACGACAGCGGTCACGAACCGCGGCGCGTCCGCGGGAGCCATGCCGATGAACGAGCTCGTGTAGGTGCCGTCGTAGCGGCCCTGGCGGGGGCCGGAGACAGCTACCCGCTGCGCGGTGCCGGTCTTGCCGGCCACGCGGTAGCCCGGGATGGCGGCCTTCGGAGCCGTGCCCTGCTCGGAGACCACGGACTCCAGCATCGCCCGGATCTGGCCCGCGACCTCGGCCGTGACGACCCGGTGCGACGTCGGAGCAGGCACCGGCGCGAGGTGGCCGGCGTTGTCCCGCACCGCCTTGACGACGGTCGGCGTGACGCGGACGCCGCCGTTGGCGATCGTCGCGTAGACGGACGCGGCCTGCAGCGCGCTGACGGAGACGCCCTGGCCGATGGGGATCGTCCCGATCGACGTCACGGACCAGTCGGCGGGGCGGGGCAGCAGGCCGCGGCTCTCGCCGGGCAGCTCCACGCCTGTCTTCTCGCCGAAGCCGAAGGCCCGCATCATGTCGTACAACCGCTGCGGGCCGACCCGCTGCGCCACCTTGACCGTGCCGATGTTGCTGGACTTCGCCAGGACGCCCGCGAACGTCAGCCGCTCGTGACCGTGCTTCTCCGCGTCATGCAGCGTGTGGTTGCCCACCCTGTACGTCGGGGGCACCTCCACGACGGACAGCGGCGTGACGACGTGGGCCTGGAGCGCGGCGGCGGCGGTCACCACCTTGTTCACCGACCCGGGTTCGAAGACGTCGCTGATGGCGGGGTTGGTGAGCCGCTCGCTGTCGGCGGCCGTGAGCCGGTCGGGGTGGAAGGTGGGGGCGGTCGCAAGAGCCAGCAGCTCTCCCGTCCGGACGTCCATCACCACGACCGTGCCGTTCTTGGCGTGCGTCGCGGCGACCTGATCGGCGATGAGCCGCTGCGCGTACCACTGCAGGTCGCGGTCGAGGGTGAGGACCACGTCCTTGCCGGGCACCGGCTCGCGGCGGCGGTCCGAGCCGGTGGGGATGACGCGCCCGAACGCGTCGAACTGGGCCAGCACCTCGCCGGGCACACCGGACAGGACGTCGTCGTACGCGAGCTCCACGCCCATCTTCCCGGCGCCGTCGCGGTCGGTGAAGCCGAGGACACCGCTGGCGAGGTCGTCCGCCGGGTGCACGCGCCGGCTCGTCGACTCCGTCCCGATGCCCGGGAGGTCAAGGTCGAGCACCCGCTGCGCGACTGTGGTGTCCACGCCGCGCTTGAGGTAGACGAAGTCGTGGTCGGAGCGCAGCTTTTCCTCGACGCGCGCGGTCTCGAGACCGAGCAGGGGGGCCACCCGGGCGGCGATCTCGTGCGGGTCGCAGGGCGCGGCAGACGCCGCCTGACAGCCTGCCCGGCGCAGCAGGCTGGGCTCGGCGTACACGTTCTTCGCCAGCACGCTGACGGCCAGCGGGTTGCCGTTGCGGTCGACCACGTCACCGCGCTGCGCGGCCAGGGCGATCTGCTGGGTCCGCTGCACGCCGGCTCGCTCGGCGTACGCAGCGGGCTGCAGGCCCTGCAGCCAGACCAGCCTGCCGCCCAGGACGAGCACGAGCGCGGCGAGGACGACCAGGCCCCCGCGGAGCCGCAGTCCCGGCCGGCCGAGCGCACGCGACCGACGCGTCGTACGGCGTGCCGGCGGGCGTGCCCGCGGGCGGGTCGCGGGGCGGGGCGCGGAGCGCGGAGCAGGGCCGCGCTGGGCAGCACGCGCAGCGGGGCGGGCAGGGGGGCGGGCGGGCGGTCGGCTCACCGCTGGGCGCCGGCCGTCGAGGGCGGGGGCGTGCTGCGCGGCGCGGTCCAGGTGGTCGAGCTGCGCGGCGTGCGCTTCACCGGCTGGGCGGCGCTGGTCGAGGCGGGCGCCGGCGAAGGCACGACCGGGGTGATCACAGGACGGCCCTTCGTGGGCTGTCCGAGCACGTGGCCGTCAGGCAGTCGCAGGAAGGCAGGGGGACCGCCGGGGACCATGCCCAGCCGGATCGCGCGTTCCGCGAGCTGGCCTGGGGCCTGCCGTGATTCGACCTGCGCCGCGAGCTGCTGCTCGCGCAGCTGGAGCGCCTTGCTCTGCTTGGCCAGGTCGTGCAGCGTGAACGAGTCCTGCGCCACCAGCGTGTTGAGCAGCAGCAGGCCGAGGAGGCCACCGACGAGCAGGACGACGAGCACTACCGCGAACGGGGTGCGCGCCGCCTGCGACCGGCGCTGCGGCACCAGCCGGAGCAGCCCGCGCGGGTTGGGGAGCACGCGGGGCGAAGGGGCGGTGCGGGTGTCGGGCAGCCGCAGGGGCACCGCCCGTGCGGTCGCGGCGCTCATGCGGCGTCCCGGACGCGCTCGGCGGCGCGGAGCCTGACGGACTGAGCGCGGGGGTTGTCCGCGACCTCCTCGGCGGACGCCTGCTCCGAACCGCGGACGAGCAGGCGCAGCTCGGGGTGGTGCCCCTCGGGCACGAAGGGCATGTCGACCGGCACGTGGCTGGTGGCACGCTCGGCGAGGGCGGCCTTGACGATCTTGTCCTCGAGCGACTGGTAGCTCAGCACCACGACGCGCCCGCCGACCGCGAGCGAGTCCAGCGCGGCGGGCACCGCCCTGCGCAGCACGCCCAGCTCGTCGTTGACCTCGATGCGCAGCGCCTGGAACGTGCGCTTCGCCGGGTGCCCCCCGGTACGCCGGGTAGCTGCGGGGATCGCCTCCCGCACGAGCTCGGCCAGCCGGGCCGTCGAGGTGAGCGGCGCCTTGGCCCGTTCGCGCACGATCGCGTCGGCGATGCGCGAGGCGAACCGCTCCTCGCCGTACTCCTTCAGGACGCGCGCGAGCGACCTGCCGTCGTAGGTGTTCACGACGTGCTCGGCGCTGACGCCCGTCGTGGGGTCCATCCGCATGTCGAGCGGGGCGTCCTGCGCGTAGGCGAAGCCGCGGCCGGCCTCGTCGAGCTGCAGCGAGCTCACCCCGAGGTCGAACAGCACGCCCTGCACCCGCTCGAGCCCCAGACCGGCCAGCACCTCCGGCAGCGCGTCGTAGACCGCGTGCACGAGGGTCACACGCTCGCCGTACGGCGCGAGGCGCTCTCCGGAGCGGCGCAGGGCCTCGGGATCGCGGTCCAGGCCGATGAGGCGGGCGGGGGTCCGGGCGAGCAGCGCCTCGGAGTGCCCGCCCATGCCGAGGGTGCAGTCCACGACGACGCAGTCCGGCGTCGTCAGCGCGGGAGCGAGCAGGCCCAGGCAGCGCTCGAGCAGGACCGGCACGTGCGCCGGGTGCTCGGGTGTGCTGCTCATCAAGGCCTCTCTCGTGCGTGTCTCGTGCGGTGCGGTGCGATGCGGGGGGGGTCCGGGTGTGCGGGCGGTTCCTGGTGCCAGGTCCCCGCCCGCGCCGCGCCTGCCACCGGGGAAGGTGTGTCAGGTGCGGAGCGGTCGGGGACCTCGCGCCAGGACCGCGTCAGAGCTGTCAGAACACGCCGGGGAGCACCTCCTCGGCCTGCTCCGAGAACGCCTGCTCCTTCTCCTGCTCGTAGGTGGCCCAGGCGTTCGCGTCCCAGATCTCCAGCCGCGTGTTGGCGCCGATGACGACGCAGTCCTTGGCGAGCCCGGCGTACTGGCGCAGCCCGGCTGGGACCGTGACGCGCCCCTGCTTGTCCGGCGCGTCGTCGAACGCGCTCGCGAAGAAGACCCGGCTGTAGTCGCGGACCGCCTTGGCGGTGAGAGGCGCCGCCTGCAGCCGCTCGGCCGTGCTGACGAAGTCGGCGCGCTTGAACACGTAGAGGCAGCGCTCCTGCCCCTTCGTGATCACCACCCCGGCCGCCAGCTCCTCCCGGAAGCGGGCCGGCAGGAACAGCCGGCCCTTCTCGTCGAGCTTCGGGGTGTGCGTGCCGAGGAACACGGCGCGCTCACCCCCCTGCGTCTCGCGGAACCAGCCCCTGGCTCCCGCATGCCCCACGTTACTCCACGTTTCCCCACTGTCAACGACCCCTGCGCCTGAGCGAACGCGTCACGGACGTCGAAGCCGCAGGTCAGAGCCGGTGGAGCGAGGTGGGGCAAGTTCTCGGCCCGCAGCCCGGTGCGCCTCGTCCTCCAGGCGACGGGAGTCGGGTTCGTACGGCGGACAGGGCCGTCGAGCCGTACGAACCCGACTCCCGTCGGGGCGGGGTGGGGGGTCGTGGAGCACGCCTGCGGAACCCGCCAGTCCGGCTGCTCGTCGTACAGCCGATCCGTACGGCGATCGTGGTCGAACGGTGACCTGCAAGCCACGGCGTGGCCGGGCGGCAGGTGTCATGCTCACCGCAGGGCCGCACCCCGGCCGGACCCCGCGTCGCGTGTGCGACGCCGCGCACCACAGGAGAACCCTTTGGCCCGCCGCACCACCGCCCGCCCCTCGGACGACCTGTCGGACCTCCTGGTGCACGCCCAGCACGTGCGTGACAACGTCGAGCGGGTCATCGAGGGCAAGCCCGAGGTCGTGCGCCTCGCCCTCGTCGTCCTGCTGGCCGAGGGCCACCTGCTCATCGAGGACGTGCCGGGCGTCGGCAAGACGATGCTCGCCAAGGCGCTGGCCCGCAGCATCGACTGCTCGGTGCGCCGGATCCAGTTCACGCCTGACCTGCTGCCCAGCGACGTGACGGGCGTGTCGGTCTACGACCTGCAGACCCGCGAGTTCGAGTTCCGCCCGGGGGCGGTCTTCGCCAACCTCGTCGTGGGGGACGAGATCAACCGCGCGTCTCCGAAGACGCAGTCCGCGCTGCTCGAGGCGATGGAGGAGCGGCAGGTCACCGTCGACGGCACCACGTACGAGCTCGAGGCGCCGTTCATGGTCGTGGCGACCCAGAACCCCATCGAGATGGAGGGCACCTACCCCCTCCCCGAGGCGCAGCGCGACCGCTTCACCGCGCGCGTCTCCATGGGATACCCCAGCCCGGAGGCCGAGCTGGAGATGCTCGACACCCACGGCGGGCCCGCCGCGCTGGACGACCTGGAGCCCGTCACCGACGCGCAGGCCGTGCGCAAGCTCATCGACGTGGTGCGCTCGGTGCACGTGAGCGACGAGGTGAAGCGCTACGTCGTCGACCTCGTGGGCGCGACCCGCAAGGCCCCGGAGCTTCGCCTCGGCGCCTCCCCGCGGGCGGCGCTGCACCTGCTGCGCGCCTCGCGCGCCGCAGCGTCGCTGGCCGGCCGCGACTACGTGCTGCCGGACGACGTGCAGGGCCTCGCGGTGTCCGTGCTCGCGCACCGGCTGCTGCCGACGGCCGAGGCTCAGGTCGCGCGTCGCTCGACGGAGACCGTGGTGGCGGACCTCGTCGCCCGCCTCCCCCTGCCTGACGCGGGGCGCTGAGGCCGGTGCGCACGGCGCTCTCAGGACTGACCACACGGGGTCGGTGCCTGCTCGCGGCCGGCATGACGCTGGGCGTGTGCGCGGTCCTGCTCGGCCAGCGCGACCTGCTCCGGGCGGCCGTCTTCCTCACCGGGCTCCCGCTCGTGGCGGTGCTGATCGTCTCCCGCACCCGCTACCGGCTCTCGTGCACGCGCCAGCTCGACCCACCGCGCGTGGAGGTGGGCCGACCCTCGACGGTGCGGTTGCGCCTGGACAACGTGAGCCGGCTCCCCAGCGGGGTGCTGCTGATGGAGGACGCGCTGCCCTTCGTGCTCGGCGGTCGGCCGCGCTTCGTGCTCGACCGGGTGGAGCCGCGCGGCGTCCGGGAGGTGAGCTACCCGGTGCGCTCGGAGGTCCGCGGCCGCTTCCGGGTGGGCCCGCTCTCCGTCCGGCTCACCGACCCGTTCGGTCTGGTGGAGCTCACGCGCTCCTTCAGCTCGGCCGATGATCTCGTGGTCACGCCGCTGGTGAGCCCGCTACCCGGCGTACGGCTGGGTGGTGACTGGTCGAGCGGCGGGGAGGCCGTGTCGCGCGCGGTGTCGGCGACCGGCTCGGACGACGCGGCAACCCGGGAGTACCGCGAGGGCGACGACCTGCGCAAGGTGCACTGGCGCTCGACGGCGCGAGTCGGTGAGCTGATGGTGCGGCGCGAGGAGCAGCCGTTCACGAGCCGGTGCACGCTGCTGCTGGACGCACGGGCCACGGGGCACCGGGGGCAGGGACCCGGCTCCTCGCTCGAGTGGGCCGTGAGCGCCGTGGCCAGCGTCGGCGTGGCTCTGGTCCGTAGCGGCTACGCCCTGCGTCTGCTCGGCGACACGGGCGTGGACCTCGTGCCCTCTGCGGTGCCCCTGACGGAGGGGACGCTGCTGGACGCGCTCGCCGGTGTCACCCCCTCCCCGCGCGCCACGCTGGAGGGTGCGATCGACCAGCTGCGCCGCACCGGGGTCGAGGGGGTGCTCGTGGCGGTGCTGGGAGCGCTGGAGGCGGACGACGTCGAGCAGCTCGCACGGCTGCGGAACGGCACAGCTGCGTGCGTGGCCGTCCTGGTGGACACCCCGACGTGGGCCGGTTCACGCGGCACCCCCACCCACGACGCTGCGGTGAGCCTGCTCCGCCGGTCCGGCTGGCGGGTGCTCGAGGTCGCGCACGGGACCACGCTGGCGACCGTGTGGCCCGAGGCGGGGATCCGCAGCAGCCGCGCGCTGGAGGTCGGCACGTGACCCGCCAGACCCGACGGACCCTCGCAGCGGGACTCGCCTCGGCGATGGCGCTCGCCGCGCTGTTCCCCGTCCTGCAGGGCGGCCACTGGTTCTGGCGGGTGCTCGGCGCCGTCGCCGCAGTCGTCGTCGCCGGTCTGCTCAGCCGCGCTGTGCGCCTCCCGGCGGTGCTGCAGCCGGTCGCCGCCCTCCTGCTGCTGTCCGGCTACCTGTGCGTGGTGTTCGCCCACGGCACCCTCGACCACGGTGTGCTCCCGACGCAGGGCACTCTGGACGCCTTGCGCGCGCTGGCGGACGCCGGGCGCGCCGACATCGACAAGTACGCGCCGCCGGTGACCCCCAGCACGGGCGTGGTGCTCCTCACCGCGGCCGGCGTGGGGGCGGTGGCCCTGCTCGTCGACCTCGTCGCCGTCGTGCTCGACCGGGTGGCGCTCGCCGGCCTGCCCCTCCTGGCGCTGTTCGCGGTCCCCTCCGCCGTGCTGCCGGAGGGCCTGGGCGGCCTGGTCTTCGCGATCGGCGCCAGCGGCTGGCTGGTGCTGCTGCTGGAGGAGGGCAGCGAGCGCGTAGGCCGCTGGGGCACCCCGATGCGGGCGGCGCTGCCCGGCGCGCGAGCCGGTGGGGACGACAGCAGCCTGGGCCGCGTCGGGCGGCGCATCGGCGCGACTGCGGTCGGTCTGGCCATCGTCGTGCCGTCCTTCGTGCCCGGGCTCGACCACCGGCTGCTGGGCGGCAACGGCAACGGCGCCGCGGGGTCGGGTGAGGGCCCGAGCAGGGCCACGACCTACAACCCGCTGACCACGCTGAAGGACCAGCTCACGCTCCCGGAGCCGCGGCAGCTGTTCGTCTACTCCACCGACGACGACTCTCCGGACTACGTGCGGATGACCACGCTCGACACCTTCGACGGCAACGGGTGGCGGTCCTCGAAGCTGGAAGCGGACCGCGACGACGCCAAGGTGCAGAAGGGCATCTCTCGCCCAGCCGGCGAGGACGAGGGGGCTCCGCACCGACAAGTGCGGATGCGGGTCGCGATGGACGGCGACAGCCTCGAGGTGCACTGGCTGCCGGTGCCGTTCGGCCCCCGGAAGATCGACGTCAGCGGCACCTGGCTGTGGGACCCGCTGAGCCAGACGGTGTTCTCGGCCTCCCGCACGACCAAGGGTCTCGACCCGTACACCGTGGAGGCATCACGGGTCCTCCCGACCCGGGAGTCCCTGCTCGCGGCGACCAACGTGGCGGTGAGCCTCAACGTGGCCGCTCGCTACGGCAACGCCATCCGCGTCTCGCCTGACACGGTGGCGCTCGCCGAGCAGATCACCCGCGGCACGACCACGCCGTACGACGCGGCGGTGGCGATCCAGAACTGGTTCACCAACCCCGTCAACGGCTATGTCTACGACTTCCAGGCCTCGCCGCCGCGACGGGGCGAGAACCCGCTCGACGCCTTCCTCGAGGGAAAGCACGGCTTCTGCGAGCAGTACGCCACGGCCATGGCCGCGCTGCTGCGGATCGTCGGTCTCCCGTCGCGGGTAGCCGTCGGGTTCACGCCGGGTCAGGGGGTGCCTGGGCGCGAGGGGACGTACAGCGTCACCACCTCCGATGCCCACGCCTGGCCGGAGGCCTGGTTCGCCGGCACCGGCTGGGTGCGGTTCGAGCCGACCCCCGCCGCCTCCGGCGCGATGACGCCGGACTACAGCGTGGCCCCGAGCACGACTCCCACGACGTCGCCCAGCACCGGGCCGACGCCTCGCCCCACGGGCAGCGCGTTCCCGCGCGGGTTCCGCGACGCGGACACGCTGCTCGGCCCGGACGGCGCAGGGGGTACGGCGAGCGACGCCGCTTCTCGCCACCTCGGCCGCTGGGCGCTCGGCGCGCTCGTGCTGGTGCTGGTGGCGGCCGTCCCCTTGGCAAGCACTGCGCTGCGCCGCCGGTCGCGCCTGCGCCGGCTCGACCCGTTGCTGGCCTGGGAGCAGGTCGGTGACGACGTGACCGACGTCGGCGGCCCGTGGCGTGCCACCGACTCGCCACGCACCGCCGCCACCCGCCTCGACGTGCTTCTGGACGAGCCAGGCCGGGCGGCCCTCGACCGGCTCGCGACCGCGGCCGAGCTCGTCCGCTACGCACCTGCCGGACGCGCGAGCGGCACCGGCCTCGCCGAGGACACGAGCGCCGTGCGACGGGCGCTGCACGCCGCCGCGCCGCGTTCGGTGCGGTGGCGGGCCAAGGCGTTCGCGCCCTCCACGCTGCACTGGCTCAGCCACCTCGTGGCCGAGCGCGTGGCCGACGTCCTCGACCTCACCGACCGGGTGCTGTCCTGGCTCTACCGCCCCGCCCGGCGGGTGCTGCGACTGCGCACCTAGCCCGGAGGCGGAGCGCTAGCGCGGGCCGCCGCGCTCGTCCCAGCGGCGCTGCCAGCGCTCCTCGAGCCGTTGCTTCGGCGAGGAGTGCGACTTGCGCGGACGACTGGTGCGCTCGGCCCGGCCGTCGACGGCGCGCAGGGTCGTGGGGGTGCCGCCCATGCGCTTCCACGCGGACAGCGCGAGTGCGAACGCGGCCACCATCACCGCGAAGCCGGCGATGCCGAAGGCCGGGTTGGTGACGAAGAAGAGCATGAGCGTGAAGCCCACCAGGAACAGCAGCACGGCGTAACGGATCCGGCGGCGCATGACCGCGCGCAGGTCGGTGGACCGCACGGTGCTCGCGAACTTGGGGTCATCGGCGTAGAGGGCGCGCTCGATCTGGTCGAGCAGGCGCTGCTCGTGCTCGCTGAGTGGCACGGCGCTCCCTCCTGCATCTCGGCCTGCGTGTCTCGGACCGCCTTCCTCTGCCAAGGATACGAGGCGGATCGCGCTGCGTCACCGGGACGGTGGAACCTCTTCGTCGCGGGTCCGCACCAGTGCCGCCGGGCGTACCACCCCGGCACCGAACCGGCGGGCGGCGCGATCCACCGCCTGCTCGGCCTCGCGCCAGCCCTGATCCCGCTCCCCGAGCAGCAGCTGACGGGGCTGCTCGCTCGCCGGGCGGAGCTGCTCGACCCGCACGCCCACCAGCCTGAGCCGGGCCCGCTCCAGGCCGAGCGCTTCGTAGAGCCCGACCGCGGTGTCGTAGACGACGCGCGCGACGTCGGTCGCCTCCGGCAGGGTTCGGGACCGGGTGATCGTCGTGAAGTCGGCGAAGCGGATCTTCAGCGCGATCGTGCGCCCGACGACGCCCTGGGCGCGCAAGCGCGCCGCGGTGCGCTCGGACAGCCGCAGCAGCTCGCGGCGCACGACGGCAGGGTCGTCGACGTCGGTGCCGAACGTCTCCTCGTTGCCGATGCTCTTCTCCGGCTCGTGGGGCGTGACCGGCCGCTCGTCCCGGCCCCAGGACAGCGCCGACAGGTGCGACCCGACGGCCGGCCCGAGCGCGCGTTGCAGGGTGGACAGCGGGGTCTGGGCGAGGTCACCCACGGTGCGCAGCCCCAGCCGGCTGAGCACCTCCTCGGTCTTCTCCCCCACCCCCCAGAGCGCCGCCACGGGCAGGGGGTGCAAGAACGCCACAACGCCGTCTGCAGGGACGACGAGCAGCCCGTCGGGCTTGCAGTGCGCGCTGGCGAGCTTCGCGACGAACTTCGTGGTGGCCACGCCGACGGAGCAGGTGATGCCCTGCTCGTCCTCCACCGTGGCGCGGACCCACTCCCCCAGCAGCCGCGGCCCTCCGAAGCGGCGGGCGGCACCCTTGACGTCGAGGAAGGCCTCGTCGAGCGAGAGCGGCTCGACGAGCGGGGTCACCGAGCGGAACACCTCCATGACCCCGTGACTGGCTTCGGCGTACTTGGTGAACGTGGGCGGGAGGACGACCGCCTGCGGGCACAACCGGCGCGCGCGCGACATGGGCATCGCGCTGCGGACACCGGAGGTCCGGGCTTCGTAGGTGGCGCTCAGGACGACACCACGGTTGCCGCCGCCCCCGACGATGACCGGCTTGCCCTTGAGGTCCGGGCGCTCGCGCAGCTCGACGCTGGCGTAGAAGGCGTCCATGTCCACGTGCAGCACGTGACAGCCGGTGTCGTCCCCGGGCGGCCCGCTCGGAGGACCGGCGGGGTTGCTCCGCCGGCTCACCCCTCAGGCCTTGCGGGCGAGCAGGTGCAGCTGGGTCGCGAGGTCGCGGAACGGCGTGCGGTCGGACAGCGCGCGCTCCAGGGCGAGCAGCGCAGCAGCCGCGCCTGGCTCGGTGTCGAGGGCGGTGCTGGGCACCAGGTCGGACACGGTGCGGACGCCGTGCAGCTGCTCGACCGCGAGACCAGCCCCGGTGACGAGCGCGGTGATGCCCGCCGGTGTCCAGCGCCGGGCGGCGCCGTCGGCCGGGCCCCACCGGCCCGCGGGATCGGTGAGCGCGTGGGCCGCCTCCTCGGGGCGGCCGGCGAGGGCGCGGGCGAGCACCGCGGCATCGCGGTTGGCGACGAGCAGGCTGAGGCGGCCACCCGGCGTGAGCACTCCGGCGACCGACGCGAGCGCAGCGGCCGGGTCGTCGACGACCTCCAGGACCGAGTGGCACAGCACGAGATCAGCACTGCCGGCGCTGACGAGAGCCGGCAGGTCCGCCAGGTCGCCCTGCAGCGCGGCGACGGCAAGACCGCGCTCAGCCGCCCGGCGCTCCAGGGCCGCGAGGGAGTCAGGGCTGGGGTCGACCACCGTGACCTGGTGGCCGGCCTCGGCCAGCGGTACGGCGAACCCTCCGGTGCCCCCGCCCGCGTCCACGACGACGAGGCTGCGGCCGGCCGCTGTCGCTGCCTCGGCGAGCACGGCGCTGAGGAGCTCCCAGACCACGGCCGTGCGGACGCTGCCCGCAGGGCCGGACCGGGTGCGCTCCATGGCTCGCAGCCTAGGGGCAGCGGCAACAGGTTCACCGGCCCGCGCTCCCCGGGCTCGCGTGCCACAGCTTGCGCGTAGGCATGTCAGCGCCGGCGGGCTTGACGTCGGCGTACGGGTTCGCCCGGAAGCCGGTGGAGTAGACGTGCGCCCCACCGCCGACGGCACCCTCGAGCAGGACGGGCGCCTCGAGCACCTCGTGCACCGCCCCGGTGCCGTGCTGGTGCCAGACCGCGTCCAGGTGCGACAGCTCCCAGGCTCCGGTCGCGAGCAGGGAGACCCCTCGCGGGCCGGTCCGGCGCACCTCTCCTCGCACGAGCAGCAGCCAGGAGTGGAACAGCGTCGTGGCGTACCCGACCTGGGCGTCCTCGAAGAACGTCGCGTCGGCCGGGCCGGTGCTGTCGTCGAGCGTCACGAACACCACCCGGCGCCCGGAGCGGACCGGAGGCGTCTGGGTCGCGACCTTGACCCCCGCGACGAGGACCTGCTGGCCGTTGCGGCAGCCGAGCAGGTCACGGGCAGGGGTGACGCCCAGCACCCGCAGCAGCGGCCGGTAGGCGTCCAGGACGTGACCGCTCACGTCGAGCCCGAGCACGTCGAGCTCGGCCCGGGTGCGCTCGGTCGCCGACATCTCGGGCAGCCCGCTGGAGGTCGTCTGCTCCGGTGCGTCACCCAGCTCGAGGGCGAGCTGCACGTCGACGGGTTCGGCTGGGGTGGCCGCTTGGGACTGCTTCGCCTGCCGCGCGGCCACGTCGTCCAGGGCCACCACCGGAGCGGGTGCCCGCTTCCGCTTCGGTGCTGCCCGCCGTACGGACCGGGACCAGCGGTCGAGCTCGGCGACCTGGAGCAGCAGGTCGCGACGGGTCACCTGGCCGCGCCGCCGGACCGGGAGGGTGGAGCCCAGGCCGTAGAGGGAGTCGAAGGCGCCGGCGACGACCAGCCGCTCGACCACCGGCCGCGACACGGCGGCACGGTGCCAGAAGTCGGACAGACCGGCGTACGGGCGACCCGCCGTGATCCTCGCGACCTCCGCGTCGTTGATGCCCTTGACCTCCGACAGGGCGATGCGGATGCCGTACCCCCGCCCGTCGGGCAGCCGCAGGTCCTTCGCCCGGCTGCGCGGCGGCGCGCCGAGGATCGCCGGCGGCGGCTCGTCGAGGAACCCCACCTTCTCCACCACGTACGTCGAGCCGCTGGTGTTGACGTCGAGGCCGAGCACGGCGATGCCGAGCTGGCGGGCGTCGTCGAGGATGAGCCGCTTCGGGTACATGCCGGGGTCGTGGGTGAGGACACCGGCGAGGAAGGCCGCCGGGTGGTGGGCCTTGAGCCACGCCGACTGGTACGTCGGGAGGGCGAACGCCGCGGCGTGCGCCTTGCAGAAGCCGAAGCTGGCGAACGCCTCGAGCACCTCCCACACCTTCTGGACCACGTCTTGCTCGTAACCACGCCGCATGGCCGCCGGGAAGTACCAGGTCCGGACCTCCTCCTGGCCCTCCGGCGATCCGAGGGTGCGACGCACCTCGTCCGCCTCGGCCAGGGTGCAGCCGGTCATCACCGCGACCACCATCAGCACCTGCTCGTGGAAGACGACGACACCCTCCGTCTGCTCCAGCGCCGGTCGCAGGTCCTCGTGCAGGTAGGACGCCTCCTGCCACCCCTGCCGGGCGTGCAGGAACGGCCGGATCATGTCGCTCTTCACCGGGCCCGGGCGGAACAGCGAGATGTCGGTGATGAGGTCCTCGAAGCTCTCCGGGCCGAACTTGCCGATGAGCTCGCGCTGGCCCGGCGACTCGATCTGGAAGCAGCCCAGGGTCTTCGTCGACTGGATGAGCTCGAAGGTGCGGGGGTCGTCGCGCGGGGCGGTGTCGATGTCGACGGCCTGGCCGTCGACGGCCTTCACCTGCTCGACGGCGTAGGCCATCGCAGACTGCATGCGGATGCCGAGCACGTCGAGCTTGAGCAGCCCCAGCGCCTCCACGTCGTCCTTGTCGAACTGGCTCATCGGGAAGCCGAGCCAGCTGGACTCCACCGGCGTGCGGTCGAGCAGGGTGCGGTCGGACAGCAGCACCCCGCACGGGTGCAGCGCGATGTGCCGGGGCAGCCCGTCGAGCCGCTCGACGAGGGACAGCAGGAGCTGCGTGCTGTGCGTGTTGGACGGGCTGTTGAAGCTGCTGGCGCGCAGCTCGGGCAGGTCCTTCATCGCCTGCCGCACCTGGCTCGCGCGGATGTGCGGGAAGGACTTCGCGAGCTGGTCGACCTCCCCCGGGTTCATCCCCAGCGCCGCGCCCACGTCGCGCACGCCGTGCCGGGCCCGGGACGTGTCCATCATCGACACGCAGGTGCAGCGCTCACCGCCGTACCGGGCCAGGATCCGCTCGTAGACCTCGGTGCGCCGCGCGGACTCCACGTCGACGTCGATGTCGGGCAGTGCGTGCCGCAGCGGCGACAGGAACCGCTCCATGAGCAGGCCGTACCGGATCGGGTCGACGTCGCTGATGCCCAGCAGGTAGTTCACCAGGCTCCCGGCGCCCGAGCCGCGGGCCGCGACGCGGACCCCCATCTGCTTGATGAGGTCGACGACGTCCGCCACCGTCCAGAAGTACGACGGGAAGCCGAGCTGGTCGATCACGGCGAGCTCGTCGTCGAGCCGCTGCCGGGCCCGCGCGTCGTCCTTCATGCCGCGACGGCCGAAGCCCGCCTCGACCCGCTGCCGCAGCAGGGCGGACGGCTCCCCCGGCACCTCCAGCTCCGGGAAGTGGACCTCGCCCAGCCCGAGGTCGCGCCTCGGGTCGACGGCGCAGCGCTCGGCCTCCTGCCGGGTGCGCGCGAGCAGACCCCGGCCCTCATCGGCTCCTCCGGCCGCTCTGCTCACCTCGGCAGCGACGTCGGCCATCTCCTTGCCCGACAGCAGCGCGGCCTCGGCGTTGGTGCGGTCGACGTGGCGCGCGTCGAGGGCCACCAGCCGCCGGCTCGCGTCGAGGACGTCGGCGGTGGGGGCGTCGGCGCGGTCGGCGTACCGGACCACGTTGGTGAGGACGGCACTGGCCCGGTGGTCCTGGGCGAAGCCGAGCAGCCGCCCGGCCCGAGCGGCGTCACCGGCACCTCGGTGGTGCACCACCTCGACGAGGGTGCCGTCGGCACCGAGCACCTCGCGCCACCGCGCCAGGTGCTGCGCCGCGAGGTCGGGCCTGTTGCGCGCGAGAGCCCGACCGAGCTCGGAGGCCGGACCGAGGAGCACCGCGAGGGCACCCTCCTGGGCGATGGCCCCGGCGTGCTCGGCGACGAGCCCGAGGGAGGTGACCGGTGCACCGCGCTCGCCCGCGAGGTGGGTGGCGGAGACGAGCCGGCACAGCGCCGCCCAGCCGCGGCCGTCGCGGGCGAGCAGGGTGACCCGCGGCAGCGCGTCGGTGCGGTCGAAGGCGCCGCCCCGCGCAGGGGTCCGCGTGTGCGCGGCCGTCGGAGGCACGAGCGGGGCGACGGCGAGGTCGACACCGAAGAGCGGGCGGATGCCGGCCGCCTGGCAGGCCTGGGCGAACTTCACCACGCCGTACGTGCCGTCGCGGTCGGTGAGCGCGAGGGCGTCCATGCCGTGCTCGGCGGCCCGCGCCACGAGCTGCTTCGGGTGCGAGGCACCGTGGCGCAGGGAGTAACCGCTCGCGACGTGGAGGTGGACGAAGGGGTCCATCACCCCACCATCACGGCTCGCCCGTCGCTCGCGACACGGGTCGAGAGGGTCGTCTCCACGACGGCCACGAAGGACTGCGCGTCGCGGAGCAGGTCGTCGGCCTCGCGGGGGCTCACCACGCCGGCGAGGCCCGCCTCGGCCGCTGCCCGCTTCGCCGCTCCGGCCGCGAAGAACCCCGCCCACTCCCGCAGCTCCGGGGCGACCTCGGCGAGCAGCACCCACACCGGCCGCGGCCTGCTGCGCCGGGCCGGCGCGACCGGCCGGGTGCGGCACGCGAGGACCGCCGCCGCGGCACGCAGCGCAGCCAGGTGGGCCAAGGCGTACCGCTCACCGGGGGCGGTCGTCCGGGAGGCGTCGGTGAGGCCGCGGTGCGCCAGGCCGAGCAGGGAGGTCGGGGCGGTCATCGCCCCTCACAGCCGCTCATTCCTTCACAGCCGCTCACGCGGCTCGCTTCGTTCCTCAGCTCGCCTGGTTCGCTCATCAGTCGAGCACCCGCCTCAGGCTCCAGCCGGTGCGCCAGCTGAAGCACAGGTCGTAGGTGCCCGGTCCGGCCGAGAGCGCGGCGAGCCGACCGGAGTCCGCTGTCACGCGCCACCACTGCTGCTCCCGGTCGTCCAGCTGGTCCTCCGCGGCCTTCCACCAGGAGCCGGACGCGGTCCAGCGGGCGAGGACCTCCCGGACGACGTACAGCCGCCCTCGCCACAGGAACTGCTCCGGCACCGGGCCCTGCTCCGCGGCCGTGGTGCGGACCTCGACGGGGTCGGCGTGCAGGCGCGTCATGAGGCGTCTCTCCTTTGAGGTCGCGCCGGAGAGTCGGTGGCGTGTGAGAGGGTTCGACACGTCGGGGAAGGGCTCTCGGTGTGGGCGAATCGTTCGAACGCGTGTTCGAACAGCTCCAGTAGACCTCACTCCCGGCAGGAACGTCAAGGGAGGCCTGTGGAGACCGGGTACCGCAGCTGCACGGTCGCCTCGCCCTTGGGCGAGCTGCTCCTGCTGGCCTCCGAGAAGGGCCTCGTCGAGGTGTTCCTCCCGTCCTCGAAGGGCGTGCCCGCCACGACCTCCGAGAAGCACGACCCGGCGTTCGGCTGCCTGCCCGCGGCCCGCTCCCAGCTGCACGACTACTTCGCCGGGGAGCTGCAGTCCTTCGACCTCCCGCTCGACCTGCGCGGCTCGCCGTTCCAGCTCTCCGTGTGGCACGCGCTGACGACGATCCCCTACGCCCAGACCTGCTCGTACGGCGAGATCGCCGCCAAGGTCGGTGCCGACCCGGCCGTCGCGTCCCGGGCGGTCGGACTGGCCAACGGCGCCAACCCGGTCGCCGTCGTCATCCCCTGCCACCGGGTCATCGGTGCGAACGGCGACCTCGTCGGGTACGCCGGTGGGCTGCACGCCAAGCGCTGGCTGCTCGACCACGAGGCCAGGACCGCCGGCGTCGTCCTGTTCTGAGCTGCTCTGAGCGCCGGGGTCGTCGTGGCGACAGTTGCCTGGCACGCCGTTTTCCTCCGCCACCTCGGGGTAGCGCCTAGGGCAGGAGCACGTACCCGCACGGAGGGAGCACGGCGTGAAGCGCAGGCGCGAGGTCAACCCGGACCGCGAGGTCGACACCGACCGCGAGGTCGACACCGACCGCGACGTTCGCACGAGCCGCGACGTCCGCACGAGCCGTGACGTCCGCACGAGCCGCGGCGTCCACGCGGACGAGACCGGGGTGCTGGCGGCACGGCGCCGCTTCGGTGGCTTCGACCTGCCGTCCGCGCTCGCGGGCATGCTGGCGGCGCTCGGGACGACCGTTCTGCTGGCTGGGCTCGCCGGCGCTGCAGGCACCGTCGGGTACGACCGGGGTGCGTCGACGGAGGACCTGTCGACGGGTGGGTTCGTGACAGGGCTCGCCGTGCTGCTGGTCGCCTTCTTCGTGGGCGGCTGGGTCGCCGGCCGCATGTCCCGGTACGACGGCGTCCTCAACGGGCTGCTCACCGCGCTGCTGTTCGTGCTGATCGCAGGCGCGACCAGCGCGGTCGGGAGCTGGCTCGACGACAAGTACGACTTCTTCAGCGAGGTCCGGCTGCCGCAGTGGTTCGGCGACGCCGACAGCGCACCCACGTTGGGCTACGCCGCGCTGGGCATCGCCGTGATGGTCATCGCGGCTGCCCTCGGCGGTGCCGTCGGCGGCCGGTACCACCGTCGGGCGGACGCCGTGATCGCCAACGGCCCCAGCCTGGTCGAGGGCGACGCCGACGTCGACGTAGCCCGCGCCGACTACAGCGGACGCCACGCCGTCCGCTGAAACCTCACCGGTCGGCTGCACTCCACTTACCGAGTGCCCTGACCGGTCCCGGACTGCGCCTCACCGCACCGTTCCGCCCTACCGTGGCAGGACGGAGCGGGGGGCGCATGTCGGGTCAGCAGAACCAGGTCGTGCAAGGGGTCGTCGCTCTCGGAGCCCACGTGGTCGGGCAGGAGCTGCAGATCGACCTGTACGGCGGCACGTCGCCGGTGTGCGCCAGCGTCCGCTACACCGTGCCTGAGGTCCGCCGCCGTCGTGCGATGCACCGGTGCGTGCAGCGCTGGGTGCGTGCGCAGACACCCCTGCGGCTGATCGTCGCGGGCGCGTCGGTCACGCTCCGGGAGGACGTGGTCCGCTCCGGCCACCCCCTTCCCTCCCGCTGACCGAACCTGGTTCTAGTCTGCGGCGCATGGGCTCCCTGCTGCTGTCCCGCCGCGACCTGGACTTCTTGCTGCACGAGTGGCTCGACGTCACCGCGCTGACGCAGCGCCCGCGCTACGCGGCCCACGACCGTGCGACGTTCGACGCCGTGCTCGACCTGGCCGAGCAGATCGCCACCCGCGACTTCGCGCCGCACAACCGCCGCAACGACGACGAGGAGCCGACCTTCGACGGCGCTCGCGTCCACCTGCACGACGAGATCGGCAAGGCCCTGCGGGCGTTCGCCGACGCGGGCTTCCTCGGTGCGGGCATGCCTGAGGAGGTCGGCGGGATGCAGCTCCCTGCAACCGTGGCCCAGGCGTGCATCGCCTGGTTCCAGGCCGCCAACGTCGGCTCCTCGGCGTACGCGTTCCTCACGATCGCGAACGCGAACCTGCTCCTGGCGCACGGGACGCCGGAACAGGTCCAGACCTACGTGCTGCCGATGCTCGAGGGCCGCTACTTCGGGACCATGTGCCTGTCCGAGCCGCAGGCCGGTTCCTCGCTGGCCGACATCACCACCCGCGCCGAGCCCCAGCCCGACGGCTCCTACAAGGTCGTCGGCAACAAGATGTGGATCAGCGGCGGCGACCACGAGCTGAGCGAGAACATCGTGCACCTCGTGCTGGCGCGCATCCCGGGGTCACCGCCCGGGGCCAAGGGCATCTCGTTGCTCCTCGTACCCAAGGTGCTGCCGGACGGGTCGCGCAACGACGTCGTGCTCGCGGGCCTCAACCACAAGATGGGTTATCGCGGCACGGTCAACACGCTGCTCAACTTCGGCGAGGCCGGCGGTGCGACCGGCTGGCTCGTGGGCAACGCCAACGAGGGCCTGGCCGCGATGTTCCACATGATGAACGAGGCGCGCATCGGCGTCGGCCTGGGCGCAACGGCGCTGGGCTACAGCGGCTACCTGCACGCCGTGGACTACGCGCGGTCCCGGCCGCAGGGCCGGCCGCTGTCCGCCAAGGACCCGAGCACCCCGATGGTCCCGCTCGTCCAGCACCCTGACGTGCGCCGGATGCTGCTCGCGTCGAAGTCCTACGTCGAGGGCTCGCTCGCCCTGAACCTGTACTGCGGGCGGCTGGTCGACGACGAGAGGACAGCCAGCACCTCAGAAGACGTCGCGCGGGCGCACCTGCTGCTCGACGTGCTCACCCCGATCGCGAAGTCCTGGCCCGCCCAGTGGTGCCTGCTGGCGAACGACCTGGCGATCCAGGTGCACGGCGGGTACGGCTACACCCGCGAGTACCCCGTCGAGCAGCTGTACCGGGACAACCGCCTCAACCCGATCCACGAGGGGACCCACGGGATCCAGGCCCTCGACCTGCTCGGCCGCAAGGTCACCATGCAGGGCGGCGCGGGCCTTGCCCTGCTCGCGGCCACGATCGGGGAGACGGTGGAGCGGGCCCGGAAGGAGCACGACGAGCACGCGTCCGCGCTCGCCGCCGCTGTGAGGAGGGTGGTGGAGGTGACCCAGGACCTCTGGGCCACCGGGGACCCCGCCTTGGCACTGGCCAACGCGAGCGTCTACCTCGAGGCTGTGGGCCATGTCGTCGTCGCCTGGATGTGGCTCGAGCAGCTGCTGGCGTCCGACGGCAAGGACGGCGACTTCTACGACGGCAAGCGCGCCGCCGCGGAGTACTTCTTCACCTGGGAGCTCCCGAAGACGGCTCCCCAGCTCGACCTGCTCGCCTCCCTGAACCGCACCACCCTGGACATGAAGGACAGCTGGTTCTGATGCGTCGTCTCCTGATCGTGCTCGGCGTCCTGATCATCGGTGGCTCGACGGCGATGGTCGTCGGCTTCCTGTGGCTGGACCAGTCCCCGGTCGACGACGCGCCCGGGACGATCGAGGCATGCGGACGCACGTACGTGAACCCGTCCGACCGGGGGGTGCAGCGACGCGACATCGAGGAGCGGGGGCTCACCGTGCAGGCGCGCGTCTGGACGTGGAGCGGCAAGCAGGACGTGTGGGGCGATCCCGGCTGCGGCAACGAGGTCTACCTGCGCGTGGGCGCCAACGACTTCCGCGGCTACAACCTGTCGGGCTCGCGCTGAGCCGGTCGCTCGCTCCCCGGGTCGGCCCCTAGGGTGGCGAGGGTGAGCCAAGACCGCCCTGTCGAACCGGCCTTCCTGTCCCTGCCGCTGCGAGCCGCTGCCGACGCGGCGCTCCAGGTAGCCCGCGACCTCGGGGCCACCCACGCGGACGTGCGGGTCGAGCGCCTGCGCGAGCAAGACGTGCACGTGCGCGACGGACGGTTGCAGAGCCTGAGCGACGACGTGGGCGTGGGCATCGCCGTACGCGTCGTGCACGACGGCACGTGGGGTTTCGCCTCCTCCCCCGACGTCACGCCGGAGGAGGCCGCCCGGCTGGCGAAGGAGGCGGTCGCCGTCGCGCGAGTGGCCACGCCGCTGAACCACCAGCCGGTCGAGCTCGCCGAGGAGCCCGTCCATCCGGACGCCACCTGGGTCAGCGCGTACGACGTCGACCCGTTCTCGGTGGACCCGAAGGACAAGGTGGCGCTGTTCGAGGAGTGGTCGCGCCGCCTGCTCGCGCACGACGAGGTGGACCACGTCGACGTGAGCCTGCAGCAGGCGCTGGAGAACAAGTTCTACGCCGACCTCGCCGGGACGACCACGACGCAGCAGCGCGTGCGCCTGCAGCCGCACGTGACCGGGACCCGGGTCGACCCGGGCGGCGGCTTCGAGACGATGCGCACCAACGCACCGCCGGTAGGCCGCGGCTGGGAGTACCTCACCACCGGTTGGGACTGGGACGACGAGCTGGCTCAGATGCCGGAGCGCCTGGTGGAGAAGGCGAAGGCGAGCAGCGTCGAGCCGGGCAGGTACGACCTCGTCATCGACCCCACCAACCTGTGGCTCACCATCCACGAGTCCATCGGCCACGCCACCGAGCTCGACCGCGCACTGGGTTACGAGGCGGCCTACGCCGGGACGAGCTTCGCGACGCTCGACCAGCTCGGCTCGCTGCGCTACGGCACGGACCTCATGCACGTGACCGGCGACCGCGTCACACCGCACGGGTTGTCGACGGTGGGCTTCGACGACGAGGGCGTTGCCGCGCAGCAGTGGGACATCGTGCGTGGCGGCACCCTCGTCGGCTACCAGCTCGACCGCCGGATGGCTCGGCAGAACGCGGCTGCCCTCGGCACGGACCGCTCGAACGGGTGCGCCTTCGCGGACTCCCCGCACCACGTCCCGGTGCAGCGGATGCCGAACGTCAGCCTGCAACCGGTCGCGGGCGGGCCGACCACCGAGGAGCTCATCGCGGGGGTCGAGCGCGGGATCTACGTCGTCGGTGACAAGTCCTGGTCGATCGACATGCAGCGCTACAACTTCCAGTTCACCGGCCAGCGGTTCTACGAGATCAAGGCCGGCCGGCTCGTCGGCCAGCTGCGCGACGTGGCGTACCAAGCGACGACGACAGAGTTCTGGGGCTCCATGGAAGCCGTCGGCGGACCGCAGACCTACCTGCTCGGCGGTGCCTTCAACTGCGGCAAGGCGCAGCCGGGGCAGGTCGCGGCCGTGACCCACGGCTGCCCGGTGGCCCTGTTCACGAACGTGAACGTGCTCAACACGGTCCGGGAGGGGGGACGGTGAGCGACGTCGTCGAGCGGGTCCTGGCGCTGAGCAGGGCCGACGGCTGCGTGGCCGTCTACTCCGAGAGCAGCACCGTCGACCTGCGCTGGGCCAGCAGCACGCTGACGACGAACGGCTCCCGCCGCGAGCGGCACCTGACCGTGGTCAGCGTGGTCGGGCACAGCGTCGGCGTCCGAAGCGCCAGCGTGCTCGACGACCTCGAGGGGCTCGTCCGCGGCAGCGAGCAGGCAGCCCGTGACGCGGGGCAGGACGAGGACTACGCCCCGCTGGTCGAGGGCACCGCCGACGCGGACTTCTCGACCCCGGCCGAGACGACCAGCACGGCCGTGTTCGAGCAGCTCGCGCGCGACCTGGGGGCCGCGTTCGCCGGCGACGTCAGGCAGTACGGCTACGCGACGCACGAGCTCACGACCACCTGGATGGGGTCGAGCACCGGTCTGCGCCGCCGGCACGTCCAGCCCACCGGCTACGTGGAGATGACCGCCAAGAACGACGCCCGGGGTGGGTCCTCGTGGGTGGGCCAGCACACCCACGACTTCTCCGACCTGTCCGTTCCCGCGCTCGACGCCGAGCTCCGCCGCCGGCTGGCCTGGACGAAGCGCTTCGTCGAGCTCCCCCCAGGGCGGTACGAGACCCTGCTGCCCCCCACCGCCGTCGCCGACCTGCTCATCGACACCTACTGGTACTCCGGCGGTCGTGACGCGCACGAGGGTCGCACGGCGTACTCGCGGCCCAACGGCGGCACGCGCGTCGGAGAAGCCCTGGCGCCCAAGGGCTTCTCGTTGCGCAGCGATCCGCACCACCCGGGGATGGGCATCCAGCCCTTCCTCGCCGCGGGCGGGAGCTCGGACATGATCAGCGTCTTCGACAACGGCGTCCCGCTGCCGGCGACGAGCTGGATCGAGGACGGGACGCTGACCGCGCTCCCCCACACGCGCGCCTCGGCCGCGACCTACGGTGACCCGTTCACGCCGTACGTCGACAACCTCGTCGCCGACGGCGGAGGCACGGCGACGCTCGACGAGATGGTCGCCGCCACCGAGCAGGGGCTGCTGCTCACCTGCCTGTGGTACATCCGGGTCGTGGATCCGGAGACCCTCCTGCTCACCGGCCTCACGCGCGACGGGGTGTACCTCGTCGAGGACGGCGAGGTCACCGGCGTGGTCAACAACTTCCGCTGGAACGAGAGCCCGCTCGACCTGCTGGGCCGCATGACGGAGTGCGGCGTCTCCGTGCCGACGCTGCCCCGCGAGTGGAGCGACTACTTCACCTGGGCGCAGATGCCGGCGCTGAGGATCCCGGACTTCAACATGAGCAGCGTCAGCCCCGCGTCCTGAGCGAGCTCGACGTCACCTGAGGTCGTCGGGGTGGGTGTGCGGGACCTGTGGCGCACCGACCGCGCCCTCGTGCCCGCGGAAGGGCACCCGGTACAAGCAGGCGTCGCAGCTCATGCGCACGTCCCCGGCCCGGGCCTCGTCGAACCTGCCCAGCACCAGGGTCGCCAGCCCCTCGGACGCCCCGAGCGGCTCGGAGACGACGACGTCGAGGCCCGTGCCACGGGCCAGCTCGGCGACCTTCGTCGGCAGGTGGCCGGGACCGAGGAAGTAGCGCGCGACGGCCACCCGCCCCTGCCCGCGGAGCCGCTCGAGCGCCTCGGGCAACGAGGGGCGGGTCGTGGAGACGAAGGCGTAGTCGACACAGGGATGCGTGCGACCCTCCCAGAGCAGCCGCGCCGTGGCGGCCACGCCGGCGTTGGCATCCGGGTCGAGGGAGCCGTTGGCCACCAGCACCACGGGCAGGTGCTCAGCCCCCGCCTCGACGAGCCGCCGCTCCAGCACGTCCACCACGACCGGGTGCGGGCCGAGGGGGCGTCCGTACCGGAACACCACGCCTGGGTGGTCGAACCGCGCTGCCTGCACCGACGCCGCCACGTCCGTCTTGCTGTGGGACGCGGCTCCCAGCAGCAGCGGCACCACGGTGATGTCCCGTTCCCCCTCCGCCACGAGCCGGGCGACCGCCGAGCGGATGGAGGGCGAGGCGTTGTCGACGTACGCCGCCTCGGCACGGAGCCCGGGCCGCAGCGCCGCGGTCATGACGAGCAGCTCCTGCACGACGAGCTGCGCACCGTCGTCACGCGAGCCGTGGGCCACCCCCAGCAGGACGCTCACAGCTTCTCCAGGAAGGCGTCTCGCAGGGCAACGGAACGGCGGGGGTCGCGACCGGCGGTCACCGACACCACCACCTCGTCCTTCCGCCCCACTGCGGGGACCCATGCGTCCGACAGGGCCGCCTCGTCGGCGCGGACGCACCACGTGCGCCGCTCCGCGCACAGCGCCGCCACCTCACCGTCGATGACGCCCGTGCAGGACAGCACGAGCCAGACCCCGTCCAGGTCCGCGGGGACGAAGGGCCGGTGCTCGACCCGCAGCCCGAGGTCGTCCGGCACCTCCGGCGCGACGACGAGCACGTCAGCGCCGCAGGCCGCAGCGGCCTGCGCCCGCCGTACGCCGACCGGGCCGGCGCCGACGACGAGCACGCGCTTGCCCTCGAGCTGGAGGTGGAGCGGGAACAGCACCGGCTCAGGGTGCCACTACAGCGACGACGCGAGCAGCCCGCGGCGGCGCAGCACTGTCCGCTCGAGCGGCGCGAACAGGCACAGCTCGATCGCGATCCCGATCACGAGGATCGTGAAGACACCCGCGATGACCCCGGCGATGTCGGCGTTCTGGCGTGACAGGTCGAGCAGCTGCCCGACGCCGAGGCCGAGCTCGGGCGTGCGAGCGACGAGCTCCGCAGCCATCAGCGAGCGCCAGGAGAAGGCCCAGCCCTGGCGCAGACCGCCCACGTAGCCGGGGAGGGCAGCAGGCAGCAGCACGTGGCGGGCGGAGGCGAGCCCGCGCGCCCCGAGCACCCGCCCCACCCGCATGAACAGCGGGGGGACCTGGTCGAGGCCGGAGATCATGCCGTTGGCGATGGAGGGCACGGCGCCCAGCAGCACGACGAAGTAGATCGTCGCGCTGTTGGTCCCGAACCACAGGATGGCGGCCGGCACCCAGGCGACCGACGGAAGCGACTGCAGGCCGGACAGGATCGGGCCCACGGCACGGCGCACGGGCTTGACCCGACCGACGACCAGCCCCAGCACGGTCCCGAGGAGGAGCGAGGCGATGAAGCCGAGGCCGCCGCGGGAGACGCTGTTCCACACGGCCTCGCCCAGGTCACCGGACTGCCACTGGTCCTGCAGCGCGGTGAGCGTCTCCCCCGGCGAGGGCAGCCGGTAGGGCTCGACGACGCGGGCGTTGTAGACCAGCTGCCAGGCGACGACGAGCAGCGCCACGAAGACCAGTGGCGGCCAGGTGGCCGACCACAGCCGGTGACCCCGCG
Source organism: Mycobacteriales bacterium (assembly GCA_035526225.1). Taxonomy (GTDB): domain Bacteria; phylum Actinomycetota; class Actinomycetes; order Mycobacteriales; family SCTD01; genus RYN-111. Next base: position 51,713 of record DATLCV010000013.1, read on the forward strand.
AGGGGCCGGTGACCACGGACGTCTCGAGGGCGTCGAGCCCCGCTTCGAGGGACGCGAGGTCGTCGTGCTGCACCGTCACGACTGCCCGCCGTGGCGGCGGATCTCGGTGCGGAGGTCCTCGGTGATCGCGACCGACAGGGACGCGACCTGGGGCGACTCGATGCGGCGCGGCTGGTCGATCTCGACGGCGTACTCCTTGACGACCCGGCCCGGTCGCGACGACAGCAGCACGACACGGTCGCCCAGGCGCACCGCCTCCCGCACGTTGTGCGTCACGAACAGGACGGTCAGCTTCTGCGACTCGCGGATCCGCACGAGCTCCTCGTGCAGCACGTCCCGGGTGATGGCGTCGAGCGCCGCGAAGGGCTCGTCCATGAGCAGCACGTGGCTGTCCTGAGCGAGAGCGCGCGCCATCGCGACGCGCTGGCGCATCCCGCCGGACAGCTCGTGCACGCGCTTCTTGCCGGCGTCCTTGAGCCGCACCAGCGCGAGCAGCTCCGCCGCCCGTTCGCGGCGGGCGGCCTTGCTGACGCCCTTGAGGCGAAGGGCGAGCTGCACGTTCTCCTCGGCGGTCAGCCAGGGGAACAGCGCCGGTTCCTGGAACATCAGGGACGGCTTCCCACCGAGGACCTCGACCGAGCCCGACGTGGGCTGGTCGAGGTCCGCGATGAGAGAGAGCAGGGTGCTCTTCCCGCACCCGGAGGCACCGAGGATGCACAGGAACTCGCCCTCGGCGACATCGAGGGACACGTCCTCCAGGACGTTCGGCCCGGACCCGAAGCGCTTGGTCAGGCCGCGCACGGCGACGGCCGGCCCAGCCTCGACCACCTGCACGGGTCCCGCCTCTCGTCCTTGGAGGAGAGTCATGATGTCAGCCCTTCCCGAGTCCCGCGTCGTCGAAGTCCTTGCCGGTCACCTCGTGGAGCAGTGAGAGCTGCAAGATCCCCGTGAGGTCGCCCTGCTTGACGAGCCCCGTCGCAAAGGCGTGCTCGGCGATGCTCTTGAGCGTGGCCGCCAACGGGTCCTCGGTGAGGGTGATCTGGGCGAACGCCCGATCGATCACCGCCGGCTTGAGCGCCTTGCCGGTCAACGACTTGAGCGCGTCGTTGATGACGGTCTTGGCCTTGGCCGGGTCGGCAGCGATCTCCGTGTTGGCAGCGACCTGTGCCTTGATCAGCGCCTTGACTGCGTCGGGGTGCTGGTCGAGGAACTTCTTGCGCACGAGCAGGTTGGTCGTCACGAACCTGCCCCCAGGCCACAGCGTCTTCTCGTCGACGAGGACCGTGCCGCCGCCGTCGAGCACCAGCCGCGAGGCCCACGGCTCCGGGACCCAGCCGCCGTCGATCGTGCCGGCTTTGAACAGGTCGAGCGTCTGGGCGTTCTCCTGAGACAGGATCGTCACGTCTCCTGCGCCTTGCTTGTCGACCTCCAGGCCCTTGTCAGCCAGGTAGGTCCGCAGGGCGATGTCCTGGGTGCCACCGGTCTGGGGGTCGGCGATCTTCTTGCCCTTCAGGTCGGTGATCCCCGGCTTGACGACGAGCGCCGCGCCACCGCTGGTGGCGCCGGCGACGATGACGACGTCGCCCTTGCTCTTGATGAAGGCGTTCACGGCCGGACCCGGACCGATGTACGTCGCGTCGATGGCCCCCGCGAACAGAGCCTCGACGGCCGCAGGGCCGGCGTTGAAGGTCTGCGTCTTCAACGTGGTGCTGCCGAGCTCGCGGGCGTACGTGCCGCTGGCCACGCCGTAGACCGCGCTGGCGTGGGTGATGTTGGGGAAGTAGCCGAGCCGCAGCGTCGTCGGCGTTCCGGCGTCGTCGTCGGCGGAAGCACCACCGCACGCCGCAGCCAGGGCGGCGACGGTGAGCACGGCGGCTGTCTTGAGGATGCGCACGAGGAGCCTTTCCGGATGAGGTGAGCTGTCTACGGGGTACGGCGAGCAAGCGCGCGCAGGGACTCCTGCACCGGGTGGCGGTTGCTCAGGGCAGACAGATCGCGCTCGCGACGCGCTGCAGGTCGACATGCAGCCGTGCGACGAGGATCCGGGCGGTCATGGCCAGCATCCTGGCACAGGTTGTCCCTCAATTCCTACTGGATTGGTGGGAGACGCAGGTCACACCGGCATCCGGCAGGCGCGGCGGTCCTTGCCTGTGCCACCCTGGAGGCGTGGGTGACCTCCTCGTGCAGCGGCTGCGCAGCCCCTTGTGGTGGCGGCGTCACGTGGACCTGATGCGTACGGGCAGCGCGGCCTGTCGCACGGCATAGACGCCGTCCCCGCCGTACAGCTACCCCTTTGGAGTCGACAGTGCCCGCCCAACGCGGTCAGGGTCAGTGGGCGCTCGGATACCGCGAGCCCCTCAACCCCAACGAGCAGGTCAAGAAGGACAACGCGCCGCTCAACGTCAAGCAGCGCGTGCTGGAGATCTACTCCGTGCGCGGCTTCGACAGCATCGACGGCGCGGACCTGCGGGGCCGCCTGCGGTGGTACGGCCTGTACACGCAGCGCGCCGAGGGCATCCCGGGCGGCAAGACCGCCGTCCTGGAGCCCGAGGAGCTCGAGGCGCCGTACTTCATGATGAGGATCCGCATCGACGGCGGGCAGCTGTCGTCCCAGGCGCTGCGCGTCATCGGCGAGATCGCCACCGAGTTCGGCCGCGACGTCGCGGACATCACCGACCGGCAGAACGTCCAGCTGCACTGGATCCGCATCGAGGACGTGCCAGAGATCTGGCGCCGCCTCGAGGAGGTCGGCCTGCACACCACGGAGGCCTGCGGTGACTCCCCCCGCGTCATCGTCGGCTGCCCCCTGGCGGGCGTCGACGCGGACGAGGTCATCAACGGCAACCCCGCGGTCCACGACGTCGCCGCCCGTTACCTGGGTGACCCGGCGTACGCGAACCTGCCCCGCAAGTTCAAGACGTCCATCAGCGGCTGCTCGGTGCACTGCACCAACCACGAGATCAACGACGTGTCGTTCGTGGGGGTCGTGCACCCCGAGCTGGGCCCGGGGTACGACCTGTGGGTCGGCGGAGGCCTGTCGACCAACCCGAAGCTGGGCATGCGGCTCGGCGCGTTCGTCGAACCGGACCGCGTCGCCGAGGCGTGGGAGGGCGTGGTCTCGGTCTTCCGCGACTACGGCTACCGCCGCTCGCGCATGCACGCGCGGCTGAAGTTCCTGCTCGCCGACTGGGGGCCCGAGCGCTTCCGCGAGGTCCTCGAGAAGGAGTACCTCAGCGCCCCCCTGCCAGACGGTCCGTCACCGACGACGCCGCCGACCGAGAGCCGCGACCACGTGGGCGTCCACCAGCAGAAGGACGGCCGCTCGTACGTCGGGACCGTGGCCCGTTCCGGGCGCACGAGCGGGACCCAGCTGCAGCGGGTCGCCGCCCTCGCCGAGCAGCACGGCGGCGGGCGGGTCGCGACGACCGCGCAGCAGGGTCTGGTCGTGCTGGACGTCGACGACGTCCAGGTCGACGCCCTCGTCGACGCCCTCGAGGCCGAGGACCTGCGGGTGCGGCCGTCGGTGTTCCGGCGCGGCACGCTCGCCTGCACGGGCCTGGAGTTCTGCAAGCTGGCGATCGTCGAGACGAAGGCCCGCGCGGTCGACCTCTACACCGAGCTCGAGCGGCGGCTGCCGGACTTCGACGAGCCGATCACCCTGCACGTCAACGGCTGCCCGAACTCCTGCGCCCGGTTCCAGACCGCCGACATCGGCCTCAAGGGGTCCATCGTCGACGGCGAGGAGGGCTTCCAGGTGCACCTCGGCGGACGGCTCGGCCAGGACGCCGGCTTCGGCCGCAAGGAGCGCGGGCTCAAGGTCACCGCCGAGAGCTCCGCCGACTACGTCGAGCGGGTGCTGCGCAACTACCTGGCCGACAGGGCCGAGGGCGAGCGCTTCGCGGTGTGGGCCCGGCGTGCGGACGCCGGGCTGCTGTCCTGAGGCGGGCCCCGTGGCCGAGCGCGCGGAGCGAGCCATGACAGAGCGTGCGGCGCCTCAGTACTGCCCGTACTGCGGGGAGGACACGCTGCGCCCCTGGGGCGAGCTCACCGAGCACGCCCGTTGGCACTGCGAGTCGTGCCTGCGCGTCTTCGAGATCCGCTTCCAGGGCACCACCGGCCGCGACTGAGTGCTCCTGCCTTCCTCGCTTGTCTTCGCAACACACCGGCGCGGGCGGGACAGCCCGCACCCGCAGACGGTGAGGCGGGTAGACAAGCGGGAGGGAGGGTGCGGGATGAACAGGTACGACGAGATCAGCACCGAGCGCCTCGTGCTGCGCACGTGGCGGCCGTCCGACCGGGAGCCGTTCGCGGCGCTGAACGCCGACCCCGTCGTCATGGAGCACTTCCCCGCGGTGCTGACGCGGCAGGACAGCGACGCCTTCGTCGACCGCATCGAGTCCCACTTCGCCCAGCACGGATACGGCCTGTGGGCACTGGAGCACGACGGCGAGTTCCTCGGCTTCACCGGTCTTTCGTGGGCGGAGGGCCTGCCCATGAGCCCCTGTCTCGAGGTGGGCTGGCGGCTGGCACAGCACGCCTGGGGGCACGGCTACGCGACGGAGGCAGCGCGTGCCGCGCTCGAGGTCGGCCTGGAGCAGGCCGACAGCGTCGTGAGCTTCACCGCCGTGCGCAACGAGCGCTCCTGGCGGGTCATGGAGCGCCTTGGCATGCACCGCGAGTCCGTCTTCGAGCACCCGCGCGTGCCGGCGGGCAGCCCCCTGCGCCCGCACTACCTGTACCGGACGACGTGAGACCTGGTCAGACGTGCAGGCCGCACTCGGTCTTGGCGGAGTCGGCCCATCGCCCGGCCCGGGCGTCTTCCCCCGGCGCCACGCGCCGCGTGCAGGGGGCGCACCCGATCGAGGGGTAGCCGTCCTGGTGCAGGGGGTTCACCAGGACGCCGTTGGCCGCGACGTAGGCCTCGACGTCGGCCTGCGTCCAGCGGGCGATCGGGTTGACCTTCACCTTGCCCCGCTTGGCGTCCCACTCGACCACCGGCGTGGCCGCACGGGTCGCCGCCTCGTCGCGACGGATGCCAGTGGCGTAGGCGTCGACCTCGGCGAGGGCGCGCGACAGCGGCTCCACCTTGCGCATGGCGCAGCAGGCGTCGGGGTCGCGGCGCCACAGCTCAGGGCCGTGCGCGGCGTCCTGCTGCGGCACCGAGAGCAGGGGCAGGACGGTCCGGACCCTCACGTCGTACACCTGCGCGACCGCGTCGCGGGTGCCGAGGGTCTCGGGGAAGTGGTAGCCGGTGTCGAGGAAGACGACCTCGACACCGGGCACCACCGAGGCCGCCAACGAGGCCAGCACGCCGTCGCCCATCGAGGAGGAGACGCAGAAGCGGGAGCCGAAGGTGTCAGCCGCCCAGCGCAGCACCTCCTGGGGCGTCGCCTGCTCCAGGCGCTCCCCGGCCTCGCGCGCAAGCGTCTGCAGGTCCACGACCACATGAAACCAATCGGCACCCGTCCGGATTCCCGCAGGGGCGTGCCAGGCTCTTCCTGTGCACCCGCTGCTGAGCCGCTGGGACCGCGTGGAGCTGTCCGCGCGAGCCGACGACGTGCTCGAGGTCTACGCCGCGGCGATGGACGTCCCCGTGGCCGCGGCGCGCACGCGCAAGGGCATCATCCTGAGCCACCTCGACCGCCGTGACCTGCGCGCCGTCGGTGCTCTCGAGGGCGACCGGCTCGTCGGCATCGCCTACGGGTACCTCGGGGAGCCGGGGCAGTGGTGGCACGACCAGGTCGCGGCGTCGCTGAGCCGGGCGCAGGTCGCGACGTGGCTGACCGGGGCCTTCGAGGTGTGCGAGCTGCACGTCGTCCCCGCGCTCCAGGGCCACGGCGTGGGCCGTGACCTGCTCGACAACCTGCTCACCGGCACGGGGACCCGCACCGCGATCCTCACCACCCCCGATCAGGAGACCCGGGCGCGCCGGTTCTACCGCGCCGGCGGGTGGGAGGACCTCGTGCTCGGCCTGCGCTTCCCGGGCGACCCCCGTTCGTTCGCGGTGCTGGGCAAAGAGCTGGCGTGAGGGTCGTCGTCGTCGGCGCGGGGCACAACGGCCTCGTCGCCGCCTGCTACCTCGCGCGTGCCGGCGCCGAGGTGACCGTCGTGGAGCGCGACACGGTCGCGGGCGGCGCGGTGAGCACGGTGGAGCGCTGGCCCGGCTACCGCGTCGACCGCGGCTCGAGCGCGCACGTGATGGTGCGCCACACCGGCATCGTGGAGGACCTCGATCTGGCGGTGACCTACCTCGACCTCGACCCCTGGGGCTACGCCCCGTTCGGCGAGCAGGGCATCACCTTCCGCGTCGACCTCGACGACACCTGCACCTCGATCGAGCAGGTCTGCGGCACCCAGGACGCCGAGGCCTACCGCGCGTTCGTCCTGGACTGGTCCGCCCGCAACCGACGGGTCTTCGACGCCTTCCAGCGCGTGCCCACACCGGGTCGGCTCGGCCGCACGATCTGGGGAGTCGGCCGCGGCACCGGGCTGGGTGGCGCCGAGCTGTCCCGCCAGTTCCTCACCAGCGCGGACAGCTTGCTTGACACGCACTTCCGCGACGAGCGGCTCAAGACCGCGCTGGCCTGGCTGGGGTCGCAGTCCGGACCACCCACGCACGAGCCGGCGACGGCCGACCTCGTCGGGTGGGGCACCGTGCTGCACCAGCAGGCACCCGGCCGCCCGGTGGGCGGGAGCGGAGCCCTCAGCGAGGCCCTCGTCGCCCGCCTCTCGTCGTACGGCGGGCAGGTGCTGCTCGGGGACGGCGCGGCCTCCCTGACCACGACCGGTGGACGCGTCACGGGCGTCCGCACAGGCAGTGGCACGCACCACGAGGCGGACGCGGTGATCGGCGCGTGTCACGTCCTCACCGCCCTGGAGCTGCTGGGGGACGAGGCGCTCCTCGACCGCGTGCGCCGCCAGGTGCGCGTCGGCAACGGGATCGGCATGGTGGTCCGGCTCGCGACGCGGGGACTGCCGACGTACCCCGACGCTCCCTCAGGCGTGCACCACGCCCTGCAGCTGCTGGCGCCGAGCCGACGGGCGCTGCGCCGCGCGCACGGCGAGTGGAGCGCCGGGCTGCCGCCGACGGAGCCGGCCGCGCTGGCCATGTGCTTCAGCGCCATCGACCCGACCCTGGCGCCCGAGGGTCGGCACACGATGAGCGTGTGGGGTCAGTGGCACCCCTACGCGCTGAGCAACGGCGAGCACTGGGACGACATCGGGCGGCGTGAGGCGGACAAGCTGGTGGCGGCGGTCGAACGAGCCGCCCCGGGCTTCAGCGACCTCATCGACGAGGTGCACGTGCAGACGCCGCTGGACCTCGAGCGCGAGCTCGGCCTGCTGCAGGGCCAGGTCATGCACCTGGAGATGACGCTGGACCAGATGTTCTTGTGGCGCCCCACCACAGAGCTGGCGCGGCACCGGGTGGTGCCGGGGCTCTACCTGTGCGGGGCGTCGACGCACCCGGGGGGTGGGGTGTTCGGGGCCAGCGGGCGTACCGTCGCGCACGTGGTGCTCGCGGACCGCTCGAGGAGGGGACGACGTCATGGCTGAGCTCTACGAGGTCGTGCTGGTGGACAACGGGACCCGGTGGCACGCGGGGCTCGTTGCCGACGAGATCACCGAGACAGACCTGCTGCTCGCCGAGCGCGGCAGCGCGCTGCTGTTCGGCAGCCGGGCCGCGCTCGAGCACTACGCGCAGGAGCACCGGCTCAAGCTGCAGGACGACCCCCCGGACGAGGTCGACCTCGACCTCGGCGGCTGGCTGGCCAAAGGCACCCCGGAGCCGGCGACGGCGGAGGTCAGCGAGCTGTGGCACCTGCTCTACGACGACCCGGCCGCCGGTCGCGCCCTGGCCACCGAGGAGCTCGGTGAGGCCTACGACGACCTGGTCGAGGAGGTCGGCGACTGGTTCGCCGACCACGGCGAGACGGCCCGGCCTGCGCTGGCCGACGCGGTGCAGCGGTTGCGAGCCACGTTCCGGAAGGTGTGACGTCGGGCACTCCCCCGCAGGGGCAACACGTCCTATGGCGGAGATCACGCCCGGCAGAGTGGGTGCTGCCCCTGCTGCACGCCGACAGTGGATGCATGAGCACGTACTCGTTCGAGCAGCTCGGCCCGGTCCTCGTCTCGGAGCTGCCCCCCGTCGGGCCGCTGCGCCCGGGTCTCGTCAGCCGGCTGTGCACGGTTGCCAAGCACCGGTCGGAGGAGCGGCGCTTCGAGCGCGCCCTTCGCGTCGCAGCGCCGGGTGAGCACTCCGACCTGATCGCCGCCGCCCGCCGGGGCTAGCCTCGGCCGCGTGCCGGCCGCCCTCGCAGGACTGACCGTCTTCCTGCAGGTGGCCTACCCGCTCGTCCACGGCACCGCGCGCGACCGGCTCACCGTCGCGGTCGTCCTCTCGTTCTTCGCTGCGTCCACCGCCCATGCCCTGCAGCAGCGGGGAACGGCCTGGACGACGCGCTTCCTGCTGGTCGCCGTCGGTGGCGGGCTCGCCGTCGAGGCGGTCGGCGTCGCCACCGGCCTCCCCTTCGGCTCCTACCGGTACGGCGAGCAGCTGGGGCCCACGCTGCTCGGCGTACCCGTGGTGGTGCCCCTGGCCTGGGCGATGCTCGCCTACCCCGCGCACGCCGCGGGACTGCGGCTGCACCACCGCGTGCTGGCCACCGGATGGGTGCTCGCGGCCTGGGACCTGTTCCTCGACCCGCAGATGGTGCTCGAGGGCTACTGGGCCTGGGACGACCCGAGTCCCGGCCTGAACGGCATCCCGCTGACGAACCACCTGGCCTGGCTCGTCGTCGCCCTGCTCATGGCCGCGGCACTGCCCGCTCGCGCCGGCGACGACCGGCTTCCGCTCGCGCTGCTGACGTGGGTGTGGGCGTCATCGGTGCTCGCGAACCTGGTCTTCTTCGACCGGCCGGGAGTCGCCCTCGCAGGCGGCCTCGCGATGGGCGTCGTCGTCGTCCCGGCGCTGCGCCGATGAGGTGGCTGCTCTGGGCGCTGGCCGCCCACACCGCTGCCAACACGCGGCTGCTGCGCCGACCCGCGCCGGCACCGCTGCGCGAGCAGGTGTCCGTCCTGGTGCCGGCACGCGACGAGGCTGCGCGGATCGAGGCGTGCGTGCGCTCCCTCGTGACCCAGGGCGCCCACGAGGTGCTGGTCCTCGACGACGGGTCGACGGACGGCACGGCGGAGCTGGCGCGCGCGGCCGGCGCAACGGTGCTCACCGGCGCGGCCCTGCCCGCCGGCTGGCTCGGCAAGCCGTTCGCCTGCCAGCAGCTCGCCGACGCCGCTCACCCCGGAAGCACAGTGCTCGTCCTGGTCGACGCCGACGTGGTCCTCGAGCCCGGGGCGGTCGGTGCCGCCGTCGGAGCGCTGGGCGATCTCGACCTGGTCTCGCCGTACCCGCGGCAGGAGGCACCCGGACTCACACGCCTGGTCCAGCCGCTGCAGCAGTGGTCGTGGCTGACGTTCCTCCCCCTGCGCTGGGCCGAGCGCTCCCGGCGCACCTCCCTCACGGCCGCGACAGGGCAGCTGCTCGTCGTCCGCCGGCCGGCCTACGACCGTGCGGGCGGCCATGCGGCAGTGCGCGAGGAGGTCGTGGAGGACCTGGCGCTGCTGCGGAACGTCAAGCGAGCAGGCGGCCGCGGCGTGGTCGTCGACGGCACCCACCTGGCCACCTGCCGGATGTACGACGACTGGTCGGCACTGCGCGCCGGCTACGCCAAGTCGCTGCCCGAGCTGCCCGCCGTCGTCCCGCTGGGGCTGGCGACGCTCTACCTGCTACCCCTGCTGGGGCGGCACCGCGGACAGGCGTACGCCGCCATGGTCCTGGGCCGTGCCGTCGCCGCGCGGCGGACCGGCACGCCCGTCGTGGACGCCCTGGCCCACCCTCTGTCCGTCGCCCTGGCGATCGGGCTGTGGTGCCGGTCCAGCTGGTCCGGGGAAGCGATCAGCTGGAGAGGGCGAGAGGTTCGGGGCAGACCTCGTGCTGCAAGGGCCCGAAGGCCGTCCGCCGCACGAAGTCGCGCTCCTCGATCCACCTGAGGCAGCGCGGGCAGATCGCGTCGCATTCACCGTGCAGGTGGCCGTCCGGCAGGATGTGGGCGCTCACCGACTCGGCGTCGGCGAGGTCGAGCCCCACCGACGCGAGGCGCTCGAACGACCACCGGCCGACCATGGGCGAACGGTAGGCCGGGCCTCCCGGACGCGGGTCACGGTCAGGCCACGATCCGGCATAGGTTCGGGGCGTATCCGCCGCGTGTCGGCAGCGCGGCCCCCGGGGTGCCGTTACGCGGTGAGCTGGCGCCGTACGGCGAGCAGCAGCTGCGCGAGCCCCACGGCCGTGAGCGCAGCCAGGCCCCAGAGCGCGACGGCGGGCTGGTCGAGCAGCAGCCCGCTCACCGGGAGCAGCACCCGCACCGGGCGCTCCGCCACGGTGACCGTCCCGACCTCGTCGCCGCCGGCGTTGCCCGCCCGGGCCCGCGTGTACTCGAGCAGCACGATGGCCGATCCGCACGCCACCGCCAGTCCGAGGGGGGCACCCGCGAGGAGGAGGGCCGCGAGGAACAGCCCCTCGCACAGCCGGTCGACGACGCTGTCGAGCACGTAGCCCCAGGGAGTCGGGCGGCCTTGGAGCAGGGCGACGCCGCCGTCCAGCGCGTCGAGCAGCGCGCTGACAAGCACGAGCACGGCGGCCACCGGCGCGGGCACCCACAGCACGGGGAGGGCGACGCCAAGGGCCAGGAGGGTCAGCAGGTCCGGGTGGACGCCCGTCCTGGCCACCGGCTCGGCAACGGCGTGCACGACGCGGAGGTAACGCCGCACGAGCGGGCTGGGAGCCAGGCCGCCGTGCACCGCGGACCAGGCGGCGACGTGCTCCTCGAGGCCCACGCGGGGCACGCTACGCCGGTCAGCGCAGGGACCAGCGGACGGTGACGGAGACGACGACGTCGGAGGTGCCGGGGTCGATCGCGAGGGATCGCGCATCCTTCGCCTGCATCGTGGCGTAGGCCATGGGACGCACCTGGCTCGGGTCGGCGGTCTCCGCGACGAGCTGCACCTCACCGAGGGACCGGCCGGACAGGTGCGCGTACCTCTCGGCCTTGGCCTTGGCGTCCGCGTAGGCGTCGTCACGCGCTCTCACGAGCAGGTCGGTGTTGTCCTCGAGCGCAAAGCTGACGCCCTGCACCACGGTCTCGTCGCCGCCCGCCTCGACCGCGTCGGTGATGGCGCGCCCGGCCGTGCCGAGGTGGCGCAGCTTGGCCGTCAGCGTCTGGGTGACGCGGTAGCCGTTCGGCCGTCCCTTCGCGTCGGTCTCCGGGTACACGCTGACGTCAGCGGTCTGCAGGTCGCGCTCAGCGACACCACGGTGCCGCAGCGCCGCACGGACCTTGTTCTGGCGCGAGCTCGCGGAGGCCATCGCGCTGCTCACGTCGCCCCGACGCACGCTCACGCCCAGGGTCACCCGCAGCACGTCGGGGGTGCCGGACACCTTGCCGACGCCGTCGACGACCACCCCGTTCGTGGTGGTCGGCACGTCGGCGGCGACGGCGGCGCGCTGAGGCGCCCTGCCACCGATGAGCACGTAACCGCCGAGGGCGACGAGGGCCAGGAGTGCGAGTAGTCGCTTCATGCTGCTGTGACGCAGCCCGGGGCGCCGCGGTTCAGGTGGTGGCGGACAAGCCGAGCCGCGTCCAGATCTCGCGCGTCGCCGTCGAGCGGTTGAGCGTGATGAAGTGCAGCCCCGGGGCGCCCTCCTCGAGCAGCCGGTCGCTCAGCGCGGTCGCCACCTCGACCCCGATCTCGCGGACCGCGTGCGGGTCGTCCGCGACGGCGTGCAGGCGGTCAGCGAGGTCGGACGGGAACGCGGCCCCGGACAAGATGGCGAACCGCTCCACCTGCCCGACGTTCGTCACCGGCATTATCCCCGGGATGATCGCGGTGTCGCACCCCGCCGCCGCGACCCGGTCGCGCAGCCGCAGGTAGTCCTCGGCCCTGAAGAACATCTGCGTGATGGCGAAGTCGGCTCCCGCCCGGCACTTGCGGACGAACAGGTCCACGTCGGTGTCGAGGTCGGGCGAGCGGGGGTGCTTCTCGGGGAAGGCCGCGACGCCGACGCAGAAGTCGCCGCTGGCCTTGACGAGCTCGACCAGCTCGCTGGCGTAGGCCAGCCCCTCCGGGTGCTGGTTCCAGTCCGCCTGCGGGTCCCCCGGCGGGTCGCCGCGCAGCGCGAGCACGTTGCGCACGCCGGCGTCGGCGTACTGGCCGATGATGCGGCGCAGCTCCGCGACCGAGTGGTCGACGGCCGTGAGGTGGCCCAGCGGCGTCAGGGTGGTCTCGGTGGCGATGCGCTCCGTCATCGCGACCGTGCGGTCCCGCGTCGAGCCGCCCGCGCCGTACGTCACGCTCACGAAAGCGGGGCGCAGGGCCTCGAGCTGCCGCAAGGCCTGCCACAGCTGGCGCTCGCCCTCGTCGGTCTTCGCCGGGAAGAACTCGAACGAGAACAGCCGCTCACCGGAGGCGAGCATCTCGGAGATGGTGCGGCGCGACACCGGTCAAGGCTAACGGGGCCGCTATCGTCCGCTCCCATGGGAGTGCTGGACCGCCGAGACCTGCGGGCCCGCGTCCAGCAGGCCCTGGACACCTTCCTCGCCGAGCACCGCGCGCCCCTCGACGAGATGGGACCGGAGCTCGCGCCCGTCTCCGACGCGCTCGTCACCTACCTCGCCGGCGGCAAGCGGATGCGGCCGGGGTTCTGCTTCTGGGGGTGCCTGGGCGCCGGCGGCCCCGACACCGACGCTCTCGTCGTCGCCGCCGCGGCGCTGGAGCTGTTCCAGGCCTGCGCGATCGTGCACGACGACGTCATGGACGGCAGCGACACGCGGCGCGGCCGCCCCGCCGTGCACCGGGCCTTCGCAGCGCTGCACCGCGACGCCGGCTGGTCGGGTGACGCGGGGGCCTTCGGCGCCGGGGCGGCGATCCTCATCGGCGACCTGGCGCTGTCCTGGGCGGACGAGATGCTCGTCTCCTCCGGCGTGGCCGACGCCACCGTGCTGCGCGTGTTCAGCCAGATGCGCACCGACGTCGTCGGCGGCCAGTACCTCGACCTCGTCTCGCAGGCGAGCAAGGCCACGTCGGTCGCTGCCGCCCTGCGGGTGGCGCACTGGAAGGCGGCCAAGTACACCGTCGAGCGCCCGCTGCACCTCGGGGCCGCCATCGCCGGCGCCGAGCCCACCACGTACGCCGCGTACACGGCGTACGGGCTCCCGCTGGGCGAGGCGTTCCAGCTGCGCGACGACGTCCTCGGTGTGTTCGGTGACCCGGAGGTGACCGGCAAGCCCGCGGGCGACGACCTGCGCGAGGGCAAGCGCACCGCCCTGGTCGCGATGGCGCTCGAGAGCGCGTCGACCGCGCAGGCCGAGGTCGTCCGACGGCACCTCGGTGACCCGTCGCTCGACGAGGCGGGCGTGGCAGCGCTGCGCGAGGTCCTGGTCGACACCGGCGCGGTCGACCGGCTCGAGGTCATGATCGACGAGCGCACGGCACAGGCCCTGGACGCCCTTGACACAGCGCCCCTCGCGCCGGAGGCCACCGAGGTGCTGCGCGAGCTCGCCACGGCGGCCACCGTCCGCGCGCACTGAACCAGGCCTAGGCTGGGAGGACGATGAGCACTCCGACGCTGGCCGCGAACGACCCCTGCCACTGCGGCAGCGGGAGGAAGTACAAGCGCTGCCACCGCATCGCCGACATCGACCCGGCGCGGGTGGCTGCCGAGCAGGCGCGGCGCGAGGAGGCGGAGCGTCACGCCTCCCAGTTCGTGCGCCCCGGCCGCCTCTCACCGCGGCGCACCGTGCCGGACCACATCGCCCGCCCGCCGTACGTCGCCGACCCGGAGGGCCGCCCGGGCACCCGCGAGTCAGGAGCACCCAAGGACGCCGAGACCATCGAGAAGATGCGTCGGGCAGGGCGGGCCGCGGCCGAGGTGCTGCAGGTCGTGGGTGCGGCCGTGCGGCCCGGCATCACCACCGACGAGCTCGACGCGATCGCGCACGAGGAGTGCATCGCCCGCGGCGGCTACCCCAGCCCCTTGGGCTACAACGGGTTCCCGAAGTCGTTGTGCACCAGCGTGAACGAGGTCATCTGCCACGGCATCCCCGACAGCACCGTCCTCAAGGACGGCGACATCGTGAACCTCGACGTGACGATCTACCTCGACGGCGTGCACGGCGACACCAACGCGACCTTCCTCGTCGGCGAGGTCGACGAGGCCTCCCGTGCCCTCGTGGAGGTCACCCGTGAGTGCCTCGACCTGGGCATCGCCGCGGTGACGCCGGGGGGCACCGTGCGCGACATCGGTCGCGCCATCCAGGCGCACGCCGAGGGCAAGGGGTACGGCGTGGTGCGCGCCTTCGTCGGGCACGGCATCGGGCGCGCGTTCCACAGCGAGCCGCAGGTCTACCACTACGACAACCCGGCGGCGCGCACGACGCTGGTCCCCGGGATGACCTTCACCATCGAGCCGATGATCACCATCGGCGACTGGCGGCACGAGCTGTGGGACGACGGCTGGACGGCCGTGACGCGGGACCGCTCCCGCACCGCCCAGTTCGAGCACACGCTGGTCGTCACCGAGACCGGCGCCGAGGTGCTCACCACTGTCTGAGAGGTGATCTTCACCTGGGGCCGGGTAGGTGACCACCATGAGACCCGCTGCCGTCATCGTGCTCCTCTGGTTGCTCGTCGGCACCTTGGCGGCCTACCAGCGGGACTACTTCAAGGGCGACGACGCCAGCTGCGCCAAGACGGGCACGATCCTCGTGACGGTGATCGCCGGCCCGCTGAACTACGTCGGCGTCAACCCGAAGGTCAAGGACTGCGACGTCCCCCAGCCCTCGAGCTAGCGACGGATCGGGCGCGGTGGTCACCGATAGGCTCGACCGGTGCGCACCGTGCCCGGCCCGACTGATCGCGTGGTCGTGGTGGGCGCCGGGCTGGGAGGCCTGTCGGCCGCGCTGCGCCTGGTCGCGGCGGGCCGCGAGGTCACCGTCCTGGAGCGCGGTCCGCACCCGGGAGGACGGGCTGGGCTGCTCGAGCTCGACGGCTACTCCTTCGACACGGGACCGACCGTGCTCACCATGCCGGACCTCATCGCCGACGCGCTCGGCTGCGTGGGCGAGGAGCTGGCGGACTGGCTCGACCTGCGACCGCTCCACCCCGTCTACCGGGCCTTCTTCCCCGACGGGTCGTCGCTCGACGTCCTCTCCGACCCCGGCGCCATGGCCGAGGAGGTCCGCCGCGTCTGCGGCCCGGAGGAGGCCCGGGGCTACGAGCGATTCGTCCGCTTCGCCGCCCGGTTGTACCGGTACGAGCGCCAGGACTTCATCGACCGCAACACCGACTCGCCCGTGGACCTGCTCACCCCCAACCTCGCCCGGCTCGCGGCAGTGGGTGGCTTCCGGCGCCTGGCGCCGGCGGTGTCGTCGTACCTGAAGGACCCGCGCACGCAGCGGGTCTTCTCCTTCCAGTCGCTGTACGCCGGTGTCTCGCCCTTCGAGGCGCTCGCGCTGTACGCCGTGATCGCCTACATGGATGCCGTCAGCGGCGTGGTGGCTCCCGTCGGCGGGATGCACGCGGTGCCGCGCGCCCTGGCCGCTGCCGCCGAGAAGCACGGGGCGACCCTGCGGTACGGCGAGACCGTGACCCGCGTCGTCGTCCAGCACGGGCGGGCAGTAGGCGTCGAGACCGCCGCCGGGGAGCGCATCGCCGCCGACGTGGTGGTGCTCAACCCCGACCTGCCCGCGGCGCTCGACCTGCTCCCGCCGCGACGGCGACGACGGCTCCGGTCCTCCCCCAGCTGCTTCCTGCTCCTCGCCGGGTCACGGCAGGACTACACACGGACCGCGCACCACAACCTGCACTTCGGGCGCGAGTGGCGCGGTGTCTTCCGCGACCTCACGCGGCGCGGGCGACTGATGGCCGACCCGTCCCTGCTGGTCACCTCAGCCACGAAGACCGACCCCACGCTCGCCCCAGCGGGCCGGCACAGCTGGTCGGTGCTCGCGCCGACACCGAACCAGACCTCCGGCATCGACTGGGAGGTGGTGGGACCGCGGTACCGCGAGGAGCTGCTGCACCGGCTGGACGGCCTGGGCTACAGGGGCTTCGGGCACGCGATGGAGGTCGAGCACGTGACGACCCCGCTCGACTGGGAGCGGCAGGGCCTGGTCGACGGCACGCCCTTCTCGTTCGCGCACACCCTGCGCCAGACGGGGCCCTTCCGCCCGGGCAACCTCGTGCCCGGGGTCGAGGGCGTCGTCCTCACCGGCACAGGAACGCGCCCGGGGGTCGGGGTGCCCATGGTGCTGCTGTCGGGACGGCTCGCGGCCGAACGGGTCGTGGGTCGATGACCTCCCGCCACGTCGTCCCCCGCCGGCTGCTGGCACTGGGTTTCCTGGGCACGGCCCTGCTGGCGTTCGGCGGTATCGGCGTCGGTGCGAACGCCGGCGCGACACCCGCGCTCAAGGACGCCGTCGCCGAGCTGCTTCATCTCAACTGGCTGCAGGACGCCGCAGCAGGCCGCTCCATCTCGCTCACCATCGCCCTCGCCGGTCTCGGCCTGATCACCGCGGCGTGGTGGCGGCTTCGACACGTGCTGGATCGGGTGCAGCCCGGGACGATCCTGCTCATCACGGGGCTGTGGACCCTGCCGCTGCTCATCGGCCCGCCGCTGTTCAGCCGGGACGTCTACGCGTACGCCGGGCAGGGGAACCTCGTCGCCGGGGGCATCGACCCCTACGAGTACGGCCCGGGTGCGCTGGTCGGCAAGTGGGCCTACGGCGTCGACAGCGCCTGGCGCTTCTCCCCCTCGCCGTACGGGCCGGTGTGGCTGTGGCTCTCCGGGCAGTGCGTCGCGCTCTCCCACAACCACGTCGTCCCGGCGGTCTTCATGCTGCGCGGCCTGGCGGTGCTGGGCCTGCTGATGGTGGCGTGGGCGCTGCCGCGGCTCGCCAGGGCGCATGGCGTGCTGCCGCAGCGAGCGCTGTGGCTCGGGCTCGCGAACCCCTTCGTGCTGGTCCACGGCATCGGCGGAGCCCACAACGACGCGCTGATGATCGGGCTGCTCATGGCCGGGCTGGCCGTCGTGACGGGTCGTCCCACCGCGCCGCGCCTCGCGGTGGCTGCGGTGCTGATCACCGTGGCTGCCCTGGTGAAGCTCCCGGCCATCGCCGCGCTGGGCTTCCTGCCGATGCTGCACCCCGGCTGGCGGCTGCGCGTGCGCACAGCGCTCCTCGTCACCTCGGTGTCCGCCGCCACAGGCGTGCTCGTCACCTGGTGGACCGGGCTGGGCTGGGGCTGGGTCCACACGCTCGGCACCGGCAGCGCCCGGCTGTCGATCTTCTCGCCCGTGACCGGCATCGGCGTGCTGGTCGACCACGCGCTGCGCTGGCTCGGGGTCGTGGAGACGCCCGGCGAGGTGACCCGGTGGGTCTTCGCGCTGTCCTTCGGGATCGCCGGGCTCGTGGCCCTGACGCTCCTGCTGCGCGCGCACCACCTCGGGGCGATGCGGGCGCTGGGCCTCGCCATGGTCGCCGTCGTCGCGCTCGCTCCTGTCGTGCAGCCGTGGTACCTGCTGTGGGGCCTCGTGCTGCTCGCGGCGGTGGGCGGGGAGCGCGTGCTGCTCGCCCTCGGCGCCCTGTCGGTCGTGCTGTGCCTGACCCTGCTCCCCAACGGACGCAGCCTCGTCCGGCCGCCGTTCTACGGCGTTCCGCTCGTGGCCGCGGTCGGCTTCGCGGTGTACGAGGTGCGCCGCTCGGCGCGGCAGGTGCTCGAGGAGGCCGAGGCAGATGCCGCCGCGGTTGCCCCGGTGGTCCTGACCTGATGCTCGCCACCTCCTACGAGGCCTGCCGCCGGCTGCACGCCCAGCACGGCCGCAGCTACTACCTCGCGACACGACTGCTCCCGGCCGCGACGCGTCCCTCGGTCCACGCGCTCTACGGCTTCGCACGCGCGGCAGATGAGGTTGTCGACGGCGCCTCGACGTTGACCCCGGCGCAGAAGGCGGGCGAGCTGGCCCGGCTCGGGGCAGCCGTCCGTGACGGGGACCCGGCCGTGCCGGTCGCACCCGCCGTCCACGACACGGTGGTCCGGCACCGCATCCCGCTGGAGACGGTGGATGCCTTCCTCTCCTCGATGCTGGCCGACCTCACGGTGACCCGCTACGCCACCTACGACGACCTCGTCGCCTACGCGCACGGCTCTGCTTCCGTCGTGGGCGTGCAGCTGACCCACGTGTTCGGCACGGTGGTCCCCGTCGAGCTGGCCTCGCCGTACGCGGTCGAGCTGGGGCTGGCGATGCAGCTCACCAACGTGCTGCGGGACGTCGGGGAGGACCTCGCCCGCGGCCGCGTCTACCTGCCGCTGGAGGACCTCGACCGCTTCGGCGTCACCGTCGAGCAGCTGCACGACGGGCGGGTCGACGAGCGGTTCCGCTCCCTGATGCGCTTCGAGGTGGCTCGGACCCGTGGGCTCTACGCCACCGCCGTCCAGGGCATCCGCCTGCTCCATCCCGCCGCCCGCCCCACCGTCGAGGCCGCCACGCGCCTGTACGCCGGGATCCTCGGCGCGGTGGAGCGCGCCGACTACCGGGTGCTGGACCGGCGGGTCTGCGTCTCGCCGGTGCGCCGGGCCGCGCTGCTCGTGCCGCCCCGGCGCTGACCAGCCCGGTCCCACCACGCGAGTGTCTGCAGCACCAGCGCGAACCCGAACAGCAGGTCCTCGACAGGCGCGAAGACCAGCCGCGGGCCCAGCACCGCTGCGTCGTCGTAGGTCACCGTGCCCGTGCCGGTCAGGACCCCGTTCGTCACCAGCTGGAAGACCAGCACGATCCCGTACGCCGTCCAGAAGTCCTTGTCCCGCAGCAGCTTCGTGCGCAGGGCGACCAGGTCGAGCACGATGGAGGCGAGGACCGCGAGCACGGCTGCGGTGGTGTAGCTCATCGGCCGCGCACCCGTCGTACGGCCTCGAGAGCGAGCACGGCGCACGTCGGCACCACGAGGAAGAACGCGACCTCCTCGAGCGGGAGCACGCCGACCGTCGCCAGCACCTGGTCCGGGTCGAAGGACCACTGCCCGGCGCGGGTCGCCAGCACGTCCCAGCTCAGGAACACCACGAGCACCGGGAGCAGCGCGAGCAGCAGCCGCCGCCACGACCGGTAGACCCGTACGCCGAGGACCAGCTCGAGCGGCAGCGTGCCCAGGAAGCAGCCGAGCAGGACCAGGGCGTATGTCACAGCCGTGACCGCAGGGCGACTGCAGCCGCGTGCGGGTCGACGGCCTCGGTGAGGACGCGGACGACCACCACGCGGGTCGCGCCGGCGTCCAGGACGGCGTCGAGGTTGCTCAGGTCGATGCCGCCGATCGCGAACCACGGCCGGTCGGTGCCCAGCCCCGCGGCGTGCCGCACGAGCTCCAGCCCCGCAGCCGGACGGCCGGGCTTGGTGGGCGTCTCCCACGTCGGCCCCACGCAGAAGTAGTCGACGCCGGGCTCCGTGGCTGCAGCCGACGCCTGCGCGGGGTCGTGCGTGGAACGTCCCACCAGCACGTCGTCACCGACGATCCTGCGCGCTGCGGGGACGGGCAGGTCGTCCTGCCCGAGGTGCAGGAGGTCGGCGCCGCTCACGAGGGCCACGTCCGCGCGGTCGTTGACCGACCACAGGGCACCGTGCCGCTCGGCCGCCGCGCGGACGGTCTCGAGGACGTCGAGCTCGCGACGCGCCTCGATGCCCTTCTCACGCAGCTGCACGACGTCGACGCCGCCGCTGAGGACGGCGTCGAGGAACGCGGCCAGGTCGGGCCGGTCGGGCGTGCACAGGTACAGCCGCGCGTCGGCGAACCGGCGCCGGCGGTCGGACGGATCGCTAGCCACCGGCGACCGCCCGCACCAGCTCGAGCACGTCGCCGTCGGACAGCGAGGTGGTCACCACCTCGGACCGGAGCAGCGCCGTCCCGTTGCGCTCGACGACCACGGCCCCGACATGAAGGCCGAGCTCCTCCACCAGCGCGACGAGGGTGCAGCCCTCGGCGACCTCGCGGGGCGTGCCGTTGACCGTGACCCGCATCAGAACGCCAGCGCCTGGGCCCTGCGCTTGACCTCGGTGGCGCGGTTCTCGTGCAGGGCCTGCAAGGGGGTGCCGGGCAGGCTGTCGTCGGCCGTCGTCAGCCAGGCGTAGGACTGCTCGGGCGTGTACCCCGCGTCGTGGAGCAGCGTCAGCACCCCGCCGAGGTGCTTGACCGGCTCCTCACCGTCGAGGGCGTCCTCGGGGATCTGGACCCCCTCGTCGGTCCGCACGGCCAGCAGCTTGTGGTCCTTGACCAGCTGCTTGACCCCCACGACCCCGATCCCCATCCGACGGGCGGCGTCGGTGAGGGAGAGCATCTGCGTCATGCGCACAACCCTAGTTGCGAGGTTCTAGGGTGCTGCTCGTGACCGAACCCCTCATGCCGCCCGCCGATCCCGAGCTGCCAGCCCTCGAGGAGGGGAACGACCTGACCTGGTCGCACCCCTCGACGCTCGGCCTGACCGCGCTGGTGGTGTCCAGTCTGCTGCTCATCACCACGGGTGTGCTCACCGGTCGCGCCTACGCCGCCGGGCTGCTCCCCGGCTCGGGCGGAGACGGGGGAGGTCTCGAGAACGAGTACAGGAACTACGCGCTCGTCTCGAGCCTGATGTCGGCGCTGTTCTTCGTGGTCCCGCTCTACCTCGCCCGCAAGGCGCTCGACCAGCTCGTCCCCGCCGACGGCGCCTGGAGCGGGCACATCGTGCGCGCCGCGACGCTCATCAGCGGCCTCGGCCTTCTGCTGGGCCTCGCGCGGTTGCTCGTCGTCGCCGTGAGCGACCCGAGCAGCGCCCAGCTCTTCTAGCTCCCCGCCCGGTCCGCCGGCGACCCGTAGGCGAGGATTGCACGGTGATCGTGCTGATGGGCTCCGGCGAGACCAGCCCGACGATGGTGGAGCTCCACAAGTCCCTGGTGAGGACCGCTGGGCGGGTCACCGTGCTGGACACGCCGTACGGGTTCCAGGAGAACGCCGACGAGCTCACCGCCAAGGCCGTGGCCTACTTCGCCGACAGCGTCGGCGTGGGCGCCGACGTGGTCTCGCTCCGCTCGGCCGACCTGCCGGCCGCGGAGGTGGGCCGGGCGCTGAACGCCCTCGCTGCTTCGCGGTACGTGTTCGCCGGGCCCGGCTCGCCGACGTACGCGCTGCGGCAGTGGCGCGCGGTCGGCCTGGGAGACGTCCTGGCCGGGGTGGTGCTGGCCGGCGGAGTGGTGGTGCTGGCGAGCGCGGCCGCCGTCACCGCCGGGGAGGCCTCGATCCCCGTGTACGAGGTCTACAAGGTGGGCCTCGCGCCGTACTGGGAGGAGGGCCTCGACGTGCTCGGCCGGCTGGGGCTGCGCGCGGCGGTCGTCCCGCACTTCGACAACAGGGAGGGCGGCACCCACGACACCTCGTGCTGCTGGATCGGCCGCCGTCGCCTCGACGTGCTGCGGGTCGCGGCGCCCGACCTGCCTGTGATCGGCATCGACGAGCACACGGCGCTGGTGCTCGACCCCGCCACCGGGCTCGCCGAGGTGCACGGGCAGGGCGGCGTGCACCTGCTCGTCGGCGACGCCGAGGCGCACCACGTCGAGGGGTCCTCCTTCGACCTCCGGAGCGCGGTCGCCGGGGGCGCCCCGGTGACCCTGGCGGCACCGGGCCGCACGGCGGCCCCAGGCATCGCCGACGCGGTCGCCGCGCAGGACCCCGCCGCTGTGCTTGCCGCGCTGTCCGCCAAGGAGGACGTGGCCACCGCCACCGCGCTGGCCGCGTTGGAACCGGTGCTGCGCCGTGGCTGGGCCGAGCCGGACGTGTCCCTGCTCCTGGCGGCCCGGAGCAGGGCCCGCGAGGACAAGCAGTGGACGCTGTCGGACCTGCTGCGAGACGGGCTGGCGGCCCTCGGCGTTGTCGTGGAGGACACCCCAGAGGGCCAGCGCGTCCGCCGCGACGGCACAGCCTGACGCGAAGGCTTAGGTTGATGCGAGAGGCCGGGCCCGCACCGCGGACCCGGCCCTCGTGGCTCCGCGCTCCCCCCTCAGGAGCACGGGACCGTCGACCGCGCTCTGGCGACCGCAGTCACCCTTGCTGTCGGCAGCGCACGCGCACTCGCGTTGACCCAAAGGGACCATCTCGCGCTGGCCCGACCACTCACCCTGTTGATAGCGGTGTGAGGTCCCGAACCTGGGTACCGTGACGAAGTGGAACGTCACGGGCGCGCCGCCCCTCCCAGCACTCTGGAGCTGCGGCGTGGCGTGCTCGGGGTCTCCGTGCTCCACGACCTCGACATCGAGCCCAACCGGCAGGGCGTGCGCCTCACCGGCACGCCCAGGGTGTTCGTGTCCTGGGTGGAGTGCCGACGTGCGCTGGACGGCCTCCATCCCGAGACCGACGCAGGCCGGGCGCGGCTGGCGCGCTGGCTGCAGGCGCGGCGCTGGATCGCCGACCGCTCCCGGCTGGAGCTGGTCGAGCGCGTGCGCCCGGTGGGCCTGCCCCACGACCACGGCCTGCACCCCGGACCTGGCTGGGCGCGCACCCACGTGCTCGGGGACGCCCTCGATCTCGGGCTGGGCTTCGTCGACCTCGACCCGGCCGATCCCGACCGGGTCGTGCTGGCCCCGCCGTCAGCCCTCGAGGCTGCCGGGATCGACGCCTCCGTGCTGTGGTGCCACGCACGCGAGGAGCTCGAGCGCCTCGGTTCCCTGGCCGCCTCCCGCCTCGGCACCGACCGCCGGGGCACGATCCGGCCGCTGGGCGACTGCGACGTCGTGACGCTGCTCGGCGCGCGGACCCTGCGGGCCGCCATCGCCACGGCGTCCGGTGGCCTCGGCAACGTCGTCGCTCCGATGCTGCGCCGGGGCTGGACGCAGCTCGCCCTGGTCGACCCGGCCTTCGGACCGGCAGCCTGGGAGGCCACCACGCCGCTCGAGCGGGGCTTCCCGCGGCCCCTCCTCGTCACGCGCGACGAGCTCGTGATGGCGTCCGCCGGCGGCCGCCCGGAGGACCTCGCACTGCGCGACGCGGTGTCGTCGGTCACCTGGGACCGCGACGTCCTCTACCGCTGACCGATAATGGGACGTGCCCTCGCGTCGTCTCGTGCTCGCCTCCGCCTCCCCGGCGCGGCTGCGGCTGCTGCGTGACGCCGGGCTGAGCCCAGAGGTCGTCGTCAGCGGCGTCGACGAGCAGGACGTGACCGGCACGCCGCGTGAGGTCGTGCTGGAGCTGGCTACCCGCAAGGCCCAGGCGGTCGCGTGCGGCGTCGACGACGCGCTCGTCGTCGGGTGCGACTCGCTGCTGGAGCTCGACGGCGCGGCGCTGGGCAAGCCGGCGTCCGCTGATGAGGCCGTCGCGCGCTGGCAGGCCATGCGCGGCAGGTCCGGGGTGCTGCACACGGGTCACTGCGTGGTCGACACGGCCACCGGCGCCTCGGCCGGCGAGGTGGCGTCCACCGTCGTCCGCTTCGGCACCCCCTCCGACGAAGAGGTGCAGGCGTACGTCGCCAGCGGCGAGCCGCTGCACGTCGCCGGGGCCTTCACGCTGGACGGGCGCTCGGCCCCGTTCCTGGCCGGCATCGAGGGTGACGCCGGCAACGTCATCGGCCTTTCCCTACCGCTGCTCCGTGCCCTTCTCGCGAAGCTCGACGTGTCCTTGGTCGACCTGTGGTGAGCAGGAGGAGCGAGCCGAGGAACGAGCCGAGCGACGGGCGATCTGCGCTGGTGACCGCCGCGCTGAAGGTCGGACCGATCGAGGTCGACCCGCCGGTGGTGCTCGCCCCGATGGCCGGCGTGACGAACGCGGCGTTCCGGACGCTGTGCCGCTCCTTCGGCGCGGGCCTGTTCGTCAGCGAGATGGTCTCCGCCCGCGCCTTGTGCGAGGACAACGGCCGCACCCGTCAGATGGTCGCGTTCCACGACGACGAGGACGTTCGCTCGGTCCAGCTCTACGGCGTGGACCCGCACTGGGTCGGCGAGGCCGTCCGGCGGGTCGTCGACCTCGGCGCGCACCACGTCGACCTCAACGCCGGGTGCCCGTCGCCCAAGGTCACCCGCCGCGGCGGCGGTGCCGCGCTGCCGGCCCACCACGTGCTGTTCGGCAACGTGGTGCAGGCTGCTGTGCGCGCCGCCGGACCGGTCCCGGTCACGGTGAAGATGCGCATGGGGCTGCATGACGAGGCGCTCACCTACCTCGAAGCGGCGGCTGCTGCGGCCGACGCGGGCGCCGCGGCCATCGCTCTGCACGCGCGCACGGCGGAGCAGCTCTACAGCGGCCGGGCCGATTGGTCGGCGATCAGCCGCCTGAAGGAGGCCGTCACGACCGTGCCCGTGCTGGGCAACGGTGACGTGTGGACCGGCGCCGACGCCGTGCGCATGATCGCCGAGACCGGCTGCGACGGGGTGGTGGTCGGGCGGGGGTGCCTCGGTCGACCCTGGCTGTTCCGTGAGCTCGCGGACGCGTTCGCCGGGCGCCCGGTGCTGCCTCCCCCTGCGCTCGGCGCGGTAGCCGACGTGATGCGCCGTCACGCCGAGCTGCTCGTGGGCCTGTTCGACGACGAGCGGTACGCCATGCGCGACTTCCGCAAGCACACCGGCTGGTACCTCACCGGCTACGCCGTCGGCGGGGAGAAGCGGCGGCTGCTCGGCCTCGTGTCGTCGCTGGCCGAGCTCGACGAGCTGCTCGACCAGCTCGACCCGCACGCCGTGCTCCCGCCGGGGCACGAGAACCTCCCCCGCGGCCACCTGTCCGGTCCGAAGCCGGTGGCGCTGCCGGAGGGCTGGATGCAGACCCGTGAGGACCCCACGCCCCCCAGCGGCGCGGACCGCGCGTACTGCGGCTGACCCCCGGAGGGGGTACGGCGGGTGCTCAGGCCTCGCGGTGCTCGCGGGCCTCGGCCTGGTCCGGAGCACCAGCGGGTGGCTCGGTGGGTTGGGGCTCGAGCCGTGCCATCAGCTCCACGACCTCGCGCGCGACGTCCTGGGCTGTCAGCCCGGCCTCGGCGAGGACCTCGGCGCGGGAGCCGTGGTCGAGGAACGCCGGCGGGATGCCGAGGTCGCGCGCAGGCACGTCGACGCCGGCTGTGCGCAGCGCCTGTGAGATGCGCGCGCCCACCCCGCTCACACGGCTGTTGTCCTCGACGGTGACGACGAGGCGGTGCCGGGCGGCCAGCGCGGTGAGCTCGGCGGGCACGGGCACGACCCAGCGGGGGTCCACCACGGTGGCCGAGATCCCCTGTGCCGCAACGCGATCGGCCACCTCCAGGGCGAGGCGTGCCATCGCTCCG
The DNA here is from genome assembly GCA_035526225.1 of Mycobacteriales bacterium. Lineage (GTDB taxonomy): Bacteria > Actinomycetota > Actinomycetes > Mycobacteriales > SCTD01 > RYN-111. The sequence goes on from DATLCV010000013.1 coordinate 77,078, forward strand.
ACACCCACGAGCAGCACATCAGCGCCGTCGCGCAGCACGTCGACCCCACCCTCTCGCCGTACGGCGGGCAGGTCGTCGCCCACGGCGCCGCGCGGGAAGCGGACCACGGTCGGCCCGTCGCCCACCGCCACGGCCTCACGCAGCTCCTCACGCAGCGTGGCTCCGTCGCGGGGTGCCGCGATGCGGATACCGGGGACGACCTGCAGCAGCGACAGGTCCCACATGCCGTTGTGCGAGGCACCGTCCTCACCGGTGACCCCGGCGCGGTCGAGCACGAACGTGACGGGGAGCCGGTGCAGTGCGACGTCCATCAGCGCCTGGTCGAAGGCGCGGTTGAGGAAGGTGGCGTAGATGCACACCACGGGGTGCATCCCGCCCATCGCCAAGCCGGCGGCGGAGGTGACCGCGTGCTGCTCGGCGATGCCGACGTCGAAAGTGCGCCCCGGGAAGGCCTCCGAGAACTTCTGCAGCCCCACCGGCTGGAGCATGGCGGCCGTGAGCGCGACGACGTCCGGCCGCTCCTCGCCGAGCAGCACGAGCTCATCGGCCAGCACGCTGGTCCAGCTGCGCGCGCCCGCAGTCAGCGCCTTGCCGGTCAGCGGGTCGGTGTCGGGCCCCACGCTGTGCAGGCAGTCCGCCTCGTCGTCGACGGCCGGCTGGTAGCCGAACCCCTTCACGGTGACCGCGTGCACGATCACCGGTCCGCCGAAGTCACGCGCCTTGCGCAGCGCGTTCTCCATGGCCTGCTCGTCGTGACCGTCGATGGGACCGACGTACTTCAGACCGAGGTCCTCGAAGAGCACCTGGGGCTGAACGAGGTCCTTGATCCCCTTCTTCAGCCCGTGCAGGGCGGTGTAGACCGTCGGACCCACGACCGGGGTGCCCTGCAGCGTGGTCTTGACGCGCTCGAGGGTGCGCTCGTAGCCCTGGGTCATCCGCAGCGCGGCCAGGTGCGCGGCGAGCCCACCGATGGTGGGGCCGTAGGAGCGGCCGTTGTCGTTCACCACCACCACGACCGGCAGGTCACGGGCGGCGATGTTGTTCAGCGCCTCCCAGCACATGCCACCCGTCAGGGCGCCGTCGCCCACGACAGCGACCACGTGCCGCCGCTCACCCCGCAGGGCGAACGCCTTGGAAAGCCCGTCGGCGTAGGACAGCGCGGTGGAGGCGTGGGAGTTCTCGATGACGTCGTGCTCGGACTCGGCGCGGGACGGGTAGCCGGACAGGCCGCCCCTCTTGCGCAACGCCTCGAAGCCCTTTGCCCGGCCGGTGACGAGCTTGTGCACGTAGGCCTGGTGACCGGTGTCCCACAGGACCTTGTCACGTGGGCTGTCGAACACGCGGTGCAGCGCCAGCGTGATCTCGACGACGCCGAGCGAAGGCCCGAGGTGACCACCTGTCTTGGAGACCTTCTCGATGAGGAAGTCACGGATCTCCGCAGCGAGCGCAGGCAGCTGCGCGGCGGGCAGCCGACGGAGGTCCTCGGGCCCACCGATGGTGTCGAGCAGGCTCACTCTGGCTCCTCTTCGGCTCGCCCCCATCCTAGATCGGGCTCCGTTCCACCAGGGTCACGGCCGCCGTCACAGCCGTGGGACCCAGCGCTCGCCGCGCAGTGCGGCCTCGACCAGGGCGACGGCCCGGCCGACCTGGACCAGCCGGCGCCCCTCGCGGTCGTAGGCACCCAGCACGGCCTCCACCACCTCCGGGGTGACCACCTCGCGCAGCTCGGACCGGGCGGTGCGTATCCCCTGGCGTGCGGCCTCCACGGCAGCCTCCACGTGGCCGCGCGCGAACCGCGCGAGCACGACCGGGTGGGCGCGCAGCACGTCGTGGGCACGGTAGTCCGGCGGGCACTGGTCGAACAGCCACGACACCGCCGTGCGCTCCCAGTCCGGCGCCTGGGGCGGCAGCACCTCGGCCGGCCACCCGGGCGGAACGCGCTCGGTCACACCACTGCGCTCAGGGGTTCAGGCACGCCCACCAGCGTGCACCTCGGCCACGCAGCGCTCCACCACGGGTGCGGCCGCGGCGGCCCAGCGTTCTACGAGGGACAGCCGCGTGCGCCGCTCGAGCAGGTCCTGCGCGCACAGCGCACCCTCGGCGACGAGCCCCCACACGAGCTCGACACCGAGCACTGGCGCCTCGGGGACGACCGGCTCGAGCAACGACGGGTTGCCTGCGGCGAGCTCGGCGACGTCCGCCGCCTCGCTGCCGTAGCGGCGCACCAGCCGTGGCGGGATCGGCCTGTCCGGGCGGCGCACCTGCCCGGCACCGACCAGTGGCAGCGTCGTGGTGCGGCAGGGCACGTCGGTGAGCAGGTCGACGGCGTCCTGCGCCATCTGCCGGTACGTCGTGAGCTTGCCGCCCAGGACCGTCAGCAGGCCGTCGTCCAGCGTCACCAGGTGACGTCGGCTGAGGTCGGCGGTGCGTCCGTGCTCACCCGCCACGAGGGGGCGGACCCCGGCGTAGGTGCCGAGGACGTCGGCCCGCGACAGCGGCCTCTCCAGCCCGCGGTTGAGGGTGTCCAGCAGGAAAGCGATCTCGTGCTCCTCGGCCCGCGGCACCTCGGGCAGGGGGCCCTCGACCGGGTCGTCGGTCAGTCCGACGTAGACGAGCCCGTCGGGGTGCGGCAGGGCGAAGACGTAGCGGTTGGGGTGGTCGGGCACCGGGACGGTCATCGAGGCGGTCGGCAGGCCCAGTGCCGCCGCGTCGAGCACGAGGTGCACGCCCTTGCTCGGCTGCAGCCGCACCCCGGGCGTAAGAGTGTCGGCCCAGGCACCGGTGGCGTTGACGACCGTCGTCGCCCGGGCCTCGAGCGACGCCCCGGTCAGCTGGTCGGTGAGGCGGCCCTCGCCGTCGTACCGGACGCGGGTGAGCACGCTCGCACCGAGCGCGGCAGCGCTCCTTGCCAGCGCCACGACAAGACGGGCGTCGTCCTCGAGCTGGCCGTCCCAGTTGAGCAGTCCCCCGCGCAGGCCGTCGCGCCGCACGCCGGGCACGAGGCGCTGGGTCTCCACGCGGCCCAGGCGGCGCGGTGGCGGCAGGACCGCGGCGGAGGTGCGCGCCGCGCGGCGCAGCACGTCGGCGGCACGGTGCCCGGCGTCGACGAGCAGGCCGGCACGCACGTCGACGTCGGCGCCGAGCGGCACGACCATCGGCAGCGGGCGCACGAGGTGCGGCGCAGTCGTCGTCATCAGCGTGCGCCGCTCGCGGGCGGACTCCCAGGCCAGGCCGACGTCGCCCGTGGCGAGGTAGCGCAGGCCCCCGTGCACGAGCTTGCTGCTCCACCGGCTGGTGCCGAAGGCGAGGTCGTCCTTCTCCACGAGGGCGACGGACAGTCCGCGGCTCGCGGCATCCAGCGCGATGCCGCACCCGGTCACGCCGCCGCCCACCACGAGCACGTCGACGCGCTCCCGGGACAGCGCGTCGAGCTCGCGCTCGCGGCGGGCCGCGGTCAGCCGCGAGCTCATCGCAGGTAGCCGTCGAGCATCGGTCGCAGCTCGGCGAGCGTGGCGTCGTCCACCAGCCGGGCGCTGAACACGAAGGACTGGCAGGTGAGGAGCACCGCGGTCGCCATCCGCTCCGGGTCGCCCGCGCGCACCGACCCGTCGCTCTGGCCCTCCCGGACCTGCCCGGCGACGAGCTCGAGGGCAGCGCGCTGCGTGGAGCCGAAGCGGTCGACGACCAGCGGCAGCAGCATCTCCGGGTCGAGGTCGAGCACCCGGCGGTACACGTCGTTGCTGTCCACCCGCCCGACCACGAGCAGCGCGGCGGCGACCAGCCGCTCACGGGCGGTCGGCAGGGGGCGCACCTCGGTGTCGACGGCCTCGAAGACCTCGAGCAGCTCGCGGGTGAGCAGCGCCGAGACCAAGGTCTGCAGGTCGGCGTACTGCCGGTAGACGGTCATGCGTGACACGCCCGCACGCCGCGCGACGTCGGCCAGCGTGGTGCGGCGCAGCCCGACGTCCAGGACGCACTCGCGTGCGGCGTCCAGCAGGGGGGTGCCACGCCGCTCCGTTCCCTCAGCGGTGTGACGTTGAGACGTCATGTGTCACACTGTATCCCATGACCCGCGAGATGGCTCCTACCGGCTGGGGGGACCCGGCCCGGCGTACCGGATTGCCGCCTGAGGCGACGGCGTGGTTGCAGTCCCGCGTGGGCTCGACGACGCCCGCCTCCCCCGCCCCCCTGGCGGTGCTGCCGCCCTCCCGTCTCGACCCGGTGCAGCGCGCCGCCCTGGCAGCCACCGGCGCCGACGTGCGCATCGACGACGACACCCGGGTGCGGGACGCCGCCGGCCGGTCCTACCTCGACCTGCTCGCGCTGCGCTCCGGCGCCTTCGACGTGCCCGACGCCGTCGTGGAGCCCACTGCCGAGCAGGTGGGGTCGGTGCTCACGGCCTGCGCCGAGCACGGGGTCGCGGTCGTCCCCTTCGGCGGTGGCACCTCCGTCGTCGGCGGGGTGGCCCCCCTGCGGGGTGAGCACCGGGCCGTGATCGCGTTGGACCTGCGCCGGCTCGACCGGTTGCTCGCGTTGTCGGAGACCGACCGCACCGCCACTGTTGAAGCCGGGTTGCGCGGACCGGAGGCCGAGGCCCTGCTCAACGCCCGCGGCTACACCCTCGGGCACTTCCCGCAGTCGTACGAGCACGCCACCCTCGGCGGCTACGCCGCCACCCGCTCGGCCGGGCAGGCCTCGACGGGCTACGGCCGGTTCGACGCGCTCGTCGTCGGGCTCACCCTCGTGAGCCCCCGCGGCGAGCTGGTGCTCGGTCGTGGCGCGGCCAGTGCGGCCGGACCTGACCTGCGCCAGCTGGTGCTCGGCTCCGAGGGGGTGTTCGGCGTCATCACGTCTGTCACCGTGAAGGTGCGCCCGCTACCGGCCGTGAAGCGCTACGACGCCTGGCTCGTGCGCTCCTGGGAGGACGGCATCGCCCAGCTGCGCCGGCTCGAGCAGGGCGGCGTGGTGCCCGACGTGGCACGGCTGTCCGACCCCGACGAGACAGCGGTGTCGCTGCGGCTGTCGGCGCCGAAGGCGGTCCAGCTGATGGCCAAGGGCCGCTGCCTGCTCGTCCTCGGCTGGGAGGGCACGGAAGCATCCGTGGCCGCCCGGCGTAGGGCGTCGAAGGTCAAGGGCCTCCCCCTGCCGGGCGCGGGCTCGAAGTGGGAGCACGGCCGGTACGACGGGCCGTACCTGCGCGACGACCTGCTCGACGGGGGGTTCCTCGTGGAGACCCTCGAGACGTCGGCGGCGTGGTCGGGGCTCGAGACCACGTGGTCGGCCGTGCGCACCGCGCTGCAGGACGCCCTCGGCGAGTGCGTCGTGATGTGCCACGTGTCGCACCTGTACCCGCACGGGGCGTCGCTCTACTTCACAGTGCTCGGGGCCCGGGCTTCGGACGCGGCGGCCCAGTGGCAGCGGGCCAAGGACGCGGCGTGCGAGGCTCTCGTGGCCACAGGTGCGACGATCACCCACCACCACGCGGTGGGCACCGACCACCGGCGCTGGATGACCGACGAGGTGGGTCCCCTGGGCACCGAGGTGCTCCGGGCGGTGAAGCAGGTGCTGGACCCGTCGGGGATCCTCAACCCCGGCAAGACGATCCCGTAGAGGAGCAGGCGTGCGGCTGCAGCTGGTGGTCAACCCCACGGCCGGTGGGGGGCGGGCGAGCAAGCTCCTGCCCGAGGTCGAGCGCGCCCTGGTCGCGCACGACCTGCTCGTCACGCCGACCCGCTCCCTCGAGCACGCCGACGAGCTGACTGCCGCGGCCGTTGCCGACGGCCGTGTGGTCGTGGCCATGGGCGGCGACGGCCTGGTCGGTCGGGTTGCGGGCGCGGTCGCGGAGCACGGCGGCCTGATGGCCGTCGTACCAGGGGGAAGGGGCAACGACTTCGCGCGCATGGTCGGCATCCCCAAGGACGTCGCCGGTGCCTGCGCCGTCATCGCCGACGGGGTGGAGACGGCCGTGGACCTGGGCGACGTCGACGGTCACGTCTTCGTCGGCATCGCCTCGGTCGGCTTCGACAGCGAGGTGCAGGAGCGCGTGCTGCGCACCCGCGTCCCGCTCGGCCAGCTCGTCTACCTGTACGGCGCGTTGGCCACCGTCTTCTCCTGGAAGCACGCCCGGTTCACGGTGACCACCGACGGCGCGACGGAGTCGTACTCCGGCTGGGCCGCCGCGGTGGCGAACTCCGGCTACTACGGCGGGGGCATGCGCGTCGCTCCGAGCGCGTCGGTCACCGACGGCCTGCTCGACGTCGTGACCACCACAGCCACCTCGCGGCGGCACTTCCTGTCGACACTGCCCAAGGTGTTCAAGGGGACGCACGTGGACGACCCGTGCGTGGACATGCGCACCGCCACGACCGTGGAGATCTCGGCGGACCGGGCGTTCCGCGTCTTCGCCGACGGCGACCCGATCGGATCGCTGCCCTGCACGATCACGATCCGCCCCGGCGCCCTGCGACTGATCCTCCCCCACACCTGAACGCCCTGGCAGCAAGAACGCGCGATCGGCTGGGCGAGCTGGTGCATGTCGCGGGTCTCAGGCGCTGGTCGTGCGGAGAGCGGCAGCACGATCGCGGGCCAACTGGGCGAAGAACGTCACCAGCGACACCCCTGCAACCGCGAAGTGCAGAACGACGTCAGTCGCGACGTTGGGAAAGTACAAGAGTCCGAGCGGCGTCCTGTCGATCAACGCCCACACCGACTCGGCAACGTTGCCGATCGCGTTCCCGGCAAGGAAGACCAACGCCCAGAGCGGTCTGGCCGCCGCTACGAACGCGATCGCCGCGAGCGATATCGCAGACACGGCATGCCAGCCGTTCCAGTCGATCACGAACTGCTTTGAGGTCAGTTCCGGCCCTGTTCGAAAGTCCGGGTTGATGATCAACCCGATGATGCCGAACACCAAGAAGAACACGCCGAGCCAGATCGAAGCTCGTTGTGCGAGGGCGCCGTTCCCGCCGGGCATGTCGGGAACCTACGCAGGCCTTCGTGCGCTGGCAACGAGGCTCCGACTGCGAGATACGCGCCTGCTCGGCACTGGTCGATTCCACGGTTTGTTGCGGGTCAGGCGACGAGGGGTGGGTTGTGGCGGGTCCAGGGGTCGTGGTCGGTGAGCGCGGGCGGGGGTTCGGGGAGCCATGGGGTGTGCAGGTCGTGCAGGCCGACGGTGCCGCGGTGCCAGAGCACGTGGTGGCGGCGGCAGAGCAGCACGAGGTTCTGCACGCAGGTTGCGCCGCCGTCGGCGCGGTGGTCCAGGTGGTGCACGTCGCAGAACGAGGGGGGTCGGGTGCAGCCCTTGGCGACGCACTGGCGGTCGCGGGCGCTGACCGCCCGTCGTTGGGCGGGGGTGATCTGGTCGGTGAGGCTGTGCAGGGCTTGCACCTGTCCGGTGGTGTCGAGCAGCACCCGGCTGATCCGGGCGTCGCACAGCACGGCTTCGAGGCGGGTGCGGGTCTGCGGCCCGGTCCACGCTCCGCCGGCGGCGTGCTGGGACAGGCCCAGCGGGTGCGCCCCGTTCGTCGTGAGGGTTTCGTGCAGGGAGGCCGGGGCGTGGCCGGCGGCCCAGGCGCTGCTGATGACGTAGCTGAGCTGCGGGCGCTGGCCGCCGGCGTGGGGCAGGTCCATCCAGGCGCTGGCAGCGGTGAAGACCTCGACGAGGGCGTCGGCGCGGCGCTGACCGGCGCTGCGCGGGTCGGCGAGCTCCTGTCGGCGCGCCAAGGGCTCCAGCACGGTCAGCACCGCTTCGGCGTCTTCGTTGGCGAGCAGGAAGCTGCCGTGCACCGTGCCGTCGGGGTCGGTGCGCAGCTGCAGGTACCGGCGCTCGTGGGCCTTGGCCTGGTCGGCCTCCAGCGCGGGTTCGCAGTGGGTGGCGATCAGGTGCGCCACGAGCTTGCCGAGGGCTTCGGTGTGCAGCGGGCGGGTGACCTGCACGAGCTGGGTCTGGGAGTCCTGCAGGTCGGCGAGGGCGATGCGCCCGTGCAGCCGGGCTAGCCCGCGGGCCTGCGCCGGCGCGAGGTCGCCGGCGAGCACGGCGGCGTTGATCACGGGCAGGTCGCGCAGCACGCTGGCGTGCCGCAGCTGCGCACCGGCCTGCGCACCGGTGAGCACGGCGGCATCGCGCCACCAGTGCTGCACCGGCCGGTACAGCGCCGGGCCGTCGCTGCCGGGGTTGGCGACCACGACCCCGTCGTGCCGGATGGCGAGCTCACTCAGGGTGCTGTGCAGGTGGCCGGTGAGCCGCCCGACCGCCCGGTGCACCGCAAGGGCGTGCTGCTGCAGCCCGACCTGGTCCAGGGCGGCCAGGTCGGTGCGCAGCAGCGCCTCGACCAGCTCCTCGACCTCTGCGGACATGACCAGAGCCTATGACCCAACCATGACAGTATCCCTTTGTTTGCAGGCGATGTGGACACATCTGCGCATCCACAGCTGCGCGACGAAAGGGTCAGACCTCAGCCCCGGCGGAGGACCACGACCAGCTCCACGTGCTCCGTCTGCGGGTAGAGGTCGAACACCCGCACGGAGGCGACCTCCCAGCCCGCGTCACGGAAGACGCGAAGGTCGCGGGCGCACGTGGCGGCGTCGCAGGACACGTACGCCACGGCACGCAGCGGCAGGGCGGCCAGCGCGGCCGACACGTCGAGCCCGGCGCCGGCCCGCGGCGGGTCGAGGACGACGAGGTCCGCCCGCAGCCCCCGCACGAGCACGGGCGTCACCGCGGCGGTCCGCACCCGCACCCACGGCTGGTCGTCGGTGTTGCGCGCGGCGTCCGCGCATGCCCGGGCGCTGGCCTCGACGGCAAGCACAGAGCCCGTGGGGCCCACGACCGAGGCGAGCAGTGCCGTGAAGAGCCCGGCCCCGGCGTACAGGTCGACGACGCGGTCGCCCGGTCGCGGCTGCAGACCGGACAGCACGGCCTCCCAGAGCACCTCGGGCGCGCGCTCGTGGACCTGCCAGAAGCCGCCCGCCGCGACCTCGAACCGGCGTCCCGCGACGGCGACACGCACCCCCGGCCCGTCGGACCGGCGGCCGTCGACGGTCGTGACGTGCTGCCCCTGTACGGCGAGCACCTCGATGCTCGTGCCGGGCTCCCCCGACTGCGGTGGGGCCGCCGCGGCGATCAGGCACTGCTCGACCTCGAGGACGTCACGCGACCGGTGCGGGTGCAGGCCGACGGAGCCGCCGGGGCCGACCGACCACTGCACGCGCGTGCGCCACCCCCACCTCGGCTCTACGGGCTCGACGGTGCCGTCCCACTCGTGACCCGCGAGCCGGCGCAAGTGCTCGCGCACCAGCTCGGTCTTCAGGGCCAGCTGCGCGGACTCGGACGCGTGCTGCCAGTCGCACCCGCCGCAGGTCCCGGCGTACGGGCACGGTGCCGTCACGCGGTCGGGCGACGGCTCGAGCACCTCGACGGTGTCGGCGCGCAGGAACTTCGAGCCCTCCGACGTGACGACCACCCGCACGGTCTCCCCCGGCAGGCAGTGCCGCACGAAGACGACCCGGCCGTCCTCGGCACGTGCGACGCAGGCCCCGCCGGCCGCGACGCGCCCGACGGTGAGGATCACCGGAGCGTCACTCCCTCGGTTCCGGGCGGCGGAACGTCGGCTGCTCCACCTCTTCCTTGCGGCGGTCGGAGGACTGCAGCTGGTACGGCACGGACGTCACCATGACACCGGGCTGGAACAGCAGCCTTCCCTTGAGCCGCAGGGCGCTCTGGTTGTGCAGCAGCTGCTCCCACCAGTGCCCGACGACGTACTCCGGGATGAAGACCGTGACGACGTCGCGCGGGGAAGACAGGCGGATCCTCCTCACGTACTCGAGGATCGGCCGGGTCACCTCCCGGTACGGCGAGTCGATGACCGTCAGCGGGATGTCGATGCCGCGGCGGTCCCACTCGGCTTGCAGTGCGTGCGTGTCGCCCGCGTCGACCGAGACGGTAAGGGCCGTCAGGTCGTGCGGGCGGGTCGCCTTGGCATAGGCCAGCGCCCGCAGCGTGGGGCTGTGCACCTTGGACACGAGCACGATCGCGTGGTTCCGCGACGGGAGCACGACGGTCTCGTCGGGCTCCGGGGTGAGCTCGATGCGCACCCGCTCGTAGTGCCTGCTGATGCGCCGCATGATGACGTAGAGCACGACCATCGCCGCCAGCGCGATCCAGGCACCGTTCACGAACTTGGTGGCGAGGACGATCACCAGCACGGTCCCGGTCATCACCAGGCCGAAGGCGTTGATGACACGGGAGCGCTGCATGCGGCCCCGCCTGGCGGGGTCGGTCTCCTGCCGCAGCAGCCGGGTCCAGTGCTTGACCATGCCGGTCTGGGACAGCGTGAAGGAGATGAACACCCCCACGATGTAGAGCTGGATCAGCTTGGTGACCTCGGCGTTGAAAGACACGATGAGGACCACGGCGAAGAACGCGAGCAGCAGGATGCCGTTGCTGTAGGCCAGCCGGTCGCCGCGGGTGTGCAGCTGCCGGGGCAGGTAGCCGTCCTTGGCCAGGATCGAGCCGAGCACCGGAAAGCCGTTGAAGGCGGTGTTCGCCGCGAGGATGAGGATGATCCCGGTGAACGCGACCGTGAGGAAGAACAGCGGCCGCGCGTCGCTGAAGACCGCGTCGGCAAGCTGGCTGATGACCGTGTGCTGGGTGTACTCCTCGCCGACCGGAACGCCGTCACGAAGCAGGTGCTTGGCCGGCTCCTCGGTGTAGCGCAGGTGCGTCACGTTGCCCAGCGTGATGATGCCCATGAGCATGGTCACGGCGATGGTCCCCATGAGCAGCAGGGTCGAGGCGGCGTTCTTGCTCTTGGGCTTCTTGAAGGCCGGGACGCCGTTGGAGATCGCCTCGACACCGGTCAGCGCCGCGCACCCCGACGAGAAGGTCCGCAGCAGCAGGAACGCCGCACCGAACCCCGCGAAGCCGTTCACGAAGTCCTCGTCCGGGGCGATCGTGAACTGCGCGCTCTCGACGTCTGGCAGGTCGCCGAAGAAGTGCCGGTAGAGGCCGAACAGGGTCATCCCGACGATCGCGGCCATGAAGCCGTACGTCGGGATGGCGAACGCCGAGCCGGACTCCTTCACGCCCCGCAGGTTGACGGCCGTCAGCAGCACCACCAGGCCGACGGCGACCTCGGGCTCACGGCCCTCGAGCGAGGGCAGGGCGGACGCGGCGTTCTGCACGCCCGACGACACCGACACCGCGACCGTGAGGACGTAGTCGACGAGCAGCGCCGCCGCGACCGTGAGACCGAAGCGCTTGCCGAGGTTCTCGTTCGCGACCTCGTAGTCGCCGCCACCGCTCGGGTAGGCGTGCACGTTCTGCCGGTACGACGCCACCACGGTCAGCATGACCAGGACGACGGCGAGGCCGACCTTCCACGAGAACGAGTAGGCCGCGAGCCCCGCGAGGCTCAGCGTCAGGAAGATCTCGTCGGGCGCGTAGGCCACCGACGACAGCGCGTCGCTGGCGAACACGGGCAGGGCGATCTTCTTGGGGAGCAGCGTCTCGCCGAGCCGATCGCTGTGCAGCGCGCGGCCGAGGAGGACCCGCTTGAGGACATCGTTGACGCGCGACACGCAGGACAGCCTAGGGAGGCGACCCGTGTAGCGTCCGTGCCGGTCCCGGCACCGGGTCGGGAGGGCAGATGAGGGCACCGTGCACGTCGTGATCATGGGCTGCGGCCGGGTCGGCTCCGCGCTCGCCAAGAGCCTTGAGAGCAAGGGCCAGACCGTCGCCATCATCGACCAGGACCCGACGGCGTTCCGGCGGCTGAACAGCGACTTCGCCGGCCTGCGCGTGACCGGTGTCGGCTTCGACCGGGACACGCTCGTCGAAGCCGGCATCGAAGGGGCGGACGCGTTCGCTGCCGTCAGCTCCGGCGACAACAGCAACATCATCGCGGCCCGGGTGGCGCGTGAGACCTTCGGCATCGAGAACGTCGTGGCCCGCATCTACGACTCCGGCCGGGCCGAGGTCTACCAGAAGCTGGGCATCCCCACGGTCGCGACGGTGCGCTGGACCGCGGACCAGGTCATGCGCCGGCTGCTGCCCGCGGGCACGCTCAGCGAGTGGCGCGACCCGAGCGGCCAGGTCGCCCTCGCGGAGGTCGAGGTCTCGCCTGCCTGGATCGGGCACCCGCTCCGCGACCTCGAGGAGTCCTCCGGGGCACGGGTGGCGCTGCTGACGCGGCTCGGCAACGGCGTCCTCCCTCACCGCGACACCGTCCTGCAGGACGGCGACCTGGTCCACGTCACGATGCTCTGGGAGGAGCGCGAGCGGGTCGAGGCGGCGTTCGCGGCCGGGCCGACGGAGGGGGAGAGCTGATGCGCGTCGCCATCGCGGGAGCCGGCAACGTCGGGCGCTCCATCGCCGCCGAGCTGCTCGGCAACGGTCACAGCGTGCTGCTCATCGAGCGGGAGCAGCGCTCCATGAAGGTCGCGACGGTGCCCGACGCCGAGTGGCTGCTCGGCGACTGCTGCGAGATGGACTCGCTCGTGCAGGCGCGGCTGCAGGACTGCGACGTGGTGGTCGCCGCCACCGGCGACGACAAGGTGAACCTCGTGCTCTCGCTGCTCGCCAAGACCGAGTTCGGGGTGGGACGCGTGGTGGCGCGGGTCAACCACCCGAAGAACGAGTGGCTGTTCAACGAGTCGTGGGGCGTCGACGTCTCCGTCTCCAGCCCGCGGCTGCTCGCAGCCGTCGTCGAGGAGGCGGTGAGCGTGGGCGACCTCGTGCGCCTGCTGACGTTCCGGCAGGGGCAGGCGAACCTCGTGGAGCTGACCCTGGCTCCCGACGCCGAGCTCGTCGGCCGCACGATCGGCTCCATCACCTGGCCCACCGACAGCGCACTGGTGGCCATCCTGCGCGAGGGCCGGGTCCTGACCCCCGCCCCGGACGGCGCGCTCGAGGCCGGTGACGAGCTGCTGCTCGTCGCCAGCGCCGAGGTCGAGGCCGAGCTGGACGTCCTGCTCACGCGCACGACTGGCTGACGACAGGGGTTCGCTCCTGCGGGCTCGGGTACACGCGGGGTACTGATCCCCCCGAGGAGGCACCCGTGTCCCAGGACGTCGTCGACCTGATCATGAACGATCACCGCGAGGTGGAGAGGCTGTTCGCGCAGCTCAAGGCCGAGCCGGCCACGCGCGCGAACGTCGTCCCGGTCCTCACGACGCTGCTCACTGCCCACTCCCGTGCGGAGGAGGCAGAGGTCTACCCCGCCGCGAAGTCCGAAGCAGGTGAGACGGAGGAGGTGGAGCACAGCCAGGAGGAGCACCTGGAGGCGGACAAGCTGCTCAAGAAGCTCATCGCCACCGACCCCACGGCTCCCGAGTTCGAGACCGCGCTCGCCGAGCTCGAGAAGGCGATCACTCACCACGTCGAGGAGGAGGAGTCGAAGGTGCTGCCCGGCCTGCGCTCCGGGCTCGAGGCGGACCGGTTGGTCTCCCTGGGTGAGGCGTTCCTGGCCAGCCGTGAGGAGCACCTGGGCGAGCAGCCGGTGGACCTGCGCAAGCAGGACCTGCTCCAGCAGGCCATGAACGCCGGCCTCCCCGGTGCGTGGGAGATGAGCAAGGACGAGCTGGAGAAGGCCCTCTCGGCGCGCGCGGAGAGCTAGGGCGCGACGGCCGTCTCGTCGTCGGCCGGCAGCCCGGCGCGCTTCACGAGCGCGACGGTGAGCAGCGCCGAGCCGATGATGAGCGGCCACTTCACAGCGTTGATGACGATGAGGGTCGCCAGGTTGTCCTTCGGCTTGTCGCCGTACAGCACGTAGACGGTCGTGGCCACGCCTGCGCGCACGAAGAACGAGGCGCACCACACCCCGGTGGCCAGGGCACAGGCACGCCGCAGCGGCGGGTAGGTGCGCCACGCGGCGTAACGCGGGTCGGCCGCCGCCAGCCCGAGCGCGACCGCGGGCCGGCCGAGCAGCAGCGACAGCCCGAAGGCGACACCCGAGCCGGCCGTGATGATGATGCCGGGCAGGAAGATGCCCTTGCCGGTGCCGGTGCTGCGCACCACGAGCACGGCCACGAGCAGGCCGAAGAACCCGCTGAACGCCTGCTGCAGCGACTCGCCCTGGCGGTGCCGCAGGGCCACGACGAGCAGCCCGGCGACCACGGCCGCGGCGATGGAGGCGTTGAGCGAGGCGAAGAAGCGCGCCACCACGAACACGGTGGCCGGGACCGAGCCGTCGAACAGGCCCTTCCAGCCGCCGAAGACCTCCAGCAGGGTGCCGGTCGTCAGCTCCTTCGGCGGGTCGTCGTGCGCCGCGTCAGCCACGCTTCACCCGGAGCTCGTACGACGGGTTGAACACCGTCGGCTTGCCGTCCCGCTGCGTCAGCCGACCCCGGGCCACGAGCGACCGGCCCGGGTCGAGCCCGCGGATGCGGCGCCGCCCGAGCCAGACGAGCGTGACGGTGCCGGTCCCGTCGTACAGCTCGGCCTCGAGGGTGGGCACCCCGGCGAGGGGACGCAGCACGACCTGGCGCAGCGTGCCGGCCACCACGACCGGCTCCCCCACCTGACAGGCGCTCACCGGAGAGGCGCCCGCCGCGACGGTCTCCGAGCGCAGCGCGGCGCTGTGCAGCTCGTGCTCGTCCGCCGTGAGGCGGTGGATCGCGCGCCGCAGCCGTCCTGGTTCGTGTCCCACGGCTCGATGCTACGGCCGCGCGAGCTCAGTGGAGCTCGGTGATCTCCGGGCCGCGCTCCGGCATCGTCAGCGCCGGCCCCGGGTCGTCGGGCTGCGGCTGACCCGGTTGCTGCGCCTCCTCGGGCAGCGTGAGCACGAGCGGCTCGCGCGCCGGCATCGGCTCGGTGCCGCGGACGACGACGACGTTGCGGAGGGCCTCGAGCAGCGGCCGGGCGGCGAGATCCTCTGTGGCCGCAGGCCCGGTGAGCAAAGCCCGCAGGAACCACCGAGGCCCGTCGACGCCGACGAAGCGGGCCGGGGCGGGCACGACCCCCTGACCCGGCACCTCGTTGGGCACGACCGCGCGGAGCTCGGTGCCGAAGACCCCGGACCCCTCGCTCGCGCGGCCGCCGCCACCGTTGAGGGCGTCGGCGATCTCCTGGCGCACCTCTCCCCAGATGCCCTCGCTGCGGGGTGCGGCGAAGACGTTGAGCTGTGCCGTGGACTCGCCGTGCACGAGGGTGACGGCCATGACCTGGCCCTCCGGGTTGAGCTCGAGACGCAGCTCGACCTGGGGCGGGATGGCGACCTGCAGAGCGCCCAGGTCCACCCGCTCGGCAGGGGGTGCGTCCTCGGAGTCCCACGGCCCCTGCGGACGCACGGGTGCGGTGCGCTCCTCGGAGGGCAGCTCTCCCAGCTCGCGCAGGATCTCCGCGTCCTCGCGCGCCCGCTCCTCCGGATCGAGGTCGTCGACGAAGGCGTCGACCTCTGCCTCGGTGACCTCGACCTGCTTGTTGCGACGCCCGAACATCAGTGCTCCCGTCCTGCCCAGCCACCGGTGGACCCGTGCCCGCCGGCTCCGCGCTCGGTCTCCGACAGCTCGGTGACCTCCCGCCACGTGACGTGCTCGACGCGCTGCACCACGAGCTGCGCCACGCGATCGAGCCGCCTCAGGTGCAGCGTCTCACGCGGGTCGTGGTTCACGAGGACGACCTTCACCTCGCCGCGGTAGCCGGCGTCGAGCGTGCCCGGCGCGTTGACCAGCCCCAGGCCGTGGTGCGCGGCCAGTCCGGACCGCGGGTGGACGAACCCGGCGTACCCCTGGGGGATCGCCAGCGCCAGCCCGGTGGGGACCAGTGCGCGCTCCCCCGGCGCCAGCGTGACGTCGACCGTGGTCACCAGGTCGCACCCGGCGTCGTCCGGCCGGGCGTACGACGGCAGCGGCACCTCAGGGTCCAGCCGCTGCACGTCGATCGCGAGGGCCTCCACGGGGCGAGACCGTACCGTGTGGCCGTGCCCACTCGCGCCGTCTCCGACCCTGGGACGTCCCCGGGCTACCGCGAGCGGCACCTCGTGCCTGTCCGCGGGGTGCTGGCAGTGCTCCTGGTCGCGCTCATCGCCGCGGCCGAGCTCCACGGCGGTGCGGGAGGCTGGCGCACCGTCGTCCCGTACGCCGGCCTGCTCCCGACCGCCGTCGTCGTCCTCGTGCTCCTGTCCCGCGGCGAGGTCCGCGTCGACGACGGTGTCCTGCACGTGCCGGGAGCCCGCGCACCCCTGACAGCGTTCGGCGCCCCCGAGGTGCTCGACGGCCCGGCCTTGCGACGGGCGCTCGGCCCCGAGGCCGATGCGCTCGCGTGGGTGGCCGTCCGGCCCTGGCACCGCCGCGCGGTCAAGCTGCCCGTGGTCGACCCCGAGGACGACACGCCGTACTGGGTGGTGGGCACCCGACGGCCGGTCGCCCTGCTCGACGCGCTGTCCTAGGGTCCGACCATGACGACGACCCTCACCGACGAGGACATCGCCTTCGCCGGAGTCGCAGGGCAGCGCGACCTGCTCCGCAGGGGAGCCGTCACGAGCGTGCGGCTGCTGGAGATCTCCCTCGCCCGGATCGAGCGGCTCGACCGCCGGCTCAACGCGTTCCGCACGCTGTTCTCCACCGCGCGGGCCGAGGCCGAGGCCGCCGACACCGCACTCGCAGCCGGGGACGACCGGCCGCTGCTGGGCGTGCCGATGGCCGTCAAGGACTACGTCGCGGTCACGGGACACGCGCCGGCGCACGGCACCGGATCGCCCGAGCCCGCGGCCGCGGCCGACGCCGAGGTGGTCCGCCGGCTGCGGGCCGCGGGAGCGGTCGTGGTGGGCACCACCAACCTGCCCGAGCTGGCGCTGTGGCCGTTCACCGAGTCGGACACGTTCGGCGCCACGCGGAACCCGTGGGACCCGACGCGCACACCCGGCGGCTCCTCCGGCGGCTCCGCGGCCGCCGTCGCGTCCGGGATGGTCGCCGCAGCCCTCGCCAGCGACGGCGGTGGCTCGATCCGCATCCCGGCCGCCTGCTGCGGACTGGTGGGTCTCAAGCCCACCCGTGACCTGGTCTCCCTCGCGCCCCTGCACGAGCACTGGTTCGGCCTGTCGGTCGCGGGCTGCCTGACCCGCACCGTGGCCGACCAGGTGCTCGTGCTCAACGTGCTGCAGGACGTCCCCCTCGAGGCCGCCGACCCCGGGCCGCTGCGGGTCGCCTGGTCGCTCAAGGGCGCTGTCCGCGTCGGCATCGAGCCGGAGGTCAAGGCCGCGCTGCACGAGGCGGTGCGCCGGCTCGACGGCCTCGGCCACCGCGTCGTCAGGGCGGACCCCCGGTACGACGGGCTCTTCGAGTCGTTCGTCGTGCGCTTCGCCGCCGGTGCGGCTCAGGACCTCGCCGGGCTGGCAGACCCGTCGGCGACCGAGCGCCGCACCCGCGCCGTCGCAGCCGCCGGCCGTCGCCTGTCCGGCCACGCTCTGAACCGCGCCCGCCGCCTCGGGGACACCGCCGCGCTGCGCCTGCCTCGCGTGCCCGGCGGCGCCGACGTGCTGATCACGCCGACCATCCCCGGCGTCGCCCCGCCGGCTGAGTCGCTCACCGGCCTGCGCACGCTGGGGCTCGCCGGCCGTCGGGCGGCGTTCACGACGGCGTGGAACGTCACCGGGCAGCCGGCGCTGTCGGTGCCGGTGGGCTTCTCCGCGGAGGGACTGCCGCTGGCGGTGCAGCTCATCGGGCCGCCAGGCAGCGAGTCGCTGCTGCTGGGGCTGGCGGCGCAGCTCGAGCAGCCGACGGAGCGTCGCCCGGGCGTGTGACGTCCCCCCTGGGCGCGCGGGGGCGCACTAGCGTCGCGATCTGTGACCGCCGTGCTGCCCTCCGGTGCCGCTGACCTCGACGTGCTGCTCGCCAGCCGGCTCCGCCGCACCCTGCACGGCAGCACCCTGGAGCACCGTGTGGCGACGGTCGTGTTTGACGCAGGGCACAGCCAGTGGACGGTCGACCTCGACCAGGGCCGCAGCCGCGTACGCCGGGGAGCCTCGGCCTCGCCGACACTGGTGGTCCGTGGCACCCCCGACGTCCTTGTCGAAGTCGTGAGCGGCGCCCGATCCGGCGTACAGGCGTTCTTGGACGGCGCCGTGACCATCCGTGGCGACCTGGGCCTGTCGCTCGAGCTCGACGGCATGCTGTCGGACGCCAACACCCCGGTGACCTTCCCCCGGGCCGGACGCGTGAGGGCGATGGGTGTCTCCACGTCCTACCTGGAGGCAGGGCCGCGCGACGCCCCACCTGTCGTGCTGCTGCACGGGCTGGGCGCGACGAACGCCTCGTTGCTGCCCTGCCTGGCCGACCTCGCTCACGACCACCGCGTGCTGGCGCCAGACCTGCCCGGGTTCGGCGGCAGCGCTGCCCCGCGGGCGGCCTACTCCCCGGCCTGGTTCGCGGCCTGGCTGGAGGAGCTGCAGCGCGCCCTTGACGCCCGGCCCGCGGTGATCCTCGGCAACTCCCTCGGTGGGCGCATCGCCCTGGAGGCGGGCCTGGCTCACCCGCGTTCCACCCGAGCCCTGGTGCTGCTCGCTCCGTCGCCGGCCTTCCGCCGGATGCGGGCAGTGGTCCCGCTCGTCAGGCTGCTTCGCCCGGAGCTGGGGCGGGTGCCGCTGCCGGTCAGCCACCGGGTCGTGGTCGAGGTGGTGCGCGCGTTCTTCAGCGACCCCGACCGGCTCCCCCGCGCGTGGTACGACGCCGCGGCAGACGAGTGCGTGCGTGTGCTGCGCTCGCCGGCTCACCGCGAGGCGCTGCTGGCCTGCGCACAGCAGATCGTCGTCGAGGAGGCGCACGGCCGGAACGGCTTCTGGGACCGCCTGCCCGGGCTCACCCCGCCGGCCCTGTTCGTCTGGGGCGACCGCGACCGGTTGGTCCCCGCCGGGTTCGCCCGGCACGTCACGGCCGCGCTGCCGGAGAGCCGCTCCGTCGTGATGGAGGACTGCGGTCACGTGCCCCAGTTCGAGCACCCGGCCGCCACGATGGCGCTGGTGCGTGACTTCCTGGCCAGCGCCTAGGGCTTGTCCGCCGAGCGCTGGATCTCCTCGAGCTGCTCCGCCGCCCGACGCGCGCTGATCACGGCCAGCGCCACCACGGGGGCGAAGGCCAGCACGGCCAGCCGGTCGGCCTCGCCGAAGGCGTCGAAGTCGGTGGAGTCGACCTGCAGCACCCCGATCGGGCGCCCCTCGGCGATGAGCGGCACGCCGTACCAGCTGCGCACGCCGGTCGAGCTGTTGTTGCTGCGCCGGCTCGCGGTGACCGTGCTCGCGATGGTGATGTCGGGCAGGTACCTCGGCTCGCCGGTGACGGCGATCGTGCCGGAGACCCCCTGCCCGAGGGGGATCCGGGCCGCGAGCGCCTCCGGGGAGGGCGCCGGCATCGCGGCGGCGATGCGCACCTGACCGTCCTCCACGAGCAGGATCGAGCCGCCCGTGAAGGTGACGATCCGGCGCAGCGCCACGAACGCGTGGTCCAGGACCGCGTGCAGGTCCAGTCGTCCGGTGACCTCCTTGGCCCCCTCCACCAGCAGCCGGTAGCGCAGCTCTTCGTCGTACGACGGCTCCCGAGCCACCGGCTCGTCGTTGCCGGCGCGGGGCCGGGGCACGAGGGCGCGTTGGGCGGGGCCGTGCAGGGTGAAGCTCACCTGGTCCGGGGGGACAGGGCGAGCCATGAAGAAGCCCTGGACGGCGTCGGCGCCGAGGTCGCGCAGCATCGCGACCTGCGACTCCAGCTCGACGCCCTCGGCGACGACCCGCAGGTCGAAGGTGTGCGCCATACCGATCACGCCGCCCACGATCGCGGCACTGCCGGCGTCGGACCCGAGGCCGGCCACGAAGGACTGGTCGACCTTGACCACGTCGACGGGGAACCGCGCGAGATAGGTCAGTGAGGCGTGCCCCGTGCCGAAGTCGTCGATGGCCAGGCGGACCCCGACGTCCCGCAGCGACTCCAGGGCCTCGATGACGGTGAGGACGTCGCCGACCAGCGCGGTCTCGGTGATCTCCAGGCAGAGCCGGGCCGGGGCGAAGCCCTCGTCGGCAAGCAGGTGCGCGACCCGGGCCGCGAAGCCCGGTGAGGTGAGCTGGCGCACGCTCATGTTCACGGCCACCGTCGGCGGGGTCCGCCCTGCCGGGTACTCCCACGAGGCGGCATCCCGCAGCGCCCGGCGCAGCACCCAGTCGCCGAGCTCGAGAATGAGGTCGGACTGCTCCGCGACCGCGATGAAGTCGGGCGGCTGCACGGTGCCACGCTCCGCGTGGTGCCAGCGCACCAGGGCCTCGCAGCCGGTGACGCGACCCAGCGCCAGGTCGACGACAGGCTGGTACACGACCGAGAGCTGGTCGTTGCGGACGGCACTGCGCAGGTCGACCTCGAGCTCGTGGACGAGGACGACGGCCTCACGCAGCTCAGGGGTGAACATCCGGGCCCGTCCACCGCCGGTGCCCTTTGCGGCGTACATCGCGGTGTCCGCGTCGCGCAGGACCATCTCGGCGCGGTCCCCCGGTCCGCCGAGGGCGATACCGACACTGGCTCCCACGACGACGTCGCTGCCGTTGATGGTCGTGACCGGTTGGTTCAGGACGGCGAGCACTCGCGAGGCCACCGCCGACGCGATCTCTGCGTCCGCGCCGCGGCACAGCACGACGAACTCGTCACCGCCCTGACGGGCGACGATGTCCTCAGGGCGCATCACCTCGCGCAGCCGGTGCGCGACCTGCACGAGCAGCTGGTCGCCGGCGGCGTGGCCGAGTCCGTCGTTGACCACCTTGAAGCGGTCGAGGTCGAGGAAGAGCACAGCGACCTGCTCGCCTCGGGCGAGAGCCGCCTCCAGCTGCGAGATCAGCAGCGTCCGGTTCGGCAGGTCGGTCAGCGCGTCGTGCGCCGCGGCGTGCGAGAGCATCGCCTCGGAGCGCTTGCGCTCGGTGATGTTCTCCACCTGCACCACGATGCGCGCCGCCACCCCGCTTCGCCCCTCCAGCAGCGAGGCGGACACGTGCCCCCAGCGCAGGCCGCCGTCGGGTCGGCGGAGCCGGACCTCCAGCCGGGCGCTCGGGCTCGCGAGGCTCAAGCCGTGCAGCGCTCGGCGAAGCGAGGCGCGCTCGAGCGGGTCGACGGCGTCGTCCAGCGCACGACCGTGCAGGTGCCCCGGGCTCTCACCGATCAGCACGCCGAGCGCGCGGTTGGCCTGCACGATGGTGAGGTCGAGGTCCGTCAGGGCCATCCCGATCGAGGCGTGGTCGAAGGCGGTGGTGAACTGCTGCTCCGCCTGCCGGAGCCGCGCGCCGCTGCGCATCATGACGCTGCGGATGACGACCGCCGGTGCGGTGAAGATGAGGCACAGGGCCACGACCTGGTCGACGCCCACGGTCGCCCCGGTCGCGTCCACCTGCGGCCACGCGATCGCGGTGAGGGCGACGGGCACGGCGGTGGCGAGCACACCGCGCAGGCCGTACCGGAGGGGCCCCGCCAGCAGCACGAACACGCCGTACGTCGAACCCGCACCGGGCCGGTCTGCGAAGGCGAGGGAGTACGCCGCGAAGGCCGTGATGTCGACGGCCGTCGACCAGCGGCCGAAGGCGAGTGCCCGGGCCGGGTCGGTGACGCGCGAGACGGCCACGGCCGCGAGCAGGGAGAGCACACCCAGCGCCAGGTTGACGACCACCGGCGCGGCCTGGCTTCCCGTCTCGCTGGCGATGACGAGCAGCGACAGGCCGCCGGCGACCAGGACGCAGGCCCGCAGCAGGGCGAGGACCGCCTCGTAGCGCGCCTCGGGCAGGCCCTCCGTGAGGCGTGCGAGCAGGCGGCGCCCGGTGCGGTGCATGTCGCCGACGCTATGTCCGACTTGCCGGGCCGGGCATGCTCAGGATCGACCATCCTCAGCTGGGCACAAAGGGCTACCCGGACGTGCGAGAGGGCGCCCCTCTGACGGGGCGCCCTCTGCGTGAGGTCAGGCCGCGCACTCCCGGCAGATCAGGCGGCCGCCCTTCTCGGAGGCCAGCTGGCTGCGGTGGTGCACGAGGAAGCAGCTTGAGCAGGTGAACTCGTCGCTCTGCTTCGGGAGCACCTTGACGGTGAGCTCCTCGCCGGACAGGTCGGCACCCGGGAGCTCGAGTCCCTCGGCGAGCTCGGTCTCGTCGACGTCGACGCTGCCGGACTGCGCCTCGGCGCGTCGGGCCTTCAGCTCCTCGAGGCTGTCCTCACCCATGTCGTCCGCTTCGGAACGGCGAGGGGTGTCGTAGTCGGTGGCCATGTTCTGGGGTCTCCTTCGTTGTCCGCCGCGGGGGTCAACGCGCGACGGCGTCGTTCTGTGCCCGCACACCCGTCCGCGCTACGAGGCCGGGAGGCCCGCAGAGGGTAGCCGAGGTTCAGCGCCGCTCCGCCTGCAGGGCGTAGGCGCCCCACAGCAGGTCGGTCAGCTGGCGGCTCAGCGCGGTGCGTGAGCACCACTGCGAAGCCAACCAGCGCTCCCCTGCGGCCTGCACCATGCCCACGATCGCGGCTGCCCACACGGGCGGGCGCACGTCATCCTCCGGCAGCCGCAGCTCGTGAGCGATGCCCGCCGCCAGCAGGTCCTCCAGACGTCGCACGAAGCCGCGCACCGGCTCGCGGGCCGCCACCGCCTCGTCGGACTCGACGAGGAACCGGTAGACCTCGGGCTCCTGCTCGATCATCGCCAGGTAGGCGTCGATGGTGCGGTGCACCCGCTCGCGCGGGCTGCCGCCTGCTGTCAGAGCCGCCACCAGCGCGTCGAGGAGCCGGTCGGTGTGCCGCTCGGCCAGCGCCGCGAACAGCCCGCCCTTGTCGCCGAAGTGCCGGTACAGGATCGGCTTGGTGATGCCTGCCTCGGCCGCGATCGCGGCCATGGACGCCGACGCGCCGTCGCGCTGCACGACGGCGTCCGCCGCCGCCAGGAGGGCCTCCCGGCGGGCGTCGCGGTCCTGCAGGACGGTCATGCTCAGGGGATCTGCATACCGGAGATGGCGCGGCTGATGATGAGGCGCTGGATCTCGCTGGTGCCCTCGAAGATCGTGTAGATCTTCGCGTCGCGGTGCCAGCGCTCCACCGGGAACTCCCGGGTGTAGCCGTTGCCCCCGAGGACCTGGATGGCCTTCTCGGTCACGTCCACCGCGGTCTCGCCGGCGTACAGCTTGCTCATCGAGCCCTCACCCGCCTCGAAGGGCACGCCGTTGCGTCCCATCCAGGCGGCCCGCCACACGAGCAGCCGAGCGGCGTCGATCTTGGTCTTCATGTCGGCGAGCATGAACGCGATGCCCTGGTTCTGGATGATGGGGCGGCCGAACTGCTCGCGCGTCTTGGAGTAGTCGAGCGCGTACTCGTAGGCGGCGCGGGCGATGCCCACGGCCTGCGCGCCGACCGACGGGCGGGACGCCTCGAAGGTGGCCATCGCCGCCTGGCCGCCCTTCTCCCGGGTCGTCTGCAGGGTCTCACCGCGCTCCAGGGCCGCCATCCGCTCGCGGGCCTTCGCCAGCCGGGCGTCGAGGCGCTCCTTGCCGCCCAGCAGGGCGCTGCCGGGGATCCGGCAGTCCTCCAGGATCACCTCGGAGGTGTGCGACGCGCGGATGCCGTGCTTCTGGAACTTCTGCCCTTGCGCCAGGCCCTTGCCCTTGAACTCCGGCCCGACCACGAAGGACGCCTGCCCGCGCGCCTTGAGCGCGGGTTCGACGGAGGCGACGACGACGTGCACGTCGGCGATGCCGCCGTTGGTGATCCAGGTCTTGACGCCGTTGAGGACCCACTCGTCGGTCTTCTCGTCGTACACGGCCCTGGTCTTCAGGCTGCTGACGTCGGAACCGGCGTTCGGCTCGGACACGGCGAGCGCGCAGAGCTTCACGTCGTCCGGGGTGCCGAAGCACTGCGGGGCCCACTCCCCGAGCTGCTCGGGCGTGCCGTTCGCGAGGATCCCGGCGACGCCCAGCGTGCTGCCGACGATCGACAGCCCGATGCCGGCGTCGCCCCAGAACAGCTCCTCCATGGCCACCGGCAGGCTGATGCCGGTCTCGTCACCCCAGACCGAGGCGAAGAAGTCGAGGGAGTAGATGCCCGCCTTCGCGGCCTCCTGGATGATCGGCCAGGGGGTCTCTTCGCGCTCGTCCCACTCATGAGCGGCCGGGCGGATGACGTTCTCGGAGAACTCGTGCAGCCACTTCTGCAGGGTCCGCTGGTCCTCGGTGAGCTCGAGGGTGAAGCCGGCCATGGGGGTCTCCTGTGGGTCGTGGTGTTACCGCCGGTAACACTCGCCTTGTGCAGCATGCCTGTCAAGCCCGGTACGGCGGGTGCGACCACCGTCACACGACTGTCACCCTGCCCCGCTCTCTACCCTGGGGACGGTGAGATCTCCCGTCGCGCTGCTGCTGCTGGCCGGCGCCCTCCTGGCCACCTCCTGCTCCCCCTCCGGTGATCATCAGGGGAACAGGGGGCGCGACACCGGCGTGTCCGCCGCGCCGTCCCCTGATGATCACGTGACGCCTGTGGTGACCGCGTCGCCCACGACGTCGCCCACGACGTCACCCACGTCATCACCCACGTCGTCGGCCACGACCCGACCCTCCGGCCGCACCTCGACCCACAGATACGCGTTCCCCATCAGGGGGTGCCGGGCGAGCTACGGGCACAGCCACCACGACTACCCGGCCTCGGACGTGTTCGCGGACCGCGGGTGCCGGGTGGTCTCCCCCGTCACCGGCGTCGTGGACGAGGTGTCGACCGTGGACCGCTGGGACCCCTCGACCAACCGCGGTGCAGACCGCGGCGGGCTGTCGTTCTCCGTGGTCGGCGAGGACGGGGTCCGCTACTACGGCTCCCACCTGAGCACCGTCCGCGTCCGACCCGGTCAGCACGTGGTCGCCGGTCAGCAGGTCGGCACGGTGGGGAGCACCGGGTCGGCCCGCGGCACCGCGAGCCACCTGCACTTCGGGATCTCGTGGCCGACGCGCCACGGTGTGTGGTGGGTGCGCCGGGGCGAGGTCCAGCCCTGGCGCTACCTTGACAGCTGGCGGGTCGGCGGCGCGCGCTCCCCCGTCGCCGCCGTGGCGGCGCGGCACCGGGAGCTCGGCGACGAGCCGCCGTGCCGGGTGGCCTGCTAGGCGACGTTGCGCAGGACGGCCCAGCCCAGACCGAGGGGCAGCAGGGCAGGGAGCACCCAGCGCGGCGTGTGCACGCGGAACGCGTGGCCACGCAGCCCGGCGACGAGCCAGCCCAGGAGCAGCCACAGCAGCACCGGCGAGAGCAGCAGCAGCAGCGCGTTGTCGTGCCACGCGCGCGCGACGTCGCCGTGCATCAGGTCGTACGCGAGCCGGGTCGTGCCGCACGCCGGGCACTGCCAGCCGGTGAGGGCCCGGAACGGGCACCCCGGCAGCAGGTGCCCGGGCTCGTGCGGATCGGTGTTCCACAGGTAGACCGAACCGAGCAGCCCGGCCGCGAGGAACGCCGTGGGCGCCACGGCCGGGTGGCGAAGCCCCCTAGGGGCGGAGGTAGAGACCGCGCCCATCGGTCCAGTCGTTCTTCACGAGGATCAGGACCCCGTCCACGAGACCCCAGGCGGAGCCGACGACCCCGCAGGACAGGACGGTGGAGACGATCATCCAGACAGCCATCTTGGTCTGGCCGGTGTAGAAGCGACCGACCCCGAACCCCCCGAGGAAGATCTGCAGCAGGCCGGCGACGAGCTTCGACTTGTCCGACAGGGGTCGGCCGTAGGCGTCCCGGCCGTACGGCGCGGCGGCATCGGGTGGGTAGGCAGACGGGCCGCCGAAGGCACCGGGGGGCGGTCCGCCGTATGCCGGGGCCGGTGCCCCGTAGGCCGGGGGCGGGGACAACGGAGGCCCAGCAGGCGGCGGCTGGTCCGGGTCGTAGGCGCTCTGGTCGGTCATCCGTGGCTCCCGGCTCGAGGTGGTGCTCGGATCCTCGCAGGTCGCGCGGGTGCCCGGGGGCGTGAAACGCTGCGCGCCAGGAGGTGTCCATGGACCTGCTCTACACCGCAGAAGCGACCGCCCGCGGAGGACGCGAGGGGGAGGTCGTCAGCGACGACGGCGCTCTCGACCTGATGCTGGCCCACCCGAAGGAGGTCGGCGGGCCAGGGGGTGACACCACCAACCCCGAGCAGCTGCTCGCGGCCGCGTGGTCCTCGTGCTTCCACAACGCCCTCAAGCGGGTGGCGCAGCACCAGAAGCTCGACGTCTCGGCGTCATCGGTCACCGCCAAGGTCAGCCTGATGATGGCGGACAAGCAGTTCGCCCTCGAGGCCACGCTGATCGGCCACCTGCCGGGCCTGGACAAGGAGGCCGCCGACGGCCTCATGTCCCGCACCCACGAGGTGTGCCCGATCTCCAAGTCGATCGGCAGCAACATCCCGGTCGGCCTCGAGGTCGTCCTCTAGGGGAGAACCTGCTCGCCCTTCCCGACGACGGTGACGCCGCCGGGGGTCACGACGAAGCCGCGCGCGCGGTCCACCGCCGGGTCGACCCCGACGACCGCACCCGGGTGCACCACGACGTTCTTGTCGAGGATCGCGCGGCGCACGACGGCGCCCGCCCCGATGTCCGTGGAGTGCATGACCACGGACTCGTCGACCTCGGCCCCCGAGTGCACCCGCACGCCCGGCGACAGCACCGACCGCCGCACCGACCCGCCCGACACGATGACCCCCTGGGAGACCAGCGAGTCCAGCGCCGCGCCGGTGCGGCCGGGGTCGGCGAGCACGAACTTCGCCGGCGGCAGCGGCGGCGTGGACGTGAGGATCGGCCAGTGCCGGTTGTAGAGGTTGAAGACAGGGTGCACGGACACCAGGTCCAGGTGGGCGTCGTGGTAGCTGTCGAGGGTCCCGACGTCACGCCAGTAGCCGTGGTCGCGCTCTGTCGAGCCGGGGACGACGTTCTGGTCGAAGTCGTAGACCTGCGCCTCGCCGCGCCCCACGAGCATCGGGATGATGTTGCCGCCCATGTCGTGCACCGAGCCCTCGTCGCCGGCGTCGACCTTGACGGCCTCGAGCAGCGCCTCGGTCGTGAAGACGTAGTTGCCCATCGACGCGTAGGTCGAGTCGGGGTCGTCCGGCAGACCCGGCGGGTCCACGGGCTTCTCCAGGAACCCGTCGATGCGCCGTCCGTCGGCGGTGTCGATGACACCGAAAGCCGACGCCTCCTTGCGGGGCACCCGGATGCCCGCGACCGTCACGCCGGCCCCGCCCGCGACGTGCTGGTCGACCATCTGCCGCGGGTCCATCCGGTAGACGTGGTCGGCGCCGAAGACGACGACGTGCTCGGGCTGCTCGTCGTACACGAGGTTGAGGCTCTGGTGGATCGCGTCGGCGGAGCCCTTGAACCACTGCGGGCCGAGCCGCTGCTGCGCGGGCACCGGCGTGACGTAGTTGCCCAGGATCGTCGACATCCGCCACGTCGTGGTGATGTGACGGTCGAGGGAGTGCGACTTGTACTGCGTCAGCACGACGATGCGCAGGTAGCCGGCGTTCACGAGGTTCGACAGCACGAAGTCGACGAGCCGGTACATGCCGCCGAAGGGCACGGCCGGCTTGGCGCGGTCCGCCGTCAGGGGGGCGAGGCGCTTGCCCTCGCCGCCGGCGAGCACGATGCCGAGGACCCGGGGCTCTGCCATGCCGTCATCCTTCCCCACTAGTTTCACGAACGTGCGCATCGGCCTGCTGACCCGCGAGTGGCCCCCCGAGGTGTACGGCGGAGCAGGGGTGCACGTGGAGTACCTCACGCGCTCGCTGCGACCCCTCGTGGAGGTCGAGGTCCACGCCTTCGGCGGGCAGGGCGCCGTGGTGCACGCCCCCGACCCCGAGCTGGCGCAGGCGAACGCGGCGCTGCAGACGCTCTCGGTTGACCTGCGGATGGCCGCCGCGCTCGCGGGCTGCGACGTGCTGCACTCCCACACCTGGTACGCCGACCTGGCGGGCCACCTGGGCTCCTTGCTCTACGACGTGCCCCACGTGGTGACCACCCACTCCCTCGAGCCGCACCGGCCGTGGAAGGCCGAGCAGCTCGCCGGCGGCTACCGCGTGTCGAGCTGGGCGGAGAGGGCCGCGCTGCACGACGCGGCCGCGGTCATCGCGGTCTCGCACGGGATGGCGGCCGACGTCCTCGCGGCCCACCCCGCTCTCGACCCTGATCGGCTGCACGTCGTGCACAACGGCATCGACACCGACGAGTACCACCCTGTCACGGAGGTGGACGTCCTCGAGCAGCTCGGCATCGACCTCGCGGTGCCCTACGCGCTGTTCGTCGGGCGGATCACGCACCAGAAGGGCCTGGAGCCCCTGCTGCGCAGCGCGCGCTCCTGGCCGGGGCAGCTCGTGCTGTGCGCCGGCTCCCCCGACACCCCCGAGATCGCCGCCACGGTGGCGGCGCTCGTCGCGGAGCTGCAGGCCGCGCGCCCAGGGGTCGTGTGGGTCCGCGACATGCTGCCGCGGGCCTCCGTGGTGCAGCTGCTGGCACACGCCACCGTGTTCGTGTGCCCGTCGGTCTACGAGCCGCTGGGCATCGTCAACCTCGAGGCGATGGCGTGCGGCACCGCGGTGGTCGCCTCACGGGTCGGGGGGATCCCGGAGGTCGTCGAGGACGGTCGCACGGGCGTGCTCGTCGACCTGGGTCCGGCGTACGAGCAGGAGCTGGCCGCGGCCGTGACCTGGCTGCTGGACGACCCGGTGCGCGCCGACGCGCTGGGGGCGGCCGGCCGCGAGCGGGCCGTCGCGGAGTTCGGCTGGGACGCCATCGCCCGGCGCACCGTCGAGGTCTACGAGACCGCCCTCAGGAGGTGAGGGGGTCGGCGTCCGCGTCGTGCTCGACGAGCAGGTCGTGCAGCGCCGCGTGCACTCCGGGGGCGGCGGCCAGCACCAGCGCGTACGCCGGGTCCTGGCCACGCAGGCCGGTGACGAGCGCGCCGGCCTCTCGGGCGATGAGGCCTCCCGCGGACAGGTCCCACGGGGAGAGCCCCTGCTCGTAGTACGCGTCGAGCCGGCCGGCCGCGACCGAGCACAGGTCGAGCGAGCCCGCGCCGAGCCGGCGGATGTCCCTGACCCGCGGCAGCAGGTCGGGCAGCGCGCGGCTCTGCGCGGCGCGGCGGCGGGAGTCGTACCCGAAGCCGGTGCCGACGAGGGCGTGCGCCAGGTCGGTGACCGCCGAGCAGCGCAGCGCGAGGCCGTTCAGCGTGGCCCCACCGCCGCGAACCGCCTGCCAGAGCTCGTCCTTGGTGGGGTCGTAGACGACGCCGACGGCAGCACCCGCCTGGTCCTCGACGCCGATCGACACCGCCCACTGAGGGATGCCGTAGAGGTAGTTCACCGTGCCGTCGATGGGGTCGATGACCCAGCGGGTCCCGGACGTGCCGTCGGACGCCCCACCCTCCTCGCCGAGCAGCCCGTCCTCGGGACGCGCCTGCGACAGCGCCTTGACGAGCAGCTCCTCGACGGCGCGGTCTGCGGCGGTGACGACGTCGGTCGGCGAGGACTTGGCGTCGAGGACCTCGACCCCGGGTCCCATCGCCAGGGCGAGCGCGCCGGCCTCCCGGGCCAGCTCGGTCGCGAGGGCGAGCGTCGCGTCGAGGTCGAGCCGCGCCACCATGGGCACCATCCCATCACGCACCCCACCCGGTGGTGGCCCCCCTGCCGTCGATGGAGTAGAACGTGATTCGGTTTCTCCCCCGCACCGACCCGGCTTCGAGAGGCACGTGATGGACCTGCGCTTCAGCAAGGAGGACGAGGACTTCCGCGCGGAGCTCCGCTCCTGGCTCGGCACCAACCTGCCCGCCGAGATGCGTGACCCCGCGTGGTGGCGCGACAAGAGCGACGACGAGTCCTTCCAGATCCGGCGCGAGTGGGAGGCGGGGAAGGCGGCAGCCGGCTTCGCCGGCATCGCCTGGCCGACGGAGTACGGCGGACGCGGGGGCACGTCGACCATGAAGGCCGTCTACGACGAGGAGATGGCGAAGGCGAACTCCCCGTCGACCGTCAACCCGCTCGGCCTCGCGTTCCTCGCCCCGACCGTCATGGCGATCGGCACCGAGGAGCAGAAGAAGACGATCATCAAGCCGCTGCTGCACACCGAGGTCATCTGGTGCCAGGGGTTCTCCGAGCCCGGCGCCGGCTCCGACCTCGCGGCGCTGCAGATGAAGGCCGAGCTGCAGGGCGAGCACTACGTCCTGAACGGCCAGAAGATCTGGACCACCAACGCCATGCACGGCGACAAGATCTTCACCCTCGCGCGCACCGGGGCCGGTGAGGGCAAGCGCCACCAGGGCATCTCGATGCTGCTCGTCGACATGCACCAGGACGGCGTCGAGGCCCGCCCCCTCAAGCAGATGACCGGCAGCAGCGAGTTCGGCGAGGTGTTCTTCACCGACGCGCTGTGCCCCGTCACCGAGGTGCTCGGCGGCGAGGGCAACGGCTGGCAGACCGCCATGCTGCTGCTGTCGTTCGAGCGCGGCTCCTCCGCCATCGGCCAGTACACCGACTTCCGCCGGATGTGGGAGGAGGTCGCCGGCCTGGCAAAGGGCCTCGACCGCGGCGGCCGTCCCGCGGCCGCCGACCCCGCCCTGCGGCAGAAGCTCGCCGACGCGCTCGTCGACCTCGAGTGCCTGAAGCTGCACTCCTGGCACGTGCTCACCCAGACCAGTCAGGGCAAGGACCTCGGCTTCGAGGCCTCGATGACCAAGATCATGTGGTCCGAGGCCTTCCGCAAGGTCAGCGACGCCTACGAGGCGGTCGTCGGCCCGGCGTACCAGGTGCCGGACCCGCGGCCCGACGTCCGGCTCGACGAGCTCACCGCCATGTCGCTGTGGGCGCGCAGCTGCACCATCTGGGGCGGCTCGCAGCAGGTCCAGCGCACCATCGTCGCCGAGCGCGTGCTCGGCCTGCCCCGATAGGACTCCCATGCGCTTCCAGCTGAACGACGAGCAGCGCGCGCTGCAGGACGCGGTGCGCTCGTGGCTGCGCGACAAGCTCGGCCCGGCCCAGGTCCGCGAGGTCTACGAGAACCCCGACAGCGACGGCGTCCCGCCGTACGTGTGGCAGGCGTACGGCGAGCAGGGCTGGCTCGCGGTGACGGTCCCCGAGAAGTACGACGGCATCGGCCTCGGGCTGCTCGACGCGGCGGTCATCGCCCGCAACCTCGGTGCCGGCACGGCCCCGGGACCCTGGCTCGGCACCGTCCTGGTGGGTGAGGCCGTGCGGCTCTACGGCAGCGAGGCCCAGCAGCAGGCCCTGCTCCCCCGCCTCGCCGCGGGCGAGGTCAAGGGGGCCGTCGCGCTGCTCAAGCCGGGCGCTCCGCCCACCACCGCCGGTGCCCCCGCGCTCGCCAAGGACGGCGCGCTGACCGGCACGCTCGAGCTCGTGGAGTACGGCGCGGTGGCCGACGTGCTCGTGGTCGCCGCGCAGGACGGGCTCTACCTCGTCGAGCCCGCTGCGGCGACCGTTCAGCAGCACGAGGCGATGGACCGCACCACGCGCCTCGCGACCCTCACGCTCGACGCGGTGCCGGGCGAGCGCCTCGGCGGCTCCGACGACTGGCAGGAGCTGCTCGACCGGGCGGCCGTGCTGGCCGCGTCCGACCTCGCCGGCATCGCCCGCAAGGCG
This sequence comes from Mycobacteriales bacterium, assembly GCA_035526225.1. Lineage (GTDB taxonomy): Bacteria > Actinomycetota > Actinomycetes > Mycobacteriales > SCTD01 > RYN-111. Next base: position 108,648 of record DATLCV010000013.1, read on the forward strand.
CTGTCCGACACCGTGGAGTACGACAAGACGCGCGTGCAGTTCGGCAAGCCGGTCGGCTCCTTCCAGGCGCTGCAGCACGCGCTCGCCGACGTGCACCTGACCGTCACGATGGCGGAGTACGCCGCGACCTACGCCGCCCACGCCCTCGACATCGACGCCCCCGACAAGGCCCTCGCGGTCTCCGTCGCCAAGGCGAAGACGGGTGACGCGGCGAACGCGGCGACCAGCGCGATGATCCAGTTCCACGGCGGCATCGGCTTCACCTGGGAGCACGACGCGCACTTCTACCTCAAGCGGGCCAAGCGCCTGGAGTACGCGTACGGCGACGCCGCCCAGCACCGCGAGCGCATCGCCGCGCTCACCCTGGGACCGGCGTGAAGAACGCGCTGATCACGGGCGGCGCCTCCGGCTTCGGGGCCGAGGTCGCCCGTCAGCTCACCCGACGCGGCGACCAGGTCGTCCTGCTCGACGTCAACGACACCGACGGCGCCGCCCTGGCCGCCGAGCTCGGTGGGCACTACCTGCACTGCGACGTCAGCGACCCGGAGCAGGTCGCCGCGACGACGGCCGAGGGCGAGCGGCTCCTTGGCGGTCTCGACCTGTTCTTCCTCAACGCCGGCATCGCCACCGGCTGCGGGGTCGGCGAGGACTTCGACCTCACCCGCTACCGGCGCGCCATGGCCATCAACACCGACGGCGTCGTCTTCGGCGTGCATTCGGCGATGCCCGCGCTGCAGCGCCGCGGCGGCGGCGCCATCGTGTGCACCGCGTCGATGGCGGCCCTCACCGCCACCGCCTTCGACCCCGTGTACGGCGCGAACAAGTCGGCGGTGGTCGGGCTCGTCCGGGCCATGGGACCGGTGCTCGCGCCGATGGGCGTCACGATCAACGCGTTCTGCCCCGGCTTCGCCGAGACGAAGATCATCAACGAGATGCGCGAGGCGCTCGACTCGTTCGGGACACCGATCATCCCCGTGGAGAAGGCCGGGGCTGCGGTGCTCGAGATCTTCGACTCCGGGCTCACCGGCAAGGCCTGGCTGCTGCAGGCCGGGCGCGACCTCATCGACTACCAGTTCAAGGGCATCCCCGGGCCGCTGACCGAGACCGGCGAGCGCGCCGGGGTCCTGCCTGCCTGACCAAAGCAGGGATGGCGGCGCCGGCGCCGAACACCTCCGCAAGCCCAGCAACTCGGAGGAGAACCGTGAAGCGCACCCCAGTCCTGCTCGCCGCCGTCGCGTTGGTCGCCAGCGGCCTCGGCCACGACGCGATCGCCGCCACGAAGAAGAAGCCCGCACCGCCGAAGCCGGTGACCATGAACTGGTTCCTGCACGGTGCGACGGCCAACGGCAACTCCGACATGCTGCAGGGAGACACCGCCTACCTGCCGATGGACGCCACCGCCCCCAGTGGTGCGTCCGTCAAGGAGGTGCTGCTGTTCGGCGCGATCGCCTCCCCGAACTCCGAGTGCACCGCCGGGCCCCTGCTGCCCAGCTGGACGGGCACTGCTTCGGGCACCCTGCAGGGCAAGGTGACCGTGTCCTTCTACGCGCGGTCCACCCCCGGCAACGCCATCGTGCGGGTCTTCAACGTCAACGACGGCGGGTGCAACGACGCGTACACCCCGCCGGTTGCCGAGGCCACCGTCGCGCTCCCCACGTCCCCCACCGCATCTCTCGTCACGGTGACCCTGCCGGTCTCCAGGGCGGCGAAGCTCGCCGGCGCGCTGACGCTGCAGATCATCGAGGGCCAGACCTCCGGCTTCGAGGGCCCGCAGGTCAGCGGCGTCTCGTACGACAGCACCACGACCCCTTCGAAGATCACCTTCACCTGCCTGCCGAAGATCGGCAAGAAGACCTGCTGATCCTGCCCACCTGAACGACAGCGGCCCCGGAGCAGTGCTCCGGGGCCGCTGTCGCGTGCGCGCCCAGGTGGCGGTCGCCCTGACGACCAAGGCTCCCCCTGCAGGCAAATGTTTGGTATGACTACTTTTGTCATGCCCGGACCCATTGAGGAGCTCAGATTGCGCAAGGCGATCCGCACCCTTGTCCTCGTCTCGACCATCGGCGCTGCTGTCGGCGTCACCACCAGCACGCCTGCCGAGGCGTCGTGCGCACCGGGAACCGGCGCGCGCGCGTACATCGGGGTCACCCCGGGCTACCCGAGCTGTGGAGGCGGGGCGAGCCTCAACGACGTCGGCCTGCAGCCCTACCGCAACCTCCTCGGCCCGCCGCTGACGTACCAGTGCACGGCTCCGGTGTACGCCGGACCGTTCTACACCTACGCCTGCGCGCAGGTCTGACACCCGTCGCACACGCAGAAGAGGCCCGGGACTCCCCCATCCCGGGCCTCTTCTGCGTGGTCTGACTAGGTGACGGTCGCCTTGACGGTGTAAGCCTTGCCGGCGGTGCCGGAGTAGACGTAGACCCCGACGTACGTGTAGCCGGCGGGTGCGTTCGTGATGGTGCACGACTCGCTGCTCGAGCCGGTGGCCGACGAGCAGGTGAACGCGGCGGTCGTGGGCTTCGCGCCGTTGCGGCCGTACAGGTCCAGGTCGGCCGGGCAGGACAGCAGGCCGCACGACGGGCCGGTGAGGGTGAGTGCCACGGTCCGGCCCGCTGTGGGCACCGCCACCTTGTAGTACTTCCAGGTGCCCGTGGCGCCGTTGGTGTCGCTCTTCGCCACACCACTGGTCAGGGTCGGCGTTGCCGGGTCCGGGTCGCCGGTGGTCGAGACCGTCACCGAACGGGTGGTGGTCGCGGTCGCGCCGGCGTTGTCGGTCACGGTCAGCGTGACCGTGTAGGTGCCTGCCGCGGCGTAGGCGTGCGAGACGGGCGTGCCCGAAGCGGTCGCACCGTCACCGAAGTTCCACGCGCGCGAAGCGATGGTCCCGTCGCTGTCGGTGGAGGTGTCCGTCGCCGTGACCGTGAGCCCCGAGGTGGTGGTGGTGAAGGACGCGGACGGCGCGACGTTGCCGCCCCCGCCACCGCCGCCACCGGTGATGCCGCCGACGTAGAGCAGCTTGTTCGGCGAGCCGGAGCCCGCGCTCTTCACCGCGCCGGTGGTGGCCTGCGAGGTCAGGAACGTCGCCACCTGCGCGGGCGTCGCGGAGGGGTTCGCGGACAGGTACATCGCTGCAGCACCTGCCACGTGAGGAGAGGACATCGAGGTGCCGCTCGACAGGCTGGTAGCGGTGTCGGAGGTGTACCAGCTGCTGTTCACGTCGACGCCACCGGCGAACAGGTCGACGCAGGTGCCGTAGTTGGCCCAGATCGGCTTCGTGTCGGTGTTGTTCACCGCGCTCACGGTCAGCGCCAGCGGCTCGTCGGACGGCGAGTGCGTGCACGCGTCCTCCGCGTACAGCCCGTTGCCGTAGCCGTTGCCGGCCGAGACCGCGATCGGGACGCCGCTGTTGACCAGCCCGCGGACGGCAGCGTCGATCGTGGCGCTGGTGCCGACCTGCGTGCCGATGCTCATGTTGGCCACGGCCGGCTTCACGGCGTTGCGCGTGACCCAGTCGAGCCCGGCGATGATCTGGTCGGCGGTGCCGGAGCCGTCGCACGCGAGCACGCGGACGCCTACGACGCGTGCCTGCTTGGCCATGCCGTAGGTCGACGCCGCGATGCTCCCGGCGGTGTGCGTGCCGTGCCCGTTGCAGTCGATGCCGTTCTTCCCGTCACCGATGGCGTCGTAGCCGACGGAGGCGCGGCCGCCGAACTGCGTGTGAGTGGGACGGATGCCCGTGTCGAGGTCGTAGGCGGTGACGCCGGCGCCGGTCGCGTTGTAGGTGTACTTGGTGTCGAGGCCGCTGCGCTGGTCGGTGCGGTCGAGGTCGTACTGCGCGCCGCTCTGCACGTCGTTGATGCGCATCGCCACGTTGGGCTCGACCAGGGCCACGAGGGGGTCGTGTGCCAGCCGCTCGGCGGCGGCCGACGGCAGCGTCGCGGAGAAGCCGCGCAGCGCGTGGCTGTACGTGAAGCGCAGGCTCCCGCCGTACCGGGACAGCAGCGTGGTCACCACGGGCGCGACAGCGCCCGTGCCGGGCGCGAGCGTCACCAGGTACGACGAGGGCGGGGCGCTCTCGGTCTGGGCGAGGGCGGGAGTCGAGGTCAGGGCCGTCGCAGCTGCTACGAGGGGCAGGGCGAGGGCGGACAGCGCGCGAGTGCGCAAACGAGCCTCCGAGGGTGAGAGGGCAGGCCGAGCCGGGGCGGTATGCCCGTTACGCCCTACAACGCGCGAGGCGGCCCATCCTCGTCCCTCACGTACGGATCAGTGACGCCGGAGACAGGTCGGCGACGGACGCGTGGCCGGACAGCCCCAGCTGCAGGTCCAGGTCGGCCAGCAAGCAGCGCAGCACGTGCTCGACGCCCTCCTGGCCGGCCAGCCCGAGGCCGTAGACCCACGGCCGGGCCAGCAGCACGGCACGCGCGCCGAGCGCCAGGGCCTTCACGGCATCGGCTCCGCTGCGGACACCGGAGTCGAACAGCACGGGCAGGTCGCCCGCGGCGGCGACGACGTCGGGCAGGGCGTCGAGTGAGCCGACGGCACCGTCCACCTGACGGCCGCCGTGGTTGCTGCACACGACGGCCTGGACGCCGGCGTCCACGGCGCGGCGGACGTCATCGGGGTGCTGCACGCCCTTGAGCACGATGGGCAGCGACGTCTGCGTCCTGAGCCACGCCAGGTCGTCCCAGGTGAGCGCGGGGTGGTTGAACATCCCGAGGAAGTGCAGGACCTCCCCGTCCTCACTGGGCAACCCCGCGCGGAAGGCCGGGTCGCTCGTGTAGTTCGCGATCCCCTCCCCCCTCAGGAAGGGCAGGTACGCCGTGTCGAGGTCACGCGGTCGCCAGCCGAGCTGCCAGGTGTCGAGGGTGACGACGAGGGCGCGGTACCCGGATCGCTCCGCGCGCTGCACCAGCGACTCGGCGACGGACTGGTCGCTGGGCCAGTAGAGCTGGTACCACCCGGGCGAGCCGGCGAGCTCGGCCTGCACGTCCTCCATCGCCGTCGACGCTGCCGTGGACAGCACCATCGTCAGCCCGAGGGAGGCAGCGGCCCGCGCGACGGCGCGCTCGGCCTCGGGGTGCACGATCGACAGCACCCCGACGGGACCGAGCAGCACCGGCGCGGGCATGTCCGTGCCGAGCAGCGTCGTCGCGAGGTCGCGCTCAGCGGGGATGCCGCGCAGCATCCGGGGCAGCAGCCGCCAGCGGTCGAACGCCGCCCGGTTGGCGCGCATGGTGTCCTCGGCGCCCGCTCCCCCGCTGACGTATCCGACGGCACCAGGCGTCATGACCTGCTCGGCCGCGGCCTGCACCGCGCGCCAGTCGAACGGCAGCGTCGGCGGCTCGCCGAGCAGCCCCTTGAGGTAGACGTCGTTCTGGAAGCCCGCGTAGCCCATGCGGGGACGTTACTGAAGTCGGTTCAGCGGTAGCGGGCGGCCAGCGCCAGGACCTCACGGACGTACCAGTCGGCGTGGTTGTAGCTGTAGATCGCGGCGTACAGCGACCTGCCGCCGTGCCCGGCCCCGGATCGGCACAGGTACAGCGCGGCGGCGGGCACCGCGTCGTACGGGCTCATGACATCGGTCTTGCCGTCGCCGTCGCCGTCGACCCCTGCCCACACCCAGGTGCTGGGCATGAACTGCATGGGGCCGAGCGCGCCTGCGGAGGAGGGGCCGACGTTGCGCCCGTGCCCGCTCTCGACCTGGCCGATGGCGGCGAGCACGGTCCAGGACAGCCCCGGGCAGTAGCGGGCGGACAGCTGGTAGAGCTCGCGGTAGCTGCTCGGGCGCCGGTGCACCAGGGCCGCGGGTCGCAGCACCGTCACCCGGGCCCGCACTCCGAGGGCGCGGGCCACGTCGCGCGACAGGGCGCGCACGGCGCGCGACGGCGCCGCGAGCACGACGGTGTCGGCCCGCAGCCCGAGCCGGTCCGCGACCGAGCGCTCCACCACGGCGTCGGCGGGCAGGCCGAAGGCGGCGAGGGCGCCCACCCGCAGCTCCTCCGCGCCGATCCGCACCGGCCGGCCGAGGGGGAGCTGCGTGCCGTAGGAGCCAGCGAGGTCGCCACGGCGGACCGCCTCCCACAGGGCGTCGGAGGTCGCGGTCTCGCGGGGGGTGAACCCTCGCACCGTCGACGGGTCCACGCCGAGCACGTCCAGTGCCTGCGCGCCGACCCGCAGCCGGCCGCGCGACAGCACGGCGAGGCCGCGGACGCCACGCACCTGCCGCAGCGCCGTCACCTGAGCGGAGCTGACCCGGCCGGGCACGGTGACGAGCAGGTCGGGCGTGCGCAACGCCCGCAGCGGCCGTACGGCGGGCACGCGGGTGCGGGAGGCTGCCGGCGGGTCTGCTGAGGGCTGCACCAGCTCCAAGGGCCGGGTGGGCGCGGGCGGGGGTGAGGACGACCCGACGACGAACAGGCCGGTGCTGAGCACGAGGGTGCCGAGCACGGCGGTGCCCAGGCCTCCGCGCACGGGTCACCTCCTGCTGCTGGGTCGAGCTCTCTGGTACCCATGCGCTGTGCTGCGCATCGCGAACTGCTCGGGCTTCTACGGCGATCGGCTGACAGGCCTGTCCGAGGTGCTCAACGACGGCCCTGTCGATGTGGTCACGGGCGACTACCTGGCTGAGCTCACGATGCTCATCCTGTTCCGCTCCCGCCTGAAGGATCCCACGAAGGGGTACGCCTCAACCTTCCTGCGTCAGCTGGAAGGGGTGCTGGGCACCGTCGTCGACCGGGGGACCCAGGTCGTGGTCAACGCGGGCGGCCTCGCTCCGGAGGCCTGCGCGGACGCCGTACGCGCCCTCGCCGACCGGCTGGGCCTCGCCGTGCCGGTGGCACACGTCGAGGGCGACGACCTGCTGCCACGGGTGCCAGGGCTCGACCTGCCGCACCTCGACACCGGCGAGCTCCTCGGCGACCGGCAGCCGCTGACCGCCAACGCCTACCTCGGCGCGTGGGGCATCGCCCGCGCCCTGCAGGCCGGGGCGCAGGTCGTGGTGACGGGTCGGGTCACCGACGCGTCGTTGGTCGTGGGACCTGCCGCCGCGCGGTTCGGGTGGGCCCGTGACGACTGGGACTCCCTCGCCGGTGCCGTCGTGGCCGGGCACGTCATCGAGTGCGGCACGCAGGCCACCGGCGGCAACTACGCCTTCTGGCAGGAGGAGGTCACGCAGCCGCTGCGCATGGGGTTCCCGGTCGCGGAGGTGCACGAGGACGGCTCGTGCGTCATCACCAAGCACCCCGGCACGGGCGGTGCCGTCACGACCGGCACCGTCACCGCCCAGCTGCTGTACGAGATCGCCGGGCCGCTCTACGCCGGCCCCGACGTGGTCGCGGACTTCTCCACGATCCGGCTGTCCGACGACGGGCCCGACCGCGTGCGGATCAGCGGGGTGCGGGGCGGCGCGCCCTCCGGCCAGGTCAAGGTGGCGCTGAACCTCATCGGCGGGCACCGCAACCGCATGGAGTTCGTGCTGACGGGCCTGGACGTCGAGGCCAAGGCCGAGCTGGCACTGGCCGGCCTGCGGGACGCGCTGCCCACCGAGCCCGCGGTCCTCAAGTCCGACCTCGTCCGCCTGGACCGGCCCGACGCGGCCACCAACCAGCAGGCCGCGGCGCTGCTGCGCGTGACCGTGAAGGACCCCTCGCCCGACGTCGTGGGTCGCGCCTTCTCCAGCGCGGCCGTCGAGCTCGCCCTCGCGTCGTACCCCGGCTTCACGCTCACCTCGCCGCCCGGGAGCGCCACGCCGTACGGCGTGTACTGGCCCGCGCTCGTGCCCGCCGAGGTGGTGGAGCACGTGGTGGTGCACCACGACGGTGCCCGCGAGGTCGTCCCGCACACGCCCCCGGCCACCCCCGGACCCGAGTCGGGCGAAGACCAGTCCGAGACCTCCCCCGCGGGTCCTGCCCCGACTCCCGTCGTGGACGGGGCGACCCGGCGGGTGCCGCTGGGCACCGTCGTCGGCGCACGGTCCGGCGACAAGGGCGGCAACGCCAACGTCGGCTTCTGGGCGCGCACCGACGAGGCCGCGGCGTGGCTGCTGTCGTGGCTGGACGAGAGGGCGTTCCGTGCGCTCCTGCCCGAGGCCGACGCACTGGAGGTGACCCTGCACCCGCTGCCGAACCTGCGCGCCGTCAACGTCGTCGTGCACGGCCTGCTCGAGGAGGGCGTCGCCGCGAGCACGCGCTTCGACCCGCAGGCCAAGGGGCTGGGCGAGTACCTGCGCTCGCGCTACGTCGACGTGCCTGAGTCGCTGCTCAGCTGAGCCCTGATCGCGGCGCCGTGCTGGTCGAGCCCCGGCGCGGCTGCACGCGTAGGCGGGTCAGGCCAGGCCGACAGCTTCAGCGGCTGCCCGGGCACCGGGAGCCCGCCTGCGTCGATCACCATGTTGCGGGCCCTCGACTGCTCCGACCCGACGGCCTCGGCGACGTCGTTGATGGGTCCGCTCGGCACACCCGCCGTCTCCAGCACGCCGAGCCAGTGATCTGCACCCGCCGTGCGCAGCACCGACTCCAGCAGCGCCTTGAGCGCGTCGCGGTGCTCGTGCCGTAGCGCGTTCGTGGTGAACCGCGCGTCCACGAGCAGTCCCGGCAGGCCCAGCGCCGCGGCGAGCGCACCGAAGAGCAGGTCGTTCGCGGCGCAGACCGTGATGTCGCGGTCGGCGCAGCGGAACGTGTCGAACGGCGCGATCGCGAAGTGCGCGTTGCCGATCCGACCGGGCTCCTGCCCCGTCGCCAGCCACGCCAGCGCCGCACCCTCGAGCAGGGAGACCGTGGAGTCGTACATCGCGACGTCGAGGTGGGTGCCGACCTCGGCCCGCAGCGCGGCGCAGATCCCGCCGAACGCGTAGAGGCCGGCGGACAGGTCGGCCACCGGCGAGCCCGGCTTGACCGGCGGCCCGTCCGACGGGCCGGTGATCGCCATGATCCCGCTCATCCCCTGAACCACGGCGTCGTAGGCGGGTCGGCGCGACCAGGGACCGGTGTGCCCGAACCCGCTCAGCGAGCAGTAGACGAGCCGCGGGTTGAGCTCCAGCGCCTCCTGCGGCCCGAGGCCCAGTCGCGTCATCACCCCCGGCCGGAAGTTCTCGACGAGGACGTCTGCCCGCCGTACCAGCTCGCGGGCGAGCTCGAGGTCGGCCGGGTCCTTCAGGGAGAGCGCGATGGACTCCTTGCCGCGGTTCACGCGCGCGAAGTAGAGCGAGCGGCCCTCGACGAACGGTCCGTAGGTCCGGGAGTCGTCGCCGCCGTCGGGACGTTCGACCTTGATCACGCGGGCGCCGAGGTCGGCCAGCATCATCGTGGCGAACGGTCCGGCGAGCACGCGGGAGAAGTCCACGACGAGGAGGTCGTGGAGCGGACCCGCGACACGCCCGACCCCGGGTGCGTGAGAAGTGAGCCGCGACACGCCGCACATCCTCCCTCCACCGGGAACGCGCGGTGAACATGTGGTGTTGTGGAGGTATGACCACCGCGACGCCCAGCTTCGAGAGCACTGCCCCTGCCTCGCTGACCGCCTCCGACCGCTGCGACCGGTGCGGGGCGCAGGCACGGGTCCGGGTGACCCTCGCGTCGGGTGACCTGCTGTTCTGCGCGCACCACGCGAAGGGCTACGAGCCGCGGCTTCGCGAGCTCGCCGTCGACTGGTACGACGAGAGCCACCTCGTCAGCGCCTGAGCCCCCGCTCCCTCGTCGGCCGCTCGCCCTCCGGGACGGGCGGCCGTCGGCGTTCTAGGACCGCGCGGTCCAGCGGCCGGCGGCGTGCGCGACCAGCAGCGGCAGGCCGAACGCCTGACTGAGCAGCTCCGAGGTCAGCACCGCCTCGATGGGGCCGGCGCCGACGACGCGGCCCCGTGCCAGCAGCAGCGCGTGCGTCGTGCCCACCGGGATCTCCTCCACGTGGTGCGTGACGAGCACCGAGGGCGTCGGTCCCGCGGTGGCGGCCAGCCGGGTGAGCAGCCTCAGCAGCGCCTCACGCGCTCCCAGGTCGAGCCCGGCGGCCGGCTCGTCGAGCAGCAGCAGCTCGGGGTCGGTCATCAGCGCCCGGGCGAGCAGCACCCTCTTGCGCTCGCCCTCGGACAGCGAGCCGAAGCGGCGGTCCACGAACGCCCGCAGGCCGACCCGTGCGAGGAGGTCCGCGGCGCGCGCGAGGTCGCTGTCGTCGTAGGACTCCGACCACCGGCCGACGACGCCCTGCGCCGCGGTCACGACGACGTCGACTGCCTTCTCGTGCGCCGGGATCCGGTCGTTGAGCGAGCTGGTGGACAGCCCAACCCGAGTGCGCAGCTCCCCCAGGCTCGCCTCGCCGTACCGCTCGCCGAGCAGCGTCACCGCGCCCGAGGAGGGGAACAGGGTCGCCCCAGCCACCGCGAGCAGCGTGGACTTGCCCGCGCCGTTGGGGCCGAGCACCGCCCAGCGCTGCCCCTCCTCGACAACCCAGTCGACCCCGGCGAGCAGGGTCGCGCCGTCGCGGACGACCGAGACGCCGGACATCGACAGGACAGCCACGTGTCGACGGTAGCCAGGGGTCGGGCAGGATCGTGGGATGGCCTACCGCTGCTTCGACGTCGACATCACCGAGGGCGTCGCGCACGTCCGCATGAACCGCCCGGACGAGCTCAACACGATGGTGCGGGAGTTCTGGAGCGAGCTGCCCGAGATCGTCGACGGCATCAGCGCGGCAGGGAGCGCCCGCGTGATCGTGCTGTCCAGCACCGGCAAGCACTTCTGCGCCGGGATGGACCTCGGGGTCTTCGCCGAGCCACGGCACACCGACGCGGAGCCGGGCCGCCGGCAGGCGCACACCCGCAGCATGGTCAAGCTGCTGCAGTGGACGGCCACCTGCCTGGAGAAGGCGCGGATGCCGGTCCTGGCGGCCGTGCAGGGCGGGTGCATCGGCGGCGCGGTCGACCTGGTCACCGCGGCCGACTGCCGCTACGCGACACGGGACGCGTTCTTCGTGGTGCAGGAGATCAGCATCGGGATGACCGCCGACATCGGGACCCTGCAGCGGCTGGGTCGGGTGATCCCTGAGGGAGTGGCGCGCGAGCTCGCCTACACCGGGCGCCGGATGACGGCCGAGCGGGCGTACGAGGTCGGGCTCATCCAGGCCGTGTACGACGATCACGACGCGCTCGTGAGGGGCGTGCTCGAGACCGCGGCAGAGATCGCGCAGAAGTCCCCCCTTGCCGTGTGGGGGACCAAGATCGCGATGAACTACGCGCGCGACCACGGCGTCGACGACGCCCTGGACCAGATCGCCACCTGGCAGGCGGGCATGTTCCAGCCGGCTGACCTGATGGAGTCGTTCACCGCCAAGGCCGAGAAGCGGCCGACGGCCTACACCGAGCTGCTGGCGGACCCGACCGGGCTGTGAGGTCGAGGGGCGGACAGGCGGTGCTCCCCCTCCCCGCCCCTCGAGATCAGGACGTGTTCTCGTTGGCTCGCAGGCGCTGCGTCAGGCTGATGAGGAGCTTGCGGTCCAGGCTGGGCACCTGGTCGACGAGAGCGCGAAACTCCCGCGAGCCGACGAGCAGCGCCTTCACCGCGGTCTTCGCGATGACACTGGCGGTGCGCGGCGAGCCGTCGAGAAGCGCCATCTCGCCGACGTGGTCACCCGGGCCCAGCTCGGCGATCACGTGGCCGTCGATGACGACGTCGACCTCGCCGGACAGGATCACGATGAACTCGTAGCCCGTGGTGCCCTGCTTGATGAGGTGCTCCAGCGGCTGGTAGTCGACCCACTCGGCCACCCGGTCGATGTGGGCGAGCTCGTCATGGGTCCAGCCCGAGAAGAACGGGATGTCGGCCAGCTTGTCGTAGCTGTGCTTGCGGGCGAGCAGGCTCACGGGGGGTCCTTCCTCATCAGTCCTCATCAGTCCTCGTCGGCGAGGTGCACAGAGCGTGAGCGGTGAAAGCCGTTCCGTCTGTCAGGTGGCCGACATTCGGTCAGCGGCGGCCGTACAGGAACCGCACGACCTTCACGAGCGCGGCATCCGCGCGCGGGGTCCGCTCGAAGGTCGTCAGCGCGAGCAGCGGGCGCATCCGCTGCTTGGTGATGGCCTTCGCGCGCGTGAACTCGCGCAGCCCGTCCTCCCCGTGGATGCGGCCGAAGCCCGACTCCCCCACGCCGCCGAAGGGCAGCGCCGGGATGCCGGCGAACGCCTGGACGGCGTTGATGCTCGTCATGCCTGACCGGAGCTTGCGGGCGATCTCCATGCCGCGCCGCTTGCTGTAGACGGCACCCGCCAACCCGTACGACGTGGCGTTCGCCAGCTCGACGGCCTCGTCCGCGTCCTTGACCTTGGTGACGGTCAGTGTCGGCCCGAACGTCTCCTCCTGCACGGCCAGCGACGTCTCGGGGGTCTCGAGCAGCACGGTGGGCTGCACCAGCGTGCCGTCGATGCCGCCGCCCACGAGCGCCGTGCCGCCGTGCGACAGCGCGTCGGCGATGTGCTCGCGGATCACGTCGACCTGCGAGGGCATCGTGATGTTGCCGTAGGAGCGGCCTGCCTCGACGTGCGTGACCTTGTCCTTCAGCGCCGCCAGGAACCCGTCGTACGACTTCTCGGTGACGTAGACGCGTTCGATGCCGATGCAGGTCTGGCCGGCGTTCGCCATTCCGCCCCACAGCGCGTGCCCGGCGGCGGTCTTCACGTCGGCGTCGTCGTCGACGATCATCGCGTCCTTGCCGCCGCACTCCATCAGGACGGGCGTGAGCGTCTCGGCGCAGGCGGCCATGACCTTCTTGCCGGTGCGGGTCGAGCCGGTGAACGCGATCTTGCCCACCCCCGCCCGGCACAGCGCCGCACCGGTCTCGCCGAACCCGGTCACGAGCTGGAGCACCGGCTGCTCCGTGACGACCTCGGCGAAGGCGTCGACGAACAGCTTGCCGACGGCCGGGGTGTACTCCGACGGCTTGAACACCACGGTGTTGCCCGCGGCGAGGGCATAGGCGATGGACCCCATCGGGGTGAATACCGGGTAGTTCCACGGGCCGATGACGCCGACCACGCCGAGCGGGGCGTACTCGAGGAAGGCCGCGTGGTTGGCCTGGAGCAGCCCGCTCGGGACGCGGCGCTGACCCAGCACCTTGCGTGCGTTCTTCGCGGCCCACGAGAGGTGGTCCATCGCCAGGGCGAGCTCGATCATGGCGTCCGCGACGGGCTTGCCGTTCTCCCGGTGCATCGCCTCCGCGATGTCCGGCAGGCGCTTCACCAGCAGCACCCGCCAGGCGTCCAGGCGGTCCTTGCGGCCGTCGAAGCCCAGGCCCTCCCACCAGGGCGCAGCAGCCTTCGCACGGTCGACCGCCGCCTGGACCTCCTGCGCCGTCTGCACGGGGAAGGTCGCGTACACCGCGCCCGTGCCGGGCTCGAGGGAGTCGAACGTCTGCGCGCGCTCAGTGGTGAGGGTCATGACGAAAGGGTAAGACGGCGGCTGAGACGGCACACTGGTCGGGTGAGCCAGCACCCCGTCGTCGTCACCACCGCCCGCAGGTCCGGCAGCGACGACCTCAAGGTGCGCCAGCGGAGGTACGCGATCACCCAGGCCGTCCGGCTGATCTGCTTCCTGCTCGCCGTCTTCCTCCCGGTGCCGCTGCCGGTGAAGCTCGTGCTCGTCGTCGCCGCCTTCGTGCTGCCCTGGATGGGGGTCGTCGCCGCGAACGGCGGCCCGGCCCGGCAGCGGCGCACGACCACGGCGCTGGTGGAGCGGGAGGAGCCGGTCCGCATCGCGCTCGAGCCCGGCCGCGACCTTGACGGCTCGTGAAGGCGGTCCGTCCACAGCGGTGACGAGGGAACTGAAACTCGAGCCCCGTCAGACCTTGGCCTTGGCGGCCTTCTTCGCCTCCTGCTTGTAAGCCCGCACGGCCAGCAGGGAGGCGCGGTCGCGGACATCCGCGATGCTGCGGGTGGACCCCTCCTCGCCGTACGCGCCCGCCGCCTCGCGCCAGCCCTCCGCCTTCAAGCCCAGCTGCTTGCCGAGCAGCGCGACGAAGATCTTGGCCTTCTGCTCACCGAAGCCGGGGAGTGCTGTCAGCCGGCCGAGCAGGTCCTGGCCGGACGCGGCCTCCTTCCAGACGCGTGCGGCGTCGTTGCCGTACTCCTTGGCGACGACCGCGCAGACGGCTTGCACGCGGCCGGCCATCGAACCGGGGAAGCGGTGCACGACGGGCGGCTGCCGCATCGCGGCGGTGAGGGCGTCGAGGTCCATCGCCGCGATCCGCTCGGCGTCCAGGTGCCCGAGGCGCTGCGTGAGCTTGTACGGCCCGGCGAACGCGGCCTCCATCGGGAACTGCTGGTCCAAGAGCATGCCGAGAAGCAGTGCCAGCGGATCCTTGCTGAGCAGGGCATCGGCATCCGCGTCCTGCGCCAGGTGCAACGAGGTCATGGCGACACGATGGCACCCGGCGCGCGAGGACGCAGCCCGTGCAGCACCTGGACGCTCAGGTGGTGGGGACGAGCAGGACGGCGCAGGGCGCCTTGTGCGCCACCGTGTTCGGCACGCTCGCCAAGTGGCCCCGCAGCCCGTGCATGCCCGCGTTGCCGACGACGACGAGGTCTGCCTCGAGCTCCTTCACGAGCTCGAGGATGACCTGAGCGGCGGGCCCCTCCACGCGATGCGACTCCACGGGTACGCCGACCACGTCGCCCTGGTCCTTGACGGCGAGGTGGAGCTCCTCGACCCACGTCCCGTCGTCCAGTGGCATCGGCGTGGCCGGCCCCATCTGCCCGGACAGCGCCAGTGCCGGCATGGGCTGCCAGGCGGTCACCACGTGCACCGTGGCCCCGCTGGCCTTCGCCAGGCGCAGGGCGTGGCGCACCGCGCGGCCCGCGCTCTCCGAACCGTCTGTGCCGACCACGATCCGCTCGTACATGGCACACCTCCTGTGACGCACCCCAGCGTCCCGCCGCCCCTGCGGTCTGTCACCCTCCCGACATACCTGTATTGCAAGACGGACGTACGGTTTGCTAAACTGAGGGGGTGCCGAAGGTCGCTCCCGAGCAGCTGGCCGCCACCCGGCGGAAGGTCCTCGAGGGCGCGCGCCGTGCGTTCGCCCGGCACGGCTACGAGGGCGCCACGGTCAAGGTGCTCGAGGCGGAGACCGGCCTGAGCCGGGGCGCGATCTTCCACCACTTCGCCGACAAGGACGCCCTGTTCCTCGCGCTCGCCGAGGACGACGCCGCCCGGATGACCGAGACGGTCGCGCAGCACGGGCTGGTCCAGGTGATGCGCGACCTGCAGGACAAGGACGCCGGCTGGCTCGGCGTACAGCTCGAGGTGCGCCGGCGGCTGCGCACCGACCCGGAGTTCAAGCAGCGCTGGGCGGAGCACCAGAGCGCCATCACCGGCGCCACCACCGCCCGGTTGCAGCGCCAGCGGCAGGCCGGCGTCGTGCGCGACGACGTGCCGCTGCCGATCCTCGTGGACTTCCTGCGCCTCGCCCTCGACGGCCTGGTCAGCGGACTGGCCGCGGGGATGCCCACCGACCACCTCAGCGGCGTGCTCGACCTCGTGGAGGACGCCGTACGACGCCCGACTAGCGTTTCGCAGGACAACTCGAAGGAGCAGCACTGATGAGTCTCGACAGCTTCGGCGCCAAGGGCACCCTCACCGTCGGAAGCGAGTCGTACGACGTGTTCCGGCTCTCCGCGGTGGCCGGCGCGGAGGACCTCCCGTACAGCCTGAAGGTGCTGCTGGAGAACCTGCTCCGCACCGAGGACGGTGCCGACATCACCGCCGACCACGTCCGCGCCGTCGCCGCCTGGGACCCGTCGGCCGAGCCCGACACCGAGATCCAGTTCACGCCGGCGCGCGTTCTCATGCAGGACTTCACCGGTGTGCCCTGTGTCGTCGACCTCGCGACGATGCGCGAGGCGATGGCTGATCTCGGCGGCGACCCCCGCAAGATCAACCCGCTCGCCCCGGCCGAGCTGGTCATCGACCACTCCGTCGTGGCCGACCACTTCGGGCGCGCCGACTCCCTCGCCCTCAACGGCGCGCTGGAGTACGAGCGCAACCGGGAGCGGTACGAGTTCCTGCGCTGGGGTCAGACCGCCTTCGACGACTTCGCCGTGGTCCCGCCCAACACCGGCATCGTCCACCAGGTCAACCTGGAGCGGCTGGCTCGTGTGGTCTTCACGCGCGGATCGGCCGACGGCCGTGTGACTGCCTACCCGGACACCCTGGTGGGCACCGACTCGCACACGACGATGATCAACGGCCTGGGCGTCCTGGGCTGGGGTGTCGGCGGCATCGAGGCCGAGGCCGCGATGCTCGGGCAGCCCGTCTCGATGCTCATCCCGAGAGTGGTGGGCTTCAAGCTCACCGGCGAGCTGCCGGCGGGCGCGACCGCCACCGACCTGGTCCTCACCGTCACAGAGCTGCTGCGCAAGCACGGCGTGGTGGGCAAGTTCGTGGAGTTCTACGGGCCTTCCGTCGCCAAGGTGCCGCTCGCGGACCGCGCGACCATAGGCAACATGAGCCCGGAGTACGGCTCCACCTGCGCGATCTTCCCGATCGACGACGAGACGCTCGCCTACCTGCGACTCACCGGCCGCAGCGAGCAGCAGGTCGCCCTCACCGAGGCCTACGCCAAGGACCAGGGCCTGTGGCACGACCCGTCCGCGGAGCCGCGCTACTCCCAGCGCGTGGAGCTCGACCTGTCCACCGTCGTGCCGAGCCTGGCCGGGCCCAAGCGCCCGCAGGACCGGGTGCCGCTCAGGCGGGCGCAGGCGATGTTCCGCGAGGCGCTGCGCGACTACGCCAAGACCGGCAACGGCCATGGCACCGTCACCGACGGTGGCATCGACGAGGCCAGTGCCGAGTCCTTCCCCGCGTCCGACCCGGCGTCGCCGGCCGCGAGCAAGCC
Organism: Mycobacteriales bacterium; assembly: GCA_035526225.1. GTDB lineage: Bacteria > Actinomycetota > Actinomycetes > Mycobacteriales > SCTD01 > RYN-111. The sequence continues at coordinate 125,520 of DATLCV010000013.1, forward strand.
CAGCGACCAGCCGATGCGGGTGAACGTCGGCCCGATCGGCGACCGGCCGAGCAACCCCGTGTCGACGGTGCTGGCGGACGGCACCCGGGTCGAGCTCGACCACGGCGCCGTCGCGATCGCGGCCATCACGAGCTGCACGAACACCAGCAACCCCTACGTCATGGTCGCCGCGGGCCTGCTTGCCAAGGCCGCGGTCGAGCGCGGCCTGACCCGCAAGCCGTGGGTCAAGACCACCCTGGCCCCGGGGTCCAAGGTCGTCACCGACTACTACGAGAAGGCCGGCCTCACGCCGTACCTGGACAAGCTGGGGTTCAACACCGTCGGGTACGGCTGCACCACCTGCATCGGCAACAGCGGACCGCTGCCGACCGAGGTGAGCGCCGCCGTCAACGAGGGCGACCTCGCGGTCGTCAGCGTGCTGTCGGGCAACCGCAACTTCGAGGGCCGCATCAACCCGGACATCAAGATGAACTACCTCGCGAGCCCGCCACTGGTCGTGGCCTACGCCCTCGCCGGGACCATGGACCTCGACATCACCACCGAGCCGCTCGGCACGGACGCGGACGGCAAGCCGGTCTACCTCAACGAGATCTGGCCTACGCCCGCCGACGTGGCGCGGGTCGTCGGTGAGGCGATCACCGAGGAGATGTACGCCTCGTCGTACCAGGACGTGTTCGCCGGCGACGAGCGCTGGCAGGCCATCCCCGTGCCCGCCGGCGACGCCTTCACCTGGGACCCGGCGTCGACCTACGTCCGCAAGGCGCCGTACTTCGACGGGATGACCCGCGAGCCGCTGCCGCTCACCGACATCCGCGGTGCCAAGGTCCTTGCGGTCCTGGGCGACAGCGTCACGACCGACCACATCTCCCCCGCAGGGTCCATCAAGGCCGACTCCCCGGCCGGGGCGTACCTGCAGGAGCACGGCGTCGCGCCCAAGGACTTCAACAGCTACGGCAGCCGCCGCGGCAACCACGAGGTCATGATCCGCGGCACGTTCGCCAACATCCGGCTGCGCAACCAGCTCGCGCCGGGCACGGAAGGCGGCTTCACGGTCAAGGACGGTCAGGTGACGTCGATCTACGACGCCTCGCAGGCCTACCAGGCCGAGGGCACGCCGCTGGTGATCCTCGCCGGCAAGGAGTACGGCTCCGGCTCCTCGCGTGACTGGGCTGCGAAGGGCACCGCGCTGCTGGGGGTCCGTGCCGTCATCGCCGAGTCCTACGAGCGCATCCACCGCTCCAACCTGATCGGGATGGGCGTCCTGCCCCTGCAGTTCAAGGACGGCGCGTCGGCGGCGTCCTTGGGGCTGACGGGGGTCGAGACCTTCACGATCGAGGGCGTCGCCGGCGGCGGCGACGTCCCCCGCGAGCTGACGGTGAAGGCGAACGGCACGTCGTTCACGGTCACCGTCCGGATCGACACTCCGGGCGAGCAGGCCTACTACCGCAACGGCGGGATCATGCCGTACGTCCTGCGCTCTCTCCTGTAGCCCGGGGGCCGCGTCACTCGCGGCCGACGGGGAACGCTGGTCGTGCGCCTGGAGTTGTACGAGGTGCACCACCAGCGCCAGGAGGACCGAGATGACCACGCCGCACGTCGAGGACGTCCAGGAAGAGATCGCGGACGCCCTCGATGCCCCTGCAGCCAGCACGGACCTGGTCCGCGCGTACCTGAAGGAGATCGGCAAGGTCCCCTTGCTCACCGCCCTCGAGGAGGTCGAGCTGAGCCGCCGGGTCGAGGCCGGCCTGTTCGCGACGTACAAGCTCCGGCAGCCAAGGCTCAGCGCGGGCCTGCGGCGCGACCTGGAGTGGCTGGTCAAGGACGGCGAGAAGGCAAAAGACCACCTGCTCCAGGCCAACCTCCGGCTCGTGGTCAGCGTCGCCAAGCGCTACGTGGGTCGCGGCCTTCCCTTCCTCGACCTGATCCAGGAGGGCAACCTCGGCCTGATCCGTGCCGTGGAGAAGTTCGACTACACCAAGGGCTTCAAGTTCTCGACGTACGCGACGTGGTGGATCCGGCAGGCCATCACGCGTGCCATGGCCGACCAGGCCCGCACGATCCGCGTCCCGGTGCACATGGTGGAGCAGATCAACAAGCTGACCCGGGCCCGCCGGGAGCTGCTCGCGACGCTGGGGCGGGACGCGACCGACGAGGAGCTCGCCAGGGAGCTCGACCTGACCGTCGAGAAGCTGCGCGAGATCGTGTCCTACGGGCGGGAGCCGGTCAGCCTGCACGCCACCGTGGGCGAGGAGGCCGACAGCGTGCTGGGCGACTTCATCGAGGACTCCGACGCGCCGCTGCCGCAGGACGTCGTCGCGCACGGGCTCATGCAGGACGAGCTGCACGAGGTGCTGCACGAGCTGGACGAGAAGGAGCTGGCCGTCGTCAGCCTGCGCTTCGGGCTCCGGGACGGACAGCCGCGCACGCTGGACGAGATCGGCCACGAGTTCGGCCTCACGCGCGAGCGCATCCGGCAGATCGAGGCCAAGACACTGGCCAAGCTGCGGCACCCGAGCCGCGCCGAGCGGCTGCGTGGTTACCTCGAGCCGTGAACCTTGTCTCGCCGGCGGAGTTCGAGGAGCACGTCGTCGCGGCCTTGGACGGCCTGCCGCCCGAGATCGCTCGGCACTTCCGGAACGTCGCGGTGGTCGTGGAGGACGAGCACGCCGACGACCCGGAGCTGCTGGGCCTCTACGAGGGGGTGCCGCTCACCGAGCGGAGCCAGTACTCGGGCGTCCTGCCCGACCGCATCAGCCTCTACCGCGTCCCGCTGTGCTTGATGGCCGAGGACGTCGACGACCTCGTCGAGGAGATCGCCATCACCGTCGTGCACGAGTTCGGGCACCACATGGGCATCGAGGAGGACCGGCTGCACGAGCTCGGCTGGGGGTGACGCGCTCACCTTGTGAGGGACTTCACCCGCCGGTAACTACCGGAACACGCCGAAGTCTGAGAGCGTTTGACCTGGCGGCAGTGCGCTGACGCGCGCCTGCCCGACGCCCCCCGTCATGCACGACCCGGCCCAGGCGTTGACCCGCGTGCCGCCTGAGCCTACCCGCCCGCACACCCGACCGAAGAGAGCGAGATCCCGTCATGCCCACCGCCACCCGCCCCGCCGACGCAGTCGAGGCGATGGTCGCGCGTGTCTTCCAGGAGACGGGCGCAGGGGGGCCGACGACCCTCGCGCACCTGCGAAGCACCTTCGAGAAGGCCGGGATGGGCCCTAAGGAGGGCGCCGGCGTGCTGCGCCGGCTGACGGAGCTCGGCGTCGTGATCGGCGGCGAGGACAACAAGCCCAGCACCACCCGCCCGACGACCCGGACGAAGGCCGCGACCCGGCCCCCCGGACGTACCGGAGAGAGCACTGTGACGCTGACCGAGTCCCCCACCGTCGAGCCGGTCCTCGACGCCACCCCCACCGCCACCGAGAGCGCGCCGGCCCCGAAGGCCCGCGCGAGCCGGAAGAAGGCCGAGCCGACCCCCGTCGCCGCTCCGGTGGCCGCTGCCGACGAGGACGACGACGACGTGGACGCCGCGGCGACAGCCATCGCCGCCGAGATGGCGGAGGAGGACAAGCCCCTGGCGCTCGACGAGCCGCCGCCGGGCATCGACCTCGTGAAGGCCTACCTGCGCGAGATCGGCCGTGTGGCCCTCCTGACCGCCGTCGAGGAGGTCGACCTCGCCAAGCGCATCGAGGCGGGCCTATTCGCGCAGGAGAAGCTGCGCATGAGCGCCGAGGAGGGGCTCAAGCTCACCCCCACCGCCAAGCGCGACCTCACCTGGGTCGCCCGTGACGGCGACAAGGCCAAGCGCCACCTGCTCGAGGCCAACCTGCGCCTCGTCGTGTCGCTCGCCAAGCGCTACCAGGGCCGCGGCCTGGACCTGCTCGACCTCGTGCAGGAGGGCAACCTCGGCCTCGTGCGCGCGGTCGAGAAGTTCGACTACGCCAAGGGCTACAAGTTCTCGACGTACGCGACCTGGTGGATCCGTCAGGCGCTGCAGCGCGCGCTGGCCGACCAGGGCCGCACCATCCGGGTGCCCGTGCACATGGCCGAGCTCATCACCAAGGTGACGCGCGTGCGCCGCGAGCTCACGCAGTCGCTGGGCCGCGACCCCTCTGCGGAGGAGATCGGCGCGCAGCTGGAGATGACGGCCGCGAAGGTCGAGGAGATCATCGCGTTCGGCCGCGACACGCTGTCGCTGCAGAGCCCCGTCGGCGACGACGAGGCCACCCTGGGCGACTTCATCACCGACACCGAGTCCGTCGACCCGGTGCAGGCCGTCGAGACGCAGATGCTGCAGAGCCAGCTCAACAGCATCCTCGACAGCCTCCCCGAGCGGTCCGCGATCGTCGTGCGCATGCGCTTCGGCCTCGACGACGGCCGCCCGCGCACCCTGGACGAGGTCGGCCGCCACCTGGGCCTGACCCGCGAGCGCATCCGCCAGATCGAGCGCGACACCCTCGCCGAGCTGCGCACCGAGGGCCGTGCCGACGGCCTCAAGGAGTACGTCGCCTGACCCTCCCCAGGGAGATCCCGTCGTACCAGGTCCGGCGCGGGCGCACCGGACCCGCCTCGCGCGACGCGCTCGAGCGGCTCTGGCCCGTCTACGGCACGGACCCGCCGTACGACGGGCTGGTGCTGTCACCGGGCACGGTGCTCGAGATCGGCTTCGGCATGGGCGAGGCGACCGCCGCCATGGCGGCAGCCTCGCCTGACGTCGACGTGGTCGCGGTGGACGTGCACCCGGCTGGGGTCGCGTCGCTGCTGCGGCGCCTCGAGGCCGCCGACCTGACGAACGTGAGGGTGGTGGAGGGCGACGCTGTCGACCTGCTGAGCAGCCTGCCCACAGGGTCGCTCGGCGAGGTGCGGCTCTACTTCCCCGACCCGTGGCCGAAGGCGCGGCACGCGAAGCGGCGGTTCCTGCGTCCCTCGATCGTCGCGCTACTGGCAGATCGCCTTGAACCGCAGGGGTTCCTGCACCTCGCGACCGACTGGCCGCCCTACACCGCGCATGCTCGCGAGACGCTGGCGGACTGGTACGTCGAGCAGGTGCCGCGGCCTGCGCACCGGCCCCTGACGGGGTACGAGCGGCGCGGGCACCGGGCTGGGCGGGCGTCCGTGGACCTGATCGCCCGCCCGCCCCGCTAGGTCGTCGCGCGCGCCGGGAGCCGGACGGAGACCAGCGTCGTGGCCGCGGCCAGGACTGCGGTCGTGAGCCACGCGTGGTGGAACGCCCGGAGCGCCTCCGCCGGCGCAGGGGTCCCCAGGACCGCGATGACGACGGCGACACCGAGCACGGCGCCCAGCTGTCGGGCGGCGGAGCTCACGGCCGAGCCGGAGCCGAACTGCGCCGGGGGCAAGGCCTGCGAGGCGGCGGCGCCCAGGGTGCTCATGGTCGTGCCGATCGAGACGCCGAGCAGCAGCTGCAAGGGCAGGAAGTGCGTGAGGTACGCCGGGGTGCCGGGCATCGTCGTGGCCATCAGCAGGGCTCCCACCGCGAAGAATGCCGCACCCGGGACCACCACGGAGCGGTAGCCGTGCTTGTCGGCCAGCCTCCCGGCGATGGGCGCGGAGACGGCGGCCAGCAGCGGCCCGGGCAGGATCGCCAGCGCGGTGCGCAGGACGGAGTACTCCCACACGCCCGTGAGGAACAGCACGCTGATGAGGATCTGCCCGAAGAAGGCGGCGCCGTAGAGCAGCGTCGCGCTCGTGGCGACCGTGAACATCGGCACGCGGAACAGGCGCACCGGCATCGCGGGGTGCTCGTGGTGCAACGAGCGGAGCACCAGCACCGGAGCGAGGACGGCCGCGTTGGCGAAGACGCCCACCGTGCGGTAGCTCGACCAGCCCCACTCGCCGCCCTGCACGAGGCCGAGCGAGAGCAAGCCGAACACGGCCGTGACCAGCAGGACGCCGAGCAGGTCCACGCGACCCCTCGCGTCGCCGCGCGACTCCACCAGGACCGAGCGCCCGAACCAGGCAGCGATGAGGCAGAAGGGCAGGTTGACGAAGAAGACCCAGCGCCAGCCGGGCCCCTCGATGAGCAGCGCACCGAGGGAGGGCCCGGTGGCACTGGCGATGGCACCGCACGCCCCCCACATCCCGACCGCCGTGGCGCGCTTGGACAGCGGGAACTCCGGCAGCAGCAGCGCGAGCGACGCCGGCACGAGCAGCGCACCACCGACGCCCTGCACGACCCGGGCGGCGATGAGAAGCGGGGCCGTCGGCGCGAGGCCGCAGAGCGCGCTGCCCAGCGCGAACACCCCCAGCCCGAGGAGGAAGACCCGCTTGCGGCCGTGGTCGTCGGCGAGCCGGCCGGCCGTCACGAGCAGGGCGCCGAAGACGACGGCGTAGGCGTTGAGCACCCACGACAGCCCGCTGCGCGTGACGCCGGAGAAGTCGGCACTGATCGCCGGGAAGGCGATGTTGACGATCGTCGCGTCCAGGAACACGACGTACACCGCGGCGGCCGAGATCGCGAGGACGGCCCAGGCGTGCCGGCTGACGGCGTCGGCTGGGGCGGGCCCGGGGGTCGCGGTGTCGGGGTGCCCGGCGCTGACGACGGGCCTGACAGCGGTGTCGAGAGTGGTCATGACACCTGTATAACAACGTTATGACGCTGTTGGCAAGACCGTTCCCAGGCGGCATGATGTGACGGTGACCACGCCCCCCACGCTCGCCTCGGTGCTCGCCAACCCCGCCGCGCACTCGCTGGCCACGACCTTCGAGGACGGTGACGAGCGGCGCCGCGCCGTCGTGGAGGCCGCGGCCAGGCTGCTCGCCGAGGAGGGTCCGCACGGGCTGTCGCTGCGCCGCATCGCGGCCGAGGCCGGGGGGTCCACGCAGCTCGTCTACACCCTGTTCGGCGGCAAGCCCGGCCTCGCGGACGCCCTGTACGCGGAGGGCTTCGGCCGCCTCGCCGCCGCCTGCCGGGCAGCGCTGGCCCAGTGCCCGCCTCCCGGCGACCCGGAGCGGCTCATGGCGATCGGCCGGGCCTACCGCGCGTTCGCGCAGGACGAGCCGGCGTTCTTCGCGGTCATGTTCGGCAAGGCCATCCCTGACTTCACGCCCACCACGGCGACGAGCGGCCGCTGCCGCGCCAACACCTTCGGCAACCTCGTCGGGGAGGTCCAGGCCTGCCTCGACGCCGGCACGCTGGTCGGCAGCGCCGAGGAGCTCGCCCGGCTGTGCTGGGTGACGGTGCACGGGCTCAGCGCGCTGGAGTCGGCCGGGATGCTGCGCCTGGAGGACCCCGACGCCTTCGTCGACGAGGCGCTGCGCACCCCCCTGCTGGCCCACCGCCCCTGACCTGTGTGGCAGTCACCACTCACGTCCTGTCCCAAGAGGTGCGACACTCTTTGCATGACTCGCGCCGCGCTCACCTGCCGCGCCTGTTGCTGCTGTCGCTGACCCCGCCCCGGTCCCGACAGCCCGCGCTCCGAGCGAGCGCCCTCCCCTGAGAGCTCTGCCATGTCGCTCCTGCTGGACTCCCCCGTTCCCACGCCGCAGGACCTGAGCGGCCGCACCGTCGTCGTGCTGCACGCCCACCCCGACGACGAGGCGATCTTCACCGGTGCCACCATCCGAAGGCTCGCCGATCACGGCGCCCGCGTCGTCCTCGTCACGGCCACCGCCGGGGAGCTCGGCGAGCCGAAGGTCCCCCTGCGAGGGCGCACCGTCGGGCAAGTCCGCACCGCAGAGCTCGAGAGGGCCGCAGAGCTGCTCGGGGTGGCGCGGCTCGTCCTGCTCGGACGCCGCGACTCCGGGCTGCCGGGGTGGGACTCGGGCGTGCACCCACGCGCACTCGTCCGCGCCGACCTGCCCGCCCTGGCCCGCCGGCTCACGCGCCTCGTCGAGTCCGAGCGGGCCGAGGCGGTCATCGGGTACGACGCCGACGGCATCTACGGGCACCCCGATCACGTCGCGGTGCACCTGCTCGCCCGGCACGCGGCCGCTCTGGCAGGGGTCACGGCGTACGACGCCACGGTGGACCGGGAGCACCTGCACTTCGCAGGGGCGCACGTGCTCGACGACGCGGTCAAGCCTACGAGCCGGCCGACGTACGGGCGGGTGACGGCAGAGATCTCGGTGGCCGTGGCCGCCACGCCGGCCGAGCTGGCGACCAAGCGCGAGGCGCTGCTCGCGCACGCCAGCCAGATCACACCCGGGATGCTCAACGACCGGTTCGCCGAGACCTACGAGCTCGAGTGGTTCCTGCGGCACGGGCCCGCGGCGGTGCTGGAGCAGCTGGGCAACGCCCACGCCCTGGCTTAGCGGCGCCCTGCCTGGCAGGCTCCGGTGCATGGGGCGCGTGAACGACGTCGGCGGGATGCAGGGCTTCGCGGCCGTGGTCCAGGAGAGCGAGGAGCCGCCCTTCCACAGCGACTGGGAGGCGCACGTCTTCGCCATGAACCGCGCGCTGATCGGGCGCGGGGTCTACAACCTCGACGAGTTCCGCGACGCCGTGGAGCGCATGCCCCCGTCGCTGTACCTGTCCTCGTCGTACTACGAGAAGTGGCTGCACGGGATCACGACGCTGCTCGTCGAGAAGGGCGTCGCCACGGCCGAGGAGCTGATCGGTGGCTGAGGTCTTCGGCGCCGGCGACCGCGTCCGCACCGCGCGCACCGATCCGCCCCACCACACCCGCCTCCCCCGGTACGCACGAGGCGCGGTCGGCACCGTCGTCGAGCCGCAGGGCACACACCCGCTGCCCGACGACCGCAGCCGCGGGCTCGCGGCCGAGCCGCAGCTGGTGTACACGGTGCGGTTCGCGGCGCGCGAGCTGTTCGGCACCGGTGATCACGACGTGACGGTGGACGTGTGGGCCTGCCACCTGGAGGGGATCCGGTGAGCGAGCACCACGGTGGTGACGCCGCCGTCGCCGCGCGTGTGCGGCACGTCGAGTCCCTGCTCGAGGCACGCGGGTTGGTGGACGCGGTAGAGCTGGACCGCGCACTGGAGGCCTTTCTGTCTCGATCCTCGCCCGCGACGGGAGCGCGGGTCGTCGCCCGAGCCTGGGTCGACGACGGCTTTCGGCAGCGGCTCCTGACCGACGCGAACGCCGCGCTTCCCGAAGCAGGCGCGTCGATGGGGGGCGGACTGCAGGAGCAGCGCTTGAAGGTCCTGGAGAACACCTCCACGGCGCACAACGTCGTCGTCTGCACGCTGTGCTCCTGCTACCCGATCGCGGTGCTCGGCCCGTCACCGACCTGGTACAAGAGCGAGGCCTACCGCTCCCGGGTCGTGCGCGAGCCGCGAGAGGTGCTGCGCGAGATGGGCTACGAGCTGCCGCCCGAGGTGGCCGTCACCGTCTGGGACGCCAGCGCCGAGACCCGCTACCTCGTGCTGCCGCAGCGACCAGCGGGCACGGAGGGGCTCGACGAGGCCGCGCTCGCGGCGCTGGTCACGCGCAACGGCATGATCGGGGTCGCCGCGGTCTGAGAGCCGGGTGTAGGAAGCGGGCATGACCGAGAACCCGCTGCAGAACGTCACCTTCCCGAGCAACGGCGGCACTGCCCACGGCTACCTCGCCACGCCTGAGGGCGGCAGGGGCCCCGGTGTCGTCGTCATCCAGGAGTGGTGGGGCCTCACCGACCACGTCGCGTCCGTCACCGACCGCCTCGCCGCGGAGGGCTTCGTCGCGCTGGCCCCGGACCTGTACGGCGGGCGCACCACGCACGACGCTGACGAGGCGGGCAACCTGCTCATGAGCATGCCGGTGGACGAGGCTGCCCGCGACCTCGCCGGCGCCGTCGACTTCCTGCTCGCTCACGAGGCCGTCAGCTCCGCTGCGGTCGGCGCGATCGGCTTCTGCATGGGCGGGGGCTTCGTGCTGCGCCTCGCCGCGCAGCAGGGTCCCCGTGTCGCGGCGGCCGTGCCCTTCTACGGCATCGGGCCCGGCGTACCGGACTCGTTCGCCGGACTCACCGCAGCGGTGCAGGGGCACTACGCGGAGCAGGACTCGATGTACCCGGCTGCGGACGCGCGGGCGCAGGAGGAGCAGGTCCGTGCCGAGTCCGGCGGGTCCGTGGAGTACTTCTACTACGACGCCGGGCACGCCTTCCACAACGAGGAGAACCTCATGGGCACCTACGACCCGGCAGCCGCGAAGGTCGCCTGGGAGCGCGCGGTGGCGTTCCTCAGGGCCAACGTCCGCTAGTCGTCCGCAGCGGGCTCCTCCTCGTCGGCGCCCGCCTCGGCACGGACCCACGCGGTCGTGGGCTTCTTCGCCGGAGCCGCGGCGGGTGCCGGGGCAGCGGCAGGTGCCTCGACCGGCACCCCGGCTTGCGCGAGCCAGCCGCGCTGGGTCTCCAGCTGCGCCTCGAGCTCACCCGTCGGACGGCCCTGGTCGCGTGCGGCCGCGAGCTTCTTCTCGAGGTCGGCGACCTTCTCCCGCAACCGCAGGACGAAGGTCGACTCGGTCGTCTTCACGTGCGAGGTGTCAGCGGTGCCCCGGAAGCGCTCCTCGACCTTGCCGAAGCGGTCCTCCATCGAGCGCATGACCTCGCGCGGCACCTTGCCGGCCGCCTCCCACCGGTCCTGGAGCTGGCGCAGCCGACCCTTGCCACCGGGCACCTCGAGCGCCTCGGCCTCGGCGAGGATCTCCTCCTTGACCTTCTGGTTGACCCGCAGCTCCTCGTCCTTCTCGGCGAAGGTGGCTGAGCGAGCCTGGAAGAACGCGTCCTGGGCGGCCTTGAACTGCGACCACAGGGCGTCGTCGACCTCGCGCGGGGCGCGGCCGGCGGTCTTCCAGTCGGTCATGAGCTGCTTGTAGCGCTCCGCGGTGCCCTTCCAGTCCGTCGAGCCGACGAGCTTCTCGGCCTCCTTGACCAACCGCTCCTTGCGCTCCTGCGAGACCGTGCGCTGCTGCTCCAGGGCGCCGAAGTGCGCGGTGCGCCGCTCCCCGAACGCCGAGCGGGCCGCGGCGACGCGCTCCCAGAGCGCGTCTGCGGCCTTCTTCTCCACGCCGGTGATGCGCTTCCAGTCCTGCCCGAGGTTGCGCAGGCGCTCCCCGGCGTCCTTCCACGACGAGCTCGTGGCGAGCTGCTCGGCCTCCTCGGCGAGGGCCGTCAGCCGGGTCAAAGCCTCCTCCTTGGCAGCCGCGCGCGCCGCCTTGTGCTCCTCGACCGCCGACGCGGTCTTCTCCAGCAGCGCGTCGACGCGCTTGCCCAGGGCCTCCAGGTCACCCACCGCGGCGGCCGTGGGGAGGGACTCCTTCAGGCGCTCCGCGCTCGTCGCGACCTGGCGCGGGTCCCCGGAACCACTGCGCAGGCGCGCTTCGAGCAGCGTCACCTCGGTCGCCAGCTGCTCGAAGCGGCGGACGAAGTGCGCCAGCCCCTGCTCCGGCGATCCCGCGTGCCAGGACCCGACGGCGCGCTCGCCGTCGGTCGTCCGCACGTAGACCGTGCCGTCGTCGGTGACCCGACCCCACTCGCTCATGCCGCTCCCTCTCGCACCGTGCTGGCCACACCATCCTGCCGCACTGCCGAACCCGCTCCCCTTCCGGCGCTGCGTCGGCGACAATGGTGGCAACGACGGAAGGCCCTACACCCCTCATGACCAGCACGTCGCGCCGCGGGCGCGTCCTCCTCGCCCTGCTCGCCCTCTCGGCTCTCGCGGCCACCTCGGCGTGCCAGGACGGCGCCCCGAGCACCCATGCGGCTGCGGTGACCCCCGCGACGCCGCGGCTGGTGCCGGTCGCCCGGGCCGGGCTGGTCGACTGGTCCCGGCCGATGGTCCTCGCGGTCACCGACGGCACCCTCACCTCCGCGACGGTCACGGACCCCCTCGGTTACCCCCTCGAGGGGCAGGTGGACGACGGCCGTTGGAGCTCGACGGGCGATCTGGTGCCTGACAGCGGCTACCACGTCAGGGCCGCTCTGCGCGACACCGCCGGCACCGCGAGCACGGTGGAGCTCACCGTCCGCACCACGCGGGCGACCAAGGTGCTGACCGCGACGCACTCGCCCCGCTCGGAGCGCGTCGTCGGCGTGGGGCTCCCCGCGATCATCACGCTGAACCGGTCGGTGACCGACCCGGCCGACCGGGCTGCCGTCGTGCAGCGGCTGTCGGTGCAGACCGAGCCGCACGTCGAGGGCGCCTGGCGCTGGATGAACGACAAGGAGCTCCACTACCGCGGCCCGGCCTACTGGGCGAAGGGCACGCAGATCGACGTCCACTCCGCCCTCGAGGGCCTGCGCCTGTCGCACGGCGTCTGGGGCAAGGGCAGCGTCGACACGCACTTCTCCGTCGGCTCCGCCGTCATCGCCACCGTCGACGTCGAGAAGAAGCAGATGACGGTCACCGTCGACGGTCGGCTCGTCCGGACCGTGAAGGTCTCGACCGGCCGCGACAAGTACCCGACGCGAGGCGGCGTCCACCTCGTGCTCGAGAAGATCAAGCTCGAGATCATGGACTCCGCGACCGTGGGCATCCCCCGCAAGGCGCCGGACGGGTACTACGAGGAGGTCCCGAACAGCGTCCGCATCTCCTACGGCGGTGCCTTCGTCCACGCGGCCAGCTGGTCGGTCCGCGACCAGGGCGTGCGCAACGTGAGCCACGGCTGCGTGAACGTCTCCCCCGCGGACGCCGCCTGGTTCTTCGACCTGGTCAGGCGCGGTGACGTGGTCCACATCATCAACGCCAAGGCGCCGCCGCTGCTCCACGACCCCGGCACCTCCGACTGGAACATCCCGTTCAGCACGTGGGCGAGCTGATCTTCGCCCTGTTGGGGGCGACAGTCGTCGTCCTCACCTGGGCAAGCGTGATCACGACCGTCGTGGTGCCCCGCCGGTCGCGCGCCCGGGTCGGGCTGGTGGCCGACCGGCTCGTCGACGGGGTCTACCGCACGGTCACGAGGCCGATCGACGACTACGCACGGCGTGACCGTTGGCTCGCCTCGCAGGCCTCCGCCACGATCCTCGCGCAGCTCCTGGCCTGGCTCGTCCTGTTCTACCTCGGGTTCGCCCTGCTGCTGCTGCCCTTCACCCACGGGTCGGCCGGCGACGCGTTCGCGCAGGCCGGCTCCTCCTTGCTCACCCTCGGCTACGCCGGCCCCGACAGCGCGCCGCTCACCGCGATCGACTACCTGGCGGCGGCGACCGGCATGGTGGTCGTCGCGCTGCAGATCGGCTACCTCCCGACGCTGTACGCCGCGTTCAACCGGCGTGAGACCGAGGTGACCCTGCTCGTCTCACGGGCGGGCTCGCCACCCTGGGGGCCCGAGATCCTGGCCCGTACCCGCTTCGGCATCCCCGAGGGCCAGACCGGGGTGGACATGGCCGGGTTCTACGCGAGCTGGGAGCGCTGGGCCGCCGACCTGGCGGAGTCGCACAGCAACTACCCGATCCTGACCCGGTTCCGGTCGCCGCACGAGCTGTCGTCGTGGCTGGTGGCCCTGCTCGCGGTGCTCGACTCAGCCGCGCTCTGGCTCGCCCTGTCCCCCACGACGGCGCCGGTGATGCAGGCCCGGCTGTGCCTGCGCATGGGCTTCACCGCCCTGCGCTCGATCGCCGACAGCGTCGGGCTGGAGGTCGACGAGGACCCCGACCCCGACAGCCCTCTGCAACTGTCGTACGACGAGTACCTGGGGGGCGTCGCCCGCATCACCTCGACGACCTTCGCCACCGAGCGCACGCCGGCGCAGGCCTGGCCCGACTTCCGCGGGTGGCGCGTCAACTACGAGGCGGTGGCGTACGCCCTCGCCGACCGGCTCGACGCCGTACCGGGGCCGTGGACGGGGCCGCGGCGCACCGGGGACTCGGTCGTCGCGCCGCAGCGGCCGGCGAACCGACTGCCCACACCCCACGTCGAGGACTGACGCTAGACGCCGCCCCAGTCGGGGCGCAGCGGCATCCCGCTCCGGCCCTCGGCGGTCCTGGTCGCGAGCACCTGGTGAAGCTCGATCTCGTCGCGCTCGAAGCCCAGCCGCGACCCGGCGAGGTACAGCGCCCACACCCGCGCGGTGCCGAGGCCGACCTCCTCGACAGCCTCCTCCCAGTGGGCGTCGAGGTTCTCGCACCAACCCGTCAGCGTCTTGGCGTAGTGCACGCGCAGGTTCTCCTCGTGCTGCACCTCGAGGCCGGCTCCCTGCAGCTCGCGGACGATGCGTGCGACGGCCGGCAGCTCTCCGTCGGGGAAGACGTACCGCGCGATGAACCCGCGCTTGCTGATCGGACGCGAGTGGTCGTCCGGTCGCGTGATGCAGTGGTTGAGCAGGCGTCCCTGCGGCACCAGCTTCCCGGCGAGGAACCGCGCGTACGACGACAGCTGGGCGATCCCGATGTGCTCGGTCAGGCCGATGGAGCTGACCGCGTCGAAGCCGGTCTCCCGCACGTCGCGGTAGTCGCTGTGCCTGATGTCGACCAGGTCGGACAGCCCGCGCTCCGCGGCGGCCTTGCGCCCCCACTCCGCCTGCTGTCGCGACAGCGTGACCGCCACGACCTGAACCCCGTACTGCTCGGCGGCGTGCATCGCCATGCCGCCCCAGCCACAGCCGACGTCGAGCAGCCGCATCCCCGGGCGCAGACCGAGCTTGCGGCACACGAGGTCGAACTTGTGGAACTGCGCCTCCTCCAGCGTCGCGGCCTCCGTGGGGAAGACCGCGCAGGTGTAGGCCATCGACGGCCCGAGGACCCACTCGTAGAAGGTGTTGCTCACGTCGTAGTGGTGCGAGATCGCGGCGGCGTCGCGCTGCTTGCTGTGCGCCCGCAGGCCGGACAGGTAGCGCTTGGCACCCACCTCCTGGGGGGGCGGCTCGACCCAGTGCAGCGCCTCCCGCCCCAGGTCGCGCAGCACGCGCAGCCGCTCGACCACCGTGAGGTCGCCCATCCGCGTGCGGCTCAGGGTCTTCAGCGCGATGTAGTGGTTCGGCGCCTGGATGTCCATCTCCCCGGACACGTAGGCGCGCGCCAGGCCGAGGGCACCAGGTGCGGACACCAGGTGCGACAGGGCCTGCGGGCGCTTGACGGTGAGGACCACGTCCGCGTCGGGGTCACCCGCGCGCGAGCCGTCGTAGGCCTCCACCCGCGTGCGCTGCGGAAGGACGGTCGCGAGGACCTCGGCGACGGGTGTGCGGGTCATGGCTCCTCCAGGGTCTCGAGAGGTCTAGCGGCGCTCCACGACCTTGGCGAACAGGTCGAGGAGCCGGGAGTCGGGGTCGTAGGACTTCTTCAGGACGTCGTACGCCGGACCGTTGTAGAGCTCCCAGAAGCGCTCGCGGTCGTAGAAGGCGGTGCTGTACAGCGACTTGCGCCCGCCGAGCCGGTCGACGAGGTCCTCGACCAGGCGGTTGTGGTGCGCCGGGTCCGCCTTCACCGGCACGGAGGACCAGAAGCCCACGTTGACGTACAGCGTGTCGGGGTCCAGCCGGTAGAGCTCCCACACGTCGTCGGCAGAGCGCTGCTTGAGGGGGCAGAACCACACGGGCTCGATCGGCACCTCGCTCGCGAACACGTCCATGAACTCGGTGAGAGCGTCCACGGGGACCTCGACGTCCTGGATGACGTACTCCTGGTCCGGGCGCCCGCGCCGGCGGTCCCAGGCCGCCTTCCACCCGTGCCGGCGCTCGAAGGCGACGAGCTTCCAGTACGTGTCGCTGCGCAGGTACCTGCGCGGCACGAGCCGGCGTATGCGCGGGTCCTGCACGCCGAAGGCGCGGCTGCACCAGAACCAGTCGGTGTCCCACCGCCACAGGTAGTCGTGGACCGTGAGCCAGTCCTCGGTACGGCGCTGGACCGAGCGGTAGTAGACCTGCTGACCGGTGTAGTCCGACAGCAGGGGCGCGCTGTCGGCCCAGCTGCCCAGGGTGACGTAGGCCTCCGTCGGGGAGAACCACGTCCCGTCGACGAAGTCGGCCGTGCCGTCCGTGCTGTGCCGGCGCATCACCTGCGCCGCCTCGGCCACGGAGCGGCACCGCACGTGCCGCAGGTGGACGTAGGGGTGCGTGCGCTCCAGCTCGATGCGCAGCCGCAGGGCGTAGCCCAGGGTGCCGTAGGAGTTCGGGAAGCCGTAGAACAGGTCGGCGTTCGTGCTGCGCGAGCAGGTGACGACACGACCGTCACCGGTGAGCACGTCCATCTCCAGCACCGACTCGTGCGGGGTGCCGTTGCGGAAGCTCGAGCTCTCGATGCCGACCCCCGTGACCGCGCCCCCGAGGGTGATCGTCTTCAGCTGCGGCACCACGAGCGGCATCTGCCCGGTCGGGAGCGTGGCTGCGACGAGGTCCTCGTACGTCGTCATCCCGAGGACGTCAGCGAACCCGTCACCCACCTCGACGACGCCACCGAACGCGCTCACGTCCAGTCTTGCGCTCACCTCGGCGCGCTGGCGGAACAGGTTGGAGGTCCGCTTGCCGAGCCGGACGGGCGCCCCGGGCGGCAGTGCCGCGAGCTGCGCTCGCAGCTCGGCGACGGCGACCTGGTAGTCCGGGCGCGTGGACATGATCCAGAACCTAGCCCCGTGACAGGCTCTGGGTCATGCGGCTGGACACCATCGTCGTCGACTGCGTCGACAAGCACGCCCTCGCGGCCTTCTGGTGCGCGCTGCTCGGTACGACGGTGCGGGGCGAGGTCGGCCAGTACCTCGGGCTCCACCCGGTGCCCGAGGGCAACGCCAGGCTGGTCTTCCAGCAGGTGGATGAGCCGGCCGCAGGGCGCGGCCGGGTGCACCTCGACATCGACAGCCACGACGTCGACGCGGACACCGAGCGGGCGCTCTCCCTCGGGGCGACGGTCGAGGCGGACGTGGAGGACTTCGGGGTCAGGTGGCGGACCCTGCGCGACCCGGAGGGAAACCTCTTCTGCCTCGTGCCCGCGGGTTGACGCCCATGACGCGCGCGGGCTGGGACACTGACCCCGTGAGCGACGTGGCGCAGGACGTGAGCATCGAAGAGGCAGCCGTGGAGCTGGGCATGTCGCCCACCGCCGTCATCCGGCTGCTCGACACCGGGCAGCTGCCCTCGCACGTCGGCACCGACGGGCGGCGCAGCCGGATCGACCGCGCCCACCTCGAGCTGCACCGCGATCAGCGGTTCGCGCTGCGGCAGCAGATGGCCCAGGAGCAGCGTGCGCTGCGGTGGGCCGAGGCCTCGGGGGTGCCCATGACCACGCGGGACACCGGTGCCGACGACATGCCGGTCTGACCGCCGCGCCGGCCCCTCGCCCGTCGCGCGCTAGATTCCTGGCATGGCCAAGAGCAACACCCGACTCATCCTCGCGTCGATGGTCGCGACCCTGCTGTTCGGCGCGGTGACCTGGTGGGTCACCGATGCGGCCGGCGGCACCAAGGTCGACCCGGCCTACAGCAACACCCCGAACGCCACGGTCCCGGGACCGCCTGAGTTCAAGTAGGGGAGCACGCCGTGCACGAGGTCGTCACCCGGTTCCAGAAGGCTGTGAACTGCTTCGACGCCCCGATGCACGCGCTCACCGCGGAAGACCTCGGCCGTCCCACGCCGTGCGCGGACTGGGACGTGCAGGCGCTCGTGCAGCACGTGGTCGGCGAGCTGGCGTGGATCGCGCCCCTCGTGAACGGCAAGACGATCGCCGAGGTCGGCGACGCCCTCGACGGCGACCTGCTCGGCACGGACCCGCTGGCCGCGTTCCACCACCACTGCCAGGCCGCCCACGAGGCGCTCGACCAGCCCGGGGCGCTGGAGCGGACCGTTCAGCTGTCCTTCGGCGCCTACTCGGGGCAGTACTACGCCGACCAGGTCGGTGGCGACGTCCTCGTGCACGCCTGGGACCTCGCTCGGGCACTGGGGCAGGACGACACCGTCCCGGACGACCTGGTCGCCTGGGGTCAGGGCTGGGCCGCGGACGTCCTCGCCCAGTTCGGCCCGAGCGACTACTTCGCCCCGCCGGTGGACGTGCCGGCCGACGCGGACCCGCAGACGCGCTGGCTGGCGGCGCTGGGGCGCACCCGTTAGAGCGGAGCCCCGTGGGCGTCGAGGTCGTCGAGTGCCGCCCGCAGCAGCTGCAGGCCGCTGCGGGTGATGGCGTCGGCATCGACGACCTCCACCCCGAGCTCCATCGCCGCGCCGACGGAGCCGCCGGAGTACGCGATGGCGGCGACCACGGCCGTGCGCTCCGCCGCCGGCAGCTGGGCGAGGGCGACCTCGAGGCGCCGCACCAGCTCCGCCTCCTGCTCGTCGGCGACCGGGATGTGGCTGTCCACCTCGTGAGGGGGCATGCAGCGAACCCGAGAAGGGCGGTCCTCGGCCACGGCAGCTCCAAGTGGTGTGGGTGCGCGCACCGGCCCTCAGGTCGCCTCTCGGCGGTGTGTCGCTCGTAGCGACGAGTGTGGGACCGGGGGCCTTGGAGGACCGGTGCGCGTCCCCACGCTAACCCGTATCGGCCGGCTCGTCCCTGCTTCTGAACCCGATCGTGTCTTCAAGGCCACGACCTACCATCGTGGCCATGACCACTCCGTCCCTGGGAAGCAGCACGCTCGTCGACGAGCGCACCGAGGAGCGCGAGCTCCAGGACCCCGGTTCGGTGGCGCACATCGTGAAGGACCCCGCGAAGGTGACCGAGGCGTACATCCTCGGCACGCCGGTCGAGGCGCTGTGCGGCCACGTCTTCACGCCCACGAAGGACCCCAAGAAGCTGCCGGTCTGCGACACCTGCAAGGACATCGCCGACATCCGCACGGACGGCAGGGGTGGCGAGATCGGCTGAGGCGAGGGGCGGCACCTGGGAGGTCGACTTCGGCACCGCCGAGCTGGTCCGCGACCTCGACCGGCCGAACGGCTGGATGCTGCTCGTCGACGGCACGCCGCAGAGCTACCTCGACCTGCAGGACCCGTCGTACCTGGAGTTCGACTACGTGCGCTGGCTCGCTGACGTGGTGGACGAGCTGCCCCCCGGACCGGTCACGGCATTGCACCTCGGGGGCGGCGCCTGCACCCTGGCGCGTTACGTCGCCGCGACCCGGCCAGGGTCCACCCAGGTCGTCGTGGAGGCGGACGGGCGCCTGGCCGAGGTCGTGCGCGCGCAGCTCGGCACCCCGGGGTTCAAGCTCAGGGTGGGCGACGGCCGCGCAGCCCTGGCCGCGTTGAGCCCGACCGCAGACCTCGTGGTGACCGACGTCTTCGTCGGCTCGCAGGTGCCCGCGCACCTGGCCACGCTCGAGCACGTCCAGGAGGCCCGTCGCGTCCTCACGGCGAACGGCCGGTACGCCGTGAACCTGGGCGACACGGGTCCGCTGTGCTTCGCGCGCCAGCAGGCGGCGGCACTGGCCGAGGTGTTCGCGCACGTGCTGGTCGTCGCCGACCCCGCGGTGCTCCGCGGCCGGAGGTTCGGCAACCTCGTGCTCACGGGCTCCGACGCGCCGTACGACGAGGACCGGCTGCGCCGGGTGACGACCCGGGCACACGCCCGCGCCCGGGTGGTGGAGGGCCGCAGCTTCGCCGCCGGCACCCGCCCGGCCACCGACGCGCAGCCGCCGGCGATCCCCACGCCGCCACCCGACCTGTTCACCCGTTGACCGCTCAGGAGCGGCGGGCTCCCCTGAAGTCCGGGGAGCGCTTGGTCAGGAAGGCCTGAACGCCCTCGGCGTACTCGGGCCCGTGCAGGGAGGCGTGGTAGTGCTGCAGCACCTCGGCGTCCTCGGTGCGCTCCCCGGCAGCAGCCTTCGCGACCAGCGCCTTGGCACCCAGCAGTGAGACCCGGGCGCGGCTGCCCAGCGTGGCCGTGAGATCCGCCGTCCGGCTCTCCAGGTCGGCCGTCACCTCGTGGACGAGCCCGATGCGCAGAGCGGTCTCGGCATCGACCAGGTCACCCGTCATGAGGATCCAGGACGCCCAGGCCGGGCCCACCACGTCGACGAGGCGCGCCGTGGACTGCAGCGCGTAGACGATGCCGAGCTTCGCGGGGGTGATGCCGAAGCGGGCACCCGGGGAGCACAGCCGCAGGTCGCACGCGAGTGCCACCTGGGCGCCTCCGCCGATCGCGAAGCCCTCCACCACCGCCACCGTCGGCGTGGGGCAGCCGATGATGGCCCGCTCCCCCGAGGTCACCGCCTCGCCGTACCGCTCGGCGCTCTCGGGCGTGCTGCGCAGGCTGGTGAACTCACTGATGTCGGCACCGGCGCTGAACGGACCCCCGGCCGGGCCGCGCAGCACGATGACGTCGACCTCGTCGTCGGCACCGAGCTCGTCCATGAGCGGGGTGAACGCCTCCCACATGGCGAGGTGGATGGCGTTGTGCTTGTCGGGGCGGTTCAACGTGACGGTCGCCACGCCGCCCGCCCGCCCCACCAGCAGGGACCCGTCGCCGATCACGTCGTCAGTGCCCACGGTTCGCTCCGGCGCTCGCTGTCTCCGGCAGGACTCTGGCGCGCCCTACCTCCGGCAGCTCGCTTCTACGCTCACGCACAGACCCCATCCTGCCGAAGACCCTCGGGTGAGCTCTGTCCTGGGTGCCCTGAGCGTCGGATGCGCCGTGGGCGCCTTCGGCCTGATGGTCAACTGGGGCACGCACCGGAGGGACGCGCTGGGCCGCGAGCGGGACCTGCCGGTGCTGGGCGTGAGCCTGCTGGTGCTGGTGGCCGTGGTCGCCGCGATCCCCGGCGCCCAGCGCAAGGTGCAGGAGCGGCAGCTGGCCAAGGTCGCGTCCGAGCTGTCCGGTCGGTCGGTCTCGGTGCACTGCCAGGACGGTGCGGAGGCGTTCGTCGACGCCGGCAGCGAGCTCGGGTGGGTGGCCTTCGACGCCGCCGGGGTGCCCGAACCGCGCACCCTCATCAAGCGCGAGCAGTGCAAGCACCTCAGGAGCTACTCCTCGCACCGGGCTGACCCGAGCTGGGACGAGATGATGGCCGTCCACGTGCTGACGCACGAGGCGATGCACATGCGCGGTGAGCGCAGCGAGGAGGTCGCCGAGTGCCAGGCCGTGCAGCGCGACGCCGTCACGGCGCAGCGGCTCGGGGCGACGCCGGACCAGGCCCGCGCCCTCGCCGTGCGCTACTGGCAGCAGGTCTACCCACGCATGCCTGACGACTACGTCACCGGCGCGTGCAGTGCCGGCGGCGACCTCGACGAGCACCTGCCGTCCTCGCCCTGGTCCTAGCGGGCGCGGCGGCGCTCGGCGGGCGGTGGGCCGACGGGCTGGATCTCCTCGGCCGAGGTGTCGATGGCGCGCAGCGAGGTGAGCACCGCCTCGAGCGAGCGCGCCCGGTAGAACGGCGGGAGGGTGCGCAGCAGCACCTCGCCGTACCTCGCGGTCGCCAGTCGTGGGTCGAGCACGACCACCACGCCGCGGTCGGCGGTGGACCGGATGAGGCGTCCGGCGCCCTGGGCGAGCAGCACCGCCGCCGGTGGCAGCGTCACCTGCATGAAGGCCCGGTCGCCGGCGTCGGCCTGCCGTGCCCTGACGAGCGGGTCGTCGACGAACGCGAAAGGGATCCGGTCGAGGATCACCAGCTGGCACGACGTACCGGGCACGTCGACGCCCTGCCAGAACGAGCGGGTGCCGAACAGGCACGTGCGCGCGTCGGCGGCGAAGCGGTGCGTGAGCGCTCCCGGCGTGTCCTCGCCCTGCAGCAGCACGGGTACGTCGGTCGCCGCCCGCACCGCGGCGGCGGCCCTCGCGGCCGCGGCAGCGCTGGTGAACAGCGCCAGGGTGCGACCACCGGCTGCCTGGACGAGCTCGGCGCAGAGCCGGTCGACGGCGTCCTGCCACGCGGCGGACTGCTTCGTGGGGTCGGGCAGGTCGTGGGCGACGTACAGCTGCGCCTGCCGGCCGTAGTCGAAGGGGCTGCCGACGTCGATCCCCCGCCAGCTGTCCTCCGGCCACGGGAGCCCGAGGTCGCGCGCGACGTGCTGGAACGACCCGCCCAGGGTGAGGGTCGCGGACGTGGCGACGACCGTCGCCTCGCCGAACAGCCCGGCCTGCAGAGCAGCACCGACGTGCAGCGGGGACACGCGCAGCGCCCGGTCCTGGGTGACGTAGACAGCACTGCGCTCGTGGGGCGCTCGCAGCTCTCCTGCGGCCTCCGCGACTTCGGCCAGGGCTTGCTTGACCCGCTCGCGACGGGCCACCTCGAGCTCGCCGTCGCCGTCGTCCGCCTTGCCGACGTCGACGGCGGCCGTGCCGCACGCCTGCTGCACGACACCCAAGGCGTCGAGCAGGTGGCCCGGGACCACCGGCAGCCACCCCGGCTCCAAACCCTGGACCGCGCCGTCCAGGACGGCGTGCGCGTCCTCCAGTCGCTCGTGCAGCGCTTCCGAGACGTACGGCTTCGCTGCCGCGGCTGCCCGGCGCACGCCCGGCGCGGTCAGCTCGTGGGTCAGCGCCTCGGTCGCCGAGGAGACGAACTCGTGCGCCTCGTCGAGGACCACGGCGTCGTGCTCCGGCAGCACCTGGACGGAGGTGAAGGCGTCCAGGGCCAGCAGGGCGTGGTTGGCCACGACGACGTCGGCCTCCTTCGCCTGCTCGCGCGCCCGCTCCGCGAAGCAGTCGACCCGGTCGGGGCACTTGGTGCCCAGGCACTCGCGCGCGCTGACCGACAGCTGGCGCCAGGCGCGGTCGTTGACCGGGAACGGGACCTCGTCGCGGTCTCCCGTCACCGCCTCGTGCGCCCACTCGCGCAGCCGCACGACCTGCTGCCCGGTCATCGACGTGGGCCCGTCCCACAGCTCGTCCTGCTCCGGCTCCAGGGCACCCCCTCCACCGAGCTGCTGCAGGCAGACGTAGTTCGAGCGACCCTTGGCGAGGGCGAACGTCGGGGTGCGGCCGAGCGAGGGTGCGAGCGCCTCCACGACGCGCGGCAAATCCTTGTCGACCAGCTGCGCCTGCAGCGCCTTCGTGGCGGTGGCCACGACGACGCGCTTGCCGCTGGCGAGCGCCGGCACGAGGTAGCCCACGGACTTGCCGGTGCCCGTCCCGGCCTGGACCAGCAGGTGCGTGCCCTTGCTCAGGGCCTCGGCAACC
This sequence comes from Mycobacteriales bacterium, assembly GCA_035526225.1. GTDB lineage: Bacteria > Actinomycetota > Actinomycetes > Mycobacteriales > SCTD01 > RYN-111. The sequence goes on from DATLCV010000013.1 coordinate 148,451, forward strand.
GCCTCGGCCATGACGTGCTGGCCCTCGCGCGCTTGCGCACCCGGGATCGCCGCGAGCGCGACGTCGAGCAGCTCCCGGGCGTTCAGCACCCGCTTCACGCTAGACGCGACCTGCGGGAGGGGGTGGGCCTCAGGGCGTGGTCGGGGACGGCTCCGGAGACGGTCCGTTCACGTGCTCCTTCAGGCTGACCGACGCGGACTCCGGGATGCCGCCGGTGCTCGCCACGGTCAGCGTGACCGTGTAGGTGCCGGCCGCGGCATAAGTGTGGTGCAGCTCGAAGTCCTTGCAGTCCGCAGGCCCCTGCGCCGCGCACTCGGTGACCTCGGCGGTGGTGGACTTCGTGCCGTCGCCCCACGTGACCGAGACGAGGCGGATCGTGCCGTCGCCGTCCGTCGCGTGCGCGAACAGGCCGACGTCTGCGCCGGGGGACGTGCCGTTGGCAGGGTCCAGGATCGCGTCGAGGAACAGGCCTGCCGGCTGCGCGGTGCGCGTCGCCGAGGGTCGCGGGGAGGCCGTGACCCGCGGGGCGGGGCTGGTGGTGACCGTCGCGGTGGGCTTCGGCGACGCGCTGGCGGTCGGCGCGACGGTGGGCGTGGCCGTGACCGCCGCCGTGGGCGAGGGCGAGGGCGTCGGCTCCTCGGTAGGGGCCGGCGTCGGGCTCGCGGAGGCCAGCGCCCGCGGGGTCGCGTCGTCATCACGGCTCGCCTCGACGAGCGCGACAGCCGCCGTGCTGCACAGCGCGGCCGACAGCAGGAACGCGGCCACGACCAGCGCACGGCCACGAGACGTCAGAGAACCCACGGTGATACCCCCTCCGACCGCCCAGTATGCCTGCCGGAGGCGGTTACTTCACGTAGCCGCGCCGTGACGTCCTTGACCCCCGACGAACCGGTTCGCTCCTTCCATGGCCTCCTCCAGCGCCACCTGGCCCAGCCGCCACTCGTTGGCCATCGCCTCGGCGACCGGCAGCCCGCCCTGCTCGAGCACGGATGCGCGGTCCTGCCGCAGGCACGTCTGCGGGAACACCGCGAGCTCGTGCGCCAGCGCCAGCGCGGCCTGGTGCGCCTGCCCGTCCGGCACGACCCGGTTCGCCAGCCCGAGCCGCAGCGCCTCCTCCGCCCCGACGGCACGACCGGTGAGCACGAGGTCGAGGGCGACGGACTCCCCCACGAGCCGCGCCAGCCGGACGGTGCCCCCGTCGATGAGAGGCACGCCCCAGCGGCGGGAGAACACCCCCAGCACAGCGGACTGCGCCACCAGGCGCAGGTCGCACCACAGCGCCAGCTCCAGGCCACCGGCGACGGCGTGGCCCTCGATCCCCGCAACGACGGGCTTCGTCAGCTGCAACCTGGTCGGACCCATCGGCCCCGGCCCGTCGCCGTACGGGACCACGGGGATCTCCCCCGCCGCGACGGCCTTCAGGTCGGCGCCGGCGCAGAAGTGCCCGTCGGCTCCGGTGAGCACCCCGACGTGCAGGTCGTCGCGCTCCTCCAGCTCCTCGAACGCGGCGAGGAGCGCCGCGGCATGAGGTCCGTCGACGGCCCCTCGCGCCTCGGGGCGGTCGAGCACCACCACCCGGACAGGACCGTCGTCCTCCACGCGCACCGTCACAGCCTCGAACCTAGCCCTGCGTGAGCCGCGGTTCACCTCGTGCGCGAGAATGGCCCCTGGTCCGCCTCACGCGGAGGCGGTGAGACTGAGTGGGACGCATGACTGACATCACCTTCGACGGTCGCGTCGCGATCGTCACCGGCGCCGGCGGCGGCATCGGCCGCACCTACGCCCTCGACCTGGCCCGCCGCGGCGCGCAGGTCGTCGTCAACGACCTCGGCGGCAGCGTCGACGGGCGCGGCGGCGACGGCACGGCCGCGCAGAAGGTCGTCGACGAGATCAAGGCAGCCGGCGGCGACGCGGTCCCGAACTACGACAGCGTCTCCACCCCCGAGGGCGGGGCGAGCATCGTCAAGACCGCCGTGGACGCGTTCGGCAAGGTCGACATCGTCGTGAACAACGCCGGCATCCTGCGCGACAAGAGCTTCCTGAAGATGTCCTGGGAGGACCTCGACGCCGTCCTCGACGTGCACCTCAAGGGCGCGTTCTACGTCTCCCAGCCCGCCTTCGCGGTGATGAAGGAGAACGCTTACGGGCGCTTCGTGTTCACCTCCTCCAACGCCCACTTCGGCAACTTCGGCCAGGCAAACTACGCCGCGGCCAAGGCCGGTCTGATCGGGTTGTCGAACGTGCTGTCCGTCGAGGGCGCGAAGAGCAACATCCTGTCCAACGTGCTCCTGCCGGTGGCCAAGACCCGCATGACCGAAGAGCTCCTGGGCGCGTTCGCGGACGCCTTCTCCCCGGAGACGATCACCCCGCTGGTGACCTACCTGTGCAGCGAGGCGTGCACGACGACGCACGGCTACTACAGCGCGGCCGGCGGTCGCTTCGCGCGCGTCTTCGAGGGGATCGCTCCCGGCTGGTTCGCCGGCAAGGGCGCGGCCATCACGGCCGAGGACGTGGCGACGCACTGGGACGAGATCGAGAAGCAGGACGGCTACATGGTGCCGAACAGCACCAGCGACGAGATCATGGCCCTCGCCGGCCTGCTCGCGTAGTCCCCGCACGTCCCGCCGAAGGGGCCCGCGCCGTCACGGCCGGGCCCCTTCGCCGTACGGCGGGTCGCGCCGGTTGGTTCGGCCCAGCACTGCCTTGCGCAGCCTGAGCCGCCTCGGTAGCCGGCGTGCCCGTCGGTGAACCCAGCCCGTAGATGCTGCGTCCCATCAGCGTGAGGCGATGGACGGTGATCCTCATGTGCATCGCTGGCGCCCTGGCCGGGTGGGGCGATGAGCGCGGCAACACGTACGGCCCAGGAGGCTGTCCGGCAACCGGCAGCTGCCCAAGAGCGTCTTCACCGGCCGTCGGTCGGTGACCGCCAGGAGGCCGCGTTGGCAGCTGTCCGGCGACGACGAGTAGGGCGCGTCACCGAGCCCTCGGCGGCACGCGGGCAGCATTCTCCATCGGCCGCGAGAACCGCTGAACAACGGAACATCACGCCGGTCCTGATCGGTCCGATGTTCCGTTTTCGATGGGCTAGTGCGTCGTTACCTCCACCCCGGACGGCCGGGGGTAGGCGGCGCTCTCCGCTGTCAGGCGAGAGCGGAGAACAGGTACTACTCACCTGTCGCGCCGCGTCTCCTACTCGGGCCAGTAGTTGCGACGCGGCGGAGGCCCCGACTCGACTCCGGCGCGTTCTGGGTTGAGGTGCACACGCTCGGCATGGGTGAGCGCACCCCAGGGCCTCGTCCGGCCTCGGAAGGCGTACCGCCAGCCGTAGTAGGGGTAGACGAAGCCAGTGATTCCAAAGCGAAGGCGTGCCTCACGGGAACCGCGATACCAGGTCTGCAACGTCGCGAACCAGTCCACGGGAAAGGTCAGCAGGAAAGCCGCCATCTGTGGCCCGAGTGCTCCTAGG